>NZ_JBSGUS010000009.1:99841-143916 GCF_053608045.1 Kribbella sp. NPDC055071
CGGCGGGGCGCGGATCGCCGATCCGCCGCTCAACTGGTGTGCGCAGAACCACTGTGCTGCGGCCCGGCCCTCCGGAGGGACTGTGGTGTCGCGGTCCATCGGACACCGCTTCGCGGCGGCTGTCCGATTGCCGCCTCCGGCGGGGCGCGGATCGCCGATCCGCCGCTCAACTGGTGTGCGCAGAACCACTGTGCTGCGGCCCGGCCCTCCGGAGGGACTGTGGTGTCGCGGTCTCCGGGCTGCGTGATCGTGCCAGTCGGCGCGGCGTGCCTCAAGGGCGCCTTCGGCGTCGCTGCGCGATCTTCGACCCTTGACCCACACCACCCCGACCAGGAAAGACCGCAGCTATCCCGGAGCCGCTCACCCGAGTGGTCGCACATCGGACGTGACCACGGCGGTGAACGCCGTCAGGCTGACGGGCCGATCCAGGTGGGCGCCGCCGTGTTCAGGGTGGTGGACTGTGGTGAGGCTGACGAGCCGGGTCTGGTGGGGCGCCGGCGTTCACACAGGTGGGCTGCGGTGACGGGCCGGTGTGGATGAGGTACCGGAGTGTTCACGGTGATGGATCGTGGTGGGATGGCGGTCCGGGATGCCGCCGGCCAAACCTCGGCTCGGTCGGCCGATGACGTGGTGGGGTTGCCCCAGCCGGGCGGTGTCCATCTCGTGGGTTCTCCCGCGAGTTTGTCCGTTCCCCCACCGGGATTTCACCGGCGAACCGGCCATTTCATGGGAGAACCCTCGAGATGGTGGCCCAGGGGAGGGGTGGATGTCGGGATGTGGCCGGGTTTGTCCGGGTGGCGGGATTGTCCGTGCGGGGTGGAGGTTGGGTTAGATTTTGTGCCCGATACGGGAAGAGATCCTCCCCGCCCCGGCTGTTGCGGGCCGGTGGGTCTGGATCTGCCAGTGCACCGGCCGCTGCACCAGATCGCACCGAACCAGACCAGCCCGGATCCACGCCGACCAACCGGATCCACATCACCTGGCTCACAACTCCCCGCGGGATCCGCGTAGCTGCGTCCTTCCCTGGTCGCGGCGGTGTGGGTCAAGGGTCGAAGATCGCGCAGCGACGCCGAAGGCGCCCTTGACGCACACCACCGCGACCAGCACCATCACGCAGCGGAGACCGCGAACCACAGTCTCTCTGCAGGGCCAGACCTAACCACAGTCCAGCTCTTGCAGCCCCACCACATCTCCCGCGCCAACCGCAGCAGCGCGATGACATCGACCCGCGGACCCGCCGAAGGCGGCAACAAGTCAGCCGCCGCGAAGCGGTGACCGTTGCCGACAGCATCCCCGACATCACAGCCGGTCGCGCACCAGCCGAACGCCTACCCGCAATCTGCGCACCCGCCGAAGGCGGCAACACACAGCCGCCGCGCAGCGGTGACCGTTGCATCCCCGACATCACAGCCCGTCGCGCACACCAGCCGAACGCCTACCCGCAATCCGCGCACCCGCCGAAGGCGGCAACACACAACCGCCGCGCAGCGGTGACCGCAGCACGCCCGACATCACATCCCGTCGCGCACACCAGATGAACGCAATCCGCGTAGCCGCCGGAGGCGGCGACAGGCAGCTGCCGCGGAGCGGGGTCCGATTGTGCTCATCAGAACCTGTGCGTCAACCAGGTCGGGCGGGGGACGAGCAGCCTGCTCGCCCGCCGAAGGCGGCGAGAGTCAGTCGCCGCGGAGCGTGTCCGTGGTGGTTAGTGCAGGGTGAACGCCGCTACTACTGGGAGGTGGTCGGAGGCTGGGGTTACTGGGACTGTGGCTGAGGTTGGGTGGAGTTGGGGGCTGTGGAGTTGGAAGTCAATGCGCTTGGTGGGGTTGTCGGCCTCGATGGTGTTGCCGAGGCCCACGCCTACCTCGGGCCAGGTGTCGGCTAGGACCGCGGTCAGGGTCTTGATCTCGGGCGCGGTCGCCACCGCGTTCAGGTCGCCGACCAGGAGGGTCGGGGTCTTCGATGTGCCGAGCAGCTCGACTACCTTCTGGGCCTGTTCCAGGCGTTCGGCGTTGTTGTTGCTGGTCAGGTGGGTGTTCGCGAAACGTAGATCGGCGCCTCGCACCTTCAGCGAAGCCACCGCCAGGCCGCGCTGCTCGCCGGTCGGGTACAGCGGAAGCAGCGTGTTGGTGAAGTGTTTGATGGGGTACTTCGACAGGATCGCCGTCCCGTACTGGCGACGCGGCTCGCCCGGGTTCAGGGGTGGGAGGTCGAGGTTGGCGGCGTACGCGTAGTGCATCTTGAGTCGCTGGGCGAACCAGGCCGACTGGTCCTCCCAGTTGCTCCGCACGTCCCAGTGCCGGTCGACCTCCTGCAGCCCGACCACGTCTGCGCCGGACTTCTCGATCAGTACGGCGATCCGCTCGAGATCGAGGACTCCATCGATCCCGGCACCGTGGTGGATGTTGTACGTCATCACCGTCAGCGCCCGTCCCGGCTTCTCGCCGTCAGGCTGTGCCGCGGCCACACCTGGTACGACCATCAGTAACCCCACCACCACGATCAGCAGTCTCCGCATGCCCACATCCTCTCGGAAATCCGGCGACACTCGGACAACGACCGAGTGTCGCCGGACTGAATGTCAGTGCACGAGACGTGCGACGGCGCCCTTCGCCCCGGAAGCCCAGCATCCCGCCTGCGACCCGTGGCCGGCGCATTCGACACTGTCGAAACTGCCGTCGTAGAACTGCTTCCAGCTCCGGCCCCCGTCGAAGCTCACGTCACTCCCCGACGGACCGACCGCGATGACGGTCGACAGCGACCACGGGACGAAGTGCGATCCGCTGCGGTACCCCTTCGGCGCGTGAGCCGCCGGGACCAGCTTCCAGCTGCGGCCGCCGTCGTACGTGACCGAGGCTGCCTTGACCGCCTCGGTCGGCTTCTCGAAGTCACCGCCGACCGCGACTCCGAACAGCCCACCGCGGAACGCGAGGCTGAAGATCCCCGCAGCCGCACCGCTGGCCATCGGGGAGTCCGTGACCTTCCAGTGCCGGCCGCCGTCGACGGTCCGGAACACCCGCGGCCGATCGCCGCCACCGGAGGCGAACCATGCCGTCCGGCCCGGACCGGCGACCAAGCAGGTCCCGCTCGCCGCGAAGGCGAACTCGTCGGTCAACGCGGCCGGCATCCCCGCAGTCGGCTGCACCTTCCACGTCCTGCCACCGTCCGACGTCGCCGCGATCCGGAACTTTCCGTTGACCGGATCGCTCAAGGCCAGCCCATGCCTGGCGTCGTTGAAGGCGAAGCAGTCGTAGAACGCCTTGGCCTCGGTGTTCCGGAACGTCTCCGTCCACGACTTACCGCCGTCGACGGTCCGGTAGATCCGCGAGTCCTCGCCCGTCCCAATCGACAGCACCACCGCTCGCTTCGCGTCGAACGCCTCGACATCGCGGAACTCCAGAGCGTCCGCGCCCGGCGGGCTGACGTTCTGCCAGTGCTTCCCGCCGTCGAGGGTCCGCAGCACCTGCCCTGCGGACCCTCCGATCCAAGCAACGTCCTTACTGACCGCGGCCAAGCCGCGGAACTGCGACGTACTCCCGGTCGGCGTTACCTTCCAGCGGTACGACGGTCCTCCGCTCGCCTGGGCGGGGACGAGCTGAGACATCAACAGCAGACCTCCTGCCGCCATAGCGGCCACACGCAGGATTCTCATGCGCGTGAACCTAACCCATGGTCAGCCGCCACCCATGCTCAGGCAGCAGTCAGGCGGCGGTCAGCTTGAAGGACTGGGCCGTGCCGCCGTTGCAGGTGAGTTGGACGATTTGGGTGCTGTCGGCGGTGGATCCGCCGGGCACGGTCAGGCACTTGGAGCTGAAACGGCTGACGAAGTGGAAGTAGCCGCTGCCTTCGGAGACCGCCTGCCACTGCTGGTTGTTGCCGTTGCTGTACGTCCACAGCTGCAAGCCGGCGTTGTCGGCGGCGGACACTCCGGTCACGTCGATCACCTTGGTTGCGTCGTTGCGGTTGTTCGCGCGAGTGAATCCACCGGACGTCGGCTGGAACTGGAACTGCTGTGCCTGCGAGGCATTGCAGGTGTACTGCTGGATCACGGTCCCGTTCGCGGTGCCGGCGGCCCGGGCGTCGACACATTTGCCGTTGGCCTTGTTCGCGACCGAGTACCAGGCCGTGGGCGACGGCTGGTCCACCGGCGGCGTCGTACCGGCGCCACCGAGCCACTTGAGCGCGTCCATCATGAACTGGTTCTGCGCGGGGCTGTCGAACGTCGACGACAGGCGGGTGTTGGTGTCGTAGTTCATCGCGTTGTGGCCGAAGTTCGCGTAGATCATCTTGTAGTTCTTGTTGGTCCAGATGATCGGGTAGTAGCCGGACGTCCAGATGTTGCCCTGCTGGTTGCCGACCGGGAAGCTCGACGGATCGATCGAGGCCAGGACCTGGATGTTGGGGTTCTGCCGCAGGTCGTTCTGCCAGCTGTACCACTCACTCACCGACGACTGGAACGTCGCGCCCGTGTTCACCAGCGCCGGGTGCGTACGGTTCTCGGTCCGCAGCGTGACCGCGGACGGACCCCAGGTGTTCGACACGAACCGGCCGGTGCCGAGCAGCGTGTTGTTGAACCACGGCCAGCCGCCACTCGCGTCGTTGTAGGCTGACACGTGGAAGCCGAAGAAGGCACCACCGTTGTTCATGTAGTTCTGGAACCCGTTCCGCTGCGCGTCGCTGTGCGGCGAGTCGTCGAGGAACATCACCACCTGGTACTGCGAAGCACTCAGATTGTTGAGTTGGTCCCAGTTGTTGGTCGCGGTGTAGTTGAAGCCGTTCTGCGCACCGAACTGCGGGAACCGCTGGTTCGCTTCCTTCTCGAAGTCGATGTGGGCGGCGTCCCACGTGCCGCTGTAGAACGCGAGCACATTGAAGTTCGCTTGAACTTGAGCGGTCGCGGGCGTCGTACTGGTGGTCAAGCCGGCGACCAGCAGCAGGAGGGCCAACAGGAACGCGGGCAGGCGAAAGCGATCGGAAAGCATGGGGGCGGCCCTTTCCGGAAAACGGATGATGAGAGTCGGAAACGGATGTCGACGCGGCGAATTATGAAATTTCAGGACTTAAATTAACTCTGGATCAAAGTCCTGTCCAGAGTTCAGCGCCTGACTCCCCACAACCTCCAGCAACCGCAGTTTGTCCGCACTTTCGCTACCGGGCTCCGCGGTGAAGACCACGAGCGTCTGCTGCTGGTCGCGGTTGTCGATCACCTCGCAGTACAGATCGAGCTCGCCGACCACTGGATGGTCGAAGTGCTTGGTCCGGCTGTGGGTCACCCCGATCTCGTGCGCGTCCCACAGCTCCACGAACTCCGGGCTCACCTTCTCCACTGCCCGCTTCAGTCCGGCGGCGTACGACTTCGGCCCGTCGGCCGTCACGACTGCCCGCAGCATCGAGACCAGCATCCGGCTGTGCGTGGATCGGTCGGGCTCGCGGTAGAGACCCCGCTGCTCGGGGTGGGCGAACCAGCGGTAGACCTCGCTCCGCTCCAACCCCTCGTAGTTCGTCAACTCCCCCATCAACGCGATGTTCGCAGGCGTCTGGGCGAGCGTCTCGCCGCACCGGTTCAGCAGCATCGCGGGGGTGTCCTGCAGCCGGTCCAGGATCCGCAGCATCCCGGGGTCGACGTGACACGCGCGCGTCGTGCGCGGCGGCGTACCGTGTCCGGCCAGCACGAACAGGTGGTCGCGCTCCTCCATCGTCAGCCGAAGCGCGCGGGCGATCGCGCCCAGCATGTCGACCGACGGTTGCGGCCCTCGGCCACCTTCGAGGCGGCTGTAGTAGTCCGTCGACATCGACGCCAGTGCCGCGACCTCCTCACGCCGGAGTCCGGGCGTACGACGACGCCGGCCGCGCGGCATCCCGACGTCCTCGGGTTGCAGGGCTTCGCGTCGTTTGCGCAGGAAATCGGACAGGTCGGAGTACTCCATCCATCCAGTGTCGCGAACTCTCGCCAGTTATCCACTGCTTGCCGAGCAGAGGCTGAACCGAGCCTGGTTGCCGTCGGCATCCGATCACAGGCTGGAGCCATGAGAACAACGGGAAACACCATCTTCTTCACCGGCGGTACGTCGGGTATCGGCCTCGGACTCGCCCGCAAGTTCCGCGACCTCGGCAACACCGTGATCATCAGCGGCCGCCGCAAGGACCTGCTCGACCAGATCGCCGCCGAGGACGGTATCGAGGGCATCGTGCTCGACGTCGCCGACCCGGCCTCGATCGCTGCCGCCTTCGAGACGGTCACCACTCAGCACCCGGAGCTCAACGTGGTCGTCACGATGGCCGGGATCATGCGGCTCGAGGATCTCCACGACCCCGCGCATCTGGCCACGAGCGAAGAGACGATCACCATCAACCTGCTCGGCACGATCCGGACCATCAACACCTTCACGCCGTACCTGCTGACCAAGGCCGACCCGGTGGTGGTCACGGTCTCGTCAGGGCTCGCGTTCGTACCGCTCGCGGTCACTCCGACCTACAACGCCACCAAGGCCGCGATCCACAGCTACACGCAGAGCCTGCGGATCCAGCTCGCCGACACCGATCTCCAGGTGATCGAGCTGGTCCCGCCTGCCGTCCAGACCGAGCTGATGGGTACGCCGGACCCGGAGTGGATGCCGCTGGACGAGTACCTGGACGAGTCGGTCGGCCTGTTCCAGCAGCAGCCGGAGGCCGAGGAGATCCTGGTCAACCGGGTCCGCTTCCTGCGCGATGCCGAACGCGAGAATCGCTACGAGGCCGTCGTACAGGCGTTGAACGCGTCACACTAGAAATGTGCGGGGGACCGAGAGCGAACCGGATGCGCGCAAGCTGCTGCGACGAGCCAAGCTCGCCCGCCGCTGGTTCCTCCCGTGGTTCCTCAAGCGCCGGAGCACGAAGGCGTCGGAGTTCGTTCAGCAGGCAGCGCGGCGTGGCGACCTTGCTGCCCTCCGGGTGCTGGCCGGCCCCACGACGCATCCGGACGACCTCGCCCGGGATCTGGCCGAGCTCGTCCGGTATCCGGCAGCCGACGTGTTGACGCCGACCATGCGCCGAATCGTCGCGGTGGCCGCCTCGTTGCACGATCACCCCATCGCCGACATCGCCCGGCGCAAGATCCTGGCGGCCGACGATCCAGGTGTCATCGACGAGGTGTGCGAGCTGGCCGAGTTCGTCCCGGCTCTCGCGAGCTTCTGCCGGGAGCAACAGCTGACGCCGTCGGATTCCGCGCGACGGCCCGCGTTCTGGCTGCTCACCGGCCAGTACGGGCGTTATCGCTCGGCCGATCCCTATGGGTCCGCGGCGATGGCGGCGTACGCGGCCGGTGACAGCGACGCGCGGGCTCGGCTCCGGACGGCGGCGATCGACGGCGGGTTCTTCGAGGTGTTGCGCCGACTCGCGGAGCACGACGGCGAGTTCGCGGATCTGTTGCGAGGAGAGCAGTTCATCGAGCTGAGTCAGGGCCTGGCCGCGCGTGAGCGCTGGAGCCTGCTGTGGGAGCTGCTCACGCAAGTGCCGGTCGCAGTAGCGGTCGAACGCTCGCACCTGTTGCCGGAGGACTGGCGACCTGGCACGACCGTCGATCAAACTCTGCTGGCCGCTTTACGAGCAGCGCCTGCGGAGGTGATGAGCGCCGCCGCAGACGACCCTCACCTGCTCAACCTCGCGCGGTTCCCGCACAACAGCGTGCTGGTCGGCTTCGGCCGTTCAGGTGCGGCCGTCTTCGGTCGGAACGCCACCCAACAGCCCGGTCTCGCGCACCTCAGCCGGCCGATTCCCGAGCTTCGGGATGTGGATCTGCCGGCCGAGGGGGACGCGTGTGTAGAGGTCCTCCGCGCGTGCCGCGACTGGGCTATTCGGACAGGGCCTGCTCGATCCGGTCCACCTTGGCAGTGAGCTGACCGGTGAAGCCGGGCCGGATGTCGGCCTTGAGCACCAGGCTGACCCGAGGCGAGACGGCGGCGACCGCGTCGACGGCCTGTTTGACCACCGCCATCACCTCGTCCCACTCGCCCTCGACGTTGGTGAACATGGCGTTGGTCTCATTGGGAAGACCAGAGGCGCGAACGACGCGGACGGCCTCGGCCACCGCTTCGCTCACGCCTCCGGTCTCGTCGCCGCCGGACGGGCTGATGCTGAATGCAACGATCATGCACCCAGCTTGCCAGCCCTGCCCTCAGGCCTCGTCCTGGACCGCTTCCTCACTCGCGCGGCGCTCGGCCCCGGAGGTCGTCAGCAGCGCCTTCTCCTTGATGAAGAGCACCGCGACCAACGCCAGCACCGCGAACGGCACCGACATCATGAACAGGTCCGCGGTCGCCGCGCCGTACGCGTTCTCGACCACCGCCCGCGCCTGCTCCGGCAGCTCCGCGATGTTCGGCACTGCGCTGCTGCCGCCGGACGACGCACCGCCCGGGTTCAGCGTCTCGGTGACCTTGTTCGCCAGGATCGCGCCCAGCACGCTGACGCCGATCGTGCCGCCCATGCTCCGGAAGAAGCTCACCGCGGAGGTGGCCGCCCCCAGTTCCTTGGCCGGTACGTCGTTCTGCGCGGCGAGCACCAGGTTCTGCATCACCAGGCCGATACCGACGCCGAGGACGAGCATGAAGCCCCACAGCATGTACTTCGAGGTGTGCGCGTCGATCGTGCCGAACAGCGCCAACCCGATCGGCAGCAACACGCTCCCGATGACCAGGTAGATCTTCCACTTGCCGTACTTCGTGATCAGCCCACCCGCGACCGTGGACGCGATCATCATGCCCAGGATCAGCGGCAGGCTCATCAGCCCGGCCTTGGTCGGCGAGTACCCCTGAGCGATCTGGAAGTACTGCGCGAGGAACACCGAGCCGCCGAACATCGCGACACCGACCAACGCGCTCGCGACGATCGCGAGGGTGACCGTACGGTTGCGGAACAGGTCCATCGGGATGATCGGCTCCGGGTGCTTGCGCTCGACCAGCACGGCCGCCACCAGCAACGCCAGCGCCACCGCGACCAGCACGAAGCTCCACGCCGACGCCCACTCGAACTTGTTGCCGGCGAACGACGACCAGACCAGCAACGTGCTGACACCAGCGGTTATGAAGAAGGCGCCCCACCAGTCGATCTTCACCTCTCGTCGTACGGTCGGCAGCTTCAAGGTCCGCTGCAGCAGCACGATCGCGGCCAGCACGAACGGCACGCCGACCAGGAAGCACGCCCGCCACCCCAGCGGCGAGTCGACCAGGAATCCGCCGAGTAGCGGTCCACCGACGGTCGCCGAGGCGAAGACCGCGCCGAAGATCCCCGAGTACCGGCCGAGCTCGCGCGGCGGGATGATCGCCGCCATCACGATCTGGACCAGCGCGGTCAGGCCACCACCGCCCAGACCCTGCAGGACCCGGCTGCCCAGCAGGACCTCGATGTTCGGGGCGAACCCTGCCACCAGCGAGCCGACCACGAAGAAGCTGAGCGAGAGCTGCACGAGCAGCTTGTTGTTGTAGAGGTCGGCGAGCTTGCCCCACAACGGCACCGTGGCCGTCATCGTCAGCAGCTCGAGCGTGACGACCCACGTGTACGACGACTGACTCGCGCCGAGGTCGTGGATGATCCGGGGCAGCGCGGTCGAGACCACCGTGCCCGCGAGGATCGCGACGAACAGACCCATCATCAGGCCGGAGATGGCCTGGATCGTCTGCCGGGGTGTGAGCGTGGTGGAAATGACCTCACCCGCGGCCGATTCCGGCGTGGGTGAAGAGGTCGTCGTCATGAGTCACCTTTCTGATCAGCGGGCTCGAAGGCGGGATCGATGCCTTGAGCAAGTATTTGGAAGCTTTCGTCGACGAGGTCGCGGACCGGCCGCTCGGAGGTCTTGCGGGCTTCCATCGCCACCCGGCAGGCGGCGCCGGCCGTGCTCACGATCAGCGCCAGGCGGACGGAAGACGCAGGCTCACCCATCCGTGCGGCCAGTGCGGCGGTGAGCTGCCGCTCGTCGTCGAAGCTCGACATCATCAGGTGGTACAGCAGGCTGGGCGAGGACATGATCAGCTCGCCACGCCGCGACAGCTCGCCCTCGTCCTCGAGATCACGCAGAACGTCGCTGACGATCTGCCACATGATGGTCAGCGGCGACACCTCGGGCGGCGCCGTTCGCATCCGCTCCAGCGCGCGCTCGAGGTGCTCGGGGTTGCGCCCGAGGATCGCGTGCTCCTTGTGCGGGAAGTAGTTGAAGAAGGTCCGCACCGAGACGTCCGCCGCTTCGGCGATCTCCTCGATCGTGACCTGGTCCGGCCCTTTCGCCAGCGCCAGGCGCAACGCGGCATCGGCCAACGCCGTCCGCGTCTCGCGCTTCTTCCGCTCCCGCAGCCCACCCTCCCCCTGTCTCACCCGACCAGGCTAGGCAGGTTCTTGCACGCACTGCAAACTATTAACGACGAAATCTTGCATGACTGCAGAATTTCAACCTTCCGCTACCCCCCGGTCGCTCTCCGTCAACGCCGCCGCTTGAACTGCGGTAGGGCCAGGATGTTGTGCGGATACGGCAGCGGACCGTCGCCCGCCTCGGTCAACCGGCGCATCTGGTCATCGTCCAGGGTCCAGCCGGTGGCACCGAGGTTGTCGGCGAGCTGCGACGGCGTCCGTACGCCGATGATCGGTGCGGTCACCCCTGGTCGCTGCATGACCCAGCGCAGCGCGACCTGAGCGGGCGTCTTACCGACCTCGTCCGCGATCCACCGGACGGCATTCAGAACTCGCCAGGTGCGGTCGTTGTCGTGGGCGTCCCAGTCGGCCTGATTGGAACGAGAGCCGGCCGGCGGACCGCCCTGGTCCTTGCTGTACTTACCGGTCAGCCAGCCACCGGCCAGGGGACTCCACGCGATCACACCGACGCCCTCGTTCTGGCTGACCGGAATCAGGTCGAGCTCGGCGTCACGGTCGAGCAGGTTGTAGAGCGGCTGCAGACACACGTACGGCTCGAGTTCACGATGCCGGGACAGGTCGATCGCCTTCTGCAGCTGCCATCCAGTCAGGTTGCTGGCCCCGATGAACCGGACCTTCCCGCTGCTGACGAGAGCGTCGAGCGTGGTCAGCGTCTCCTCCAGCGGAGTCGCGTCGTCGAACACATGGATCTGGTACAGGTCGATGAAGTCGGTCTGCAACCGGCGCAGGCTCGCCTCGACCCCGGCCAGGATGTGCTTGCGCCCAGCACCACGGACCGGGAGTCCAGGTCCTGCTTCGCCGTACACCTTGGTCGCGATCACCAGCTCGTCGCGATTCTGGTTCTTCAGCCAGCTGCCGAGAATCTCCTCGGAGCGGCCGGCGTGGTAGGTGTCGGCGGTATCGATCATCGTGCCGCCCGCGGCGACGAACTCGTCCAGGAGCTGGTGAGCGGTCGGCTCGTCGGTCTCGCTCCCGAACGTCATCGCGCCGAGGCACAGCTCGCTGACTTCCAGACCGGTCCGACCAAGAAAGCGCTTGTCCATGCCGGTCAAAGTATCCGGCGAAGGGACGACATGCCGGAGCAATTACTCTCAGCCGACGAATGAACTACGGTGCGTCAGGTGACTTCCGAGACCGCCCCGTCCGCAATGACTCGTCGCCGGTTCGCCGGCCTGACCGCCCTCACGGCCGCTGCCGCCACCGGCCTCACCCGGATCGGCCCGGCGTACGCTGCTCCCTACGTCCCCGCCCTCGTCGTCGGCACCGGCTACGGATCCGCCGTCACCGCTCTGCGGCTCGGCGCGGCCGGCATCAAAACCACGATGATCGAGCAAGGCCAGCTGTGGAACACACCTGGCCCGGACGGCAAGGTGTTCTGCTCGACCTTGAACCCGGATCGCCGGTCGATGTGGTTCCACCGCCGGACCGAGGCCCCGCTCGACACGTTCCTCTGGCTGGACGTGGTCAACCGCGACATAGGTACGCCGTACGCCGGAGTGCTCGACCGGATCGACTACCCGAACATGGGCGTGTACGTCGGTCGCGGAGTCGGCGGCGGATCCCTCGTGAACGGCGGAATGGCGCCGACCCCGCAGCGCGCGTACTTCGAGAAGGTGCTGCCGCAGGTCGACGCGGACGCGATGTACCGCCGGTACTTCCCGCTGGCGCGGCGGATGCTCGGCGTGAACTCGATCGACCCGCGGTATCTGGAGCAGACCCCGGTCTACCGCTATGCCCGGGTGTCGCGACGGCATGCGCAGCAGGCCGGCTTGCGGACGGCCGTCGTACCGAATGTGTATTCGTTCGACTATCTGGAGCAGGAGGAACGCAAGCAGGTACCGCGATCCGCGTTGGCCGGTGAGGTGATCTACGGGAACAACCACGGGAAGCAGTCGCTCGACAAGACCTACCTCGCCGACGCGCTCGGCACCGGCAACGTCACCATCCGCACCCTCACCCGGGTGACGACGATCCACCGACAGGGCAACGGTTATCTGGTCGGGCTCGAGCAGATCGATGCCTTTGGCAAGGTCATCCGCCGTAGCGAGCTCGCCTGTCGGCACCTGTTCCTCGGCGCCGGCAGCGTCGGCACCACCGAATTGTTGCTGCGGGCAAGGGAAACCGGGACGCTGCCCGACCTGCCTGCCGCGATCGGCACCGGCTGGGGCACCAACGGCAACGTGATGACCGCCCGCGCCAATCACCTCTGGGATCCGACCGGTCCGCTGCAGTCCACCATCCCGACGCTCGCGATCGACAACTGGAACGACCCGGTCCACCCGGCCTTCGCGGAGATCGCTCCACTCCCGGTCGGCATCGAGACCTGGGCAAGTCTCTACCTCGCGATCACTGTCAACCCCGAGCGCGGACACTTCACCTACAACCACTCAACCGACCGCGCCGACCTGCAATGGGGCGCGGATCAGAGCACACCATCGATCCGCTCGGCGCAGGTTCTCTTCGACCGCATCAACACAGCGGTCGGGACGACGTACCGCCGCGACCTCTTCACCGGCAACCGCGCCTTCGCCGCCGACTTCTGCTACCACCCACTCGGCGGCTGCCTCCTCGGCCAAGCCACCGACCCCTACGGCCGAGTCCGCAACCACCCCGGCCTCTACATCACCGACGGCTCCCTCATCCCCGGTTCCCTCGGCGTGAACCCCTTCGTCACCATCACCGCCCTCGCCGAACGCAACATCAGCCGAATCCTCGCCACCGATCTCACGTAGAACTTCCTGTACAAAACCGCTCTGACAGTCAGTTCAAGGGGAAATTCATTGCTTCGGCTGCCCGGGTCGGGATGGGGTCGTTCCAGTTCGCTACGAAGGTGTCGACGGTGGACAGGGAGCGGCTCTCGAGTTTGTCGACGTAGACCTCGCCGCGGAGGTGGTCGGTCTCGTGCTGCACGATCCGCGCCTGCCAGCCGGTGAACGTCGTACGGTGCACGGCCCCGGTGAGATCCGTGTACGTCGCCTCGACAGCGGCGTACCGGTTCACCACACCCGTGTATCCGGGCATGCTGAGGCATCCCTCGTAGAACCCGCGGCGCGCGTCACCGGTCGGGCTGTAGTCGGGATTGATCGCCGCGAAGAACTCCAGCGGATACCGCTCGCGCGCCTCGGCGATCTCCTCGGGCAGCGACGCGGGATCCTCCAGTACGGCGATCTGCAGCGGCACGCCGATCTGCGGCGCGGCCAATCCCACACCGGGCGCCGCCAGCATCGTTCGCCGCATCAACTCGACGAACGAGCCCAGTACGTCGTCGTCCACCTGCCCGTCGAACGGCACCGCGACCTGGCGCAACACCGGATCACCCAACGACACGATCGGCGCCGCGACGTCGCCGTACTTCTCGACCAACTCGATGACCTGCTGTTTGATACTCACCACCACATCCTGTCGGACGCCCGGTCGTAACCTGCGCGTTTCCTTCGGTCACGCGACTGAAACATGCGCTTCTTACGTTGAGAGTCCACGTCAGCCGCGCGGGGGGTGAGCCGATGTACGAGCACGTCGACCCGTTCATCGGGACCGGCGCCACCGACCTGCCCACACCTCAGGGCCTGGCCGCGACCTGGTGGTGGCCCAAGCCGCAGGTCGGCAACACGCACCCGGGCGCCATGCACCCCTTCGGGATGGTGTCGGCCTGCCCGTACTCGGGCGCCTACCCGACCGGTTACGGGCTGTACGACTTCAACACCGAGGGCGTGCCCAACCTGCTGTACGACCGACCGGTCGCCTCCGGCTTCACCCACTTCCAGCAGTCCGGTACGGGCGCGATCCGGAAGTACTACAACTACTTCCGAGTCACGCCGATGCTCGGCCCGCTCGACGACCTGGGCACCACCTGGGATCTGTTGGACGAGGTCGCCGAGCCCGGCTACTACGCCGCGACACTGAGCTCGGGGATCCGCTGCGAGATCACGGTCGGCCCCAAATCGGCCGTCCACCGGTACACCTTCCCGGCGAACGACGCCGCCCGGATCGTCATCGATGCCTCGACCGGCGGCCTGGCCATCCCGCACAGTCGGACCGTGCCGCTGAAGGCGCACCTGGCGATGCTGGAGCCTGGAGTGGCTCAAGGCGAGATCCACGTCGAAGGCGTGCCGCTCGCCGTACATCTGGAGGTCGACGCCCCCGGCTGGCGGCAACTGCTGTGGTACGACCGGCGCCTGATGCCCGGCGGCACCCGCCTCGACTTCGACTACATCCGGCCGACCACGCTGCGGCCGTTCGGCCTGATGTTCATGGGTCCCTCGCGCGCCGAGCAGACCGTCGAGGTGCGGCTGGGTTTCTCTCTCCGCGGCTGTGAGAAGGCGCGCGAGAACCTGCACACGGACGTCGGCCGCGCCCAGGTCACGTTCACCGGACGGCGCGACGACACGGCGGCCACCTGGCGGGACCACCTCGGCAAGGTGGCGATCAAGACCGAGTCCGACGACCAGGCGACGGTCTTCGGCACCGCGCTCTACCACTCGATGGTGAAGCCGTGCTTCGCCACGGACGAGAGCCCGTCGTGGACGACCGAAGGCCCGTACGCGTTCGACATCTGCACGATGTGGGACATCTACCGCACCCAGTTGCCGCTGATGAACACGCTGTTCCCGCAGCGTTCGGTCGCGCTGGCCAGCGCGCTGCTGTCGATCGCCGAGCAGGAGGGCAACCTGCCGATCGGCTACCGGATGGCGAAGGGCGCCGATCGGTTCTCCCGGCAGGGCAGCGCCCTCGCGCACACCTTCTTCGCCGACCTGTGTCAACTGGATCTGCCCGGTGTCGACTGGGACTGGGCCATGGTGCACCTGGAGATGGACCTGCGCCGGACGTACGGCGAGGATTACCTGGTGCATGGTGTGGCGCACCCGATCAGCCACACCCTCGATCTGGCATACGCCTACCACTGCACCGCGGCCATCGCCAACAAGGTGCGCGACCGGCCGCTGGCCCAGCAGATGCGCGACCTGGCCCGAGGCTGGCAAGCGGCGTACGACCCGGGCACCGGCCTGCTGCGCGACTCGACGTTCTACGAGGGCGGCCGGTGGAACTACTCGTTCCGGCTGCTGCACGACATGCGCGCCCGGATCGCGCTCGCCGGCGGCGACGAGGCGTTCGTGAGCCTGCTCGACCGATTCTTCGGGTACGACGCGGCGCCGGTCACTCAGCCGGGTGTGGCGCCGAGCGTGGCGGAGATGGACGCCGGATACAGCCTGTGCCGGTTCGAGGGGTTGAACAACGAACCGGACTACGAGGCGCCGTGGTCCTACCACTACGCGGGACGGCCGCACCGGACCGCAGAGGTGGTGCATGCCACCGTCGCCAACCAGTTCGGCACCGGCCGGGGTGGGTTGCCGGGCAACGACGACTCCGGCGGGCTGTCGGCCTGGTACGTGTGGGCGACACTGGGCCTGTTCCCGGTGGCCGGCCAGAACCTGTTCCTGCTGAGCGCGCCGGCCGTGGCGGAGTCCACGACCCAGCTGCCGGAGAACGACTTGTCGATCACTACCACCGGATTCGAGCCGGTCGAGCCAGGCGGACCGGTCTCCTACGTCCAGTCCGTCACGATGAACGGCAAGACACTCGAACGCCCTTGGATCTCCGGCCGGGAGCTGCGGCACATCCGCAACCTGCACATCGAGCTCGGCCCTCAGCCCTCCGGTTGGGGCACCAAGATCCGGCCGCCATCCACATCCGACCTGAAGCACACCACTGGAGGTGGGCATGAACCTCGCTGACAACACATTCGTTCCGTCCACACCCAACCGGCGGCTGGTCATCGTGGTCCGCGCCGACCCGGTGATCTGCGGGCACTCCGGTGAGGCACGCTGCCTCGCGGAGGTGGCGCTCACCCGCGGGTTCGACGACGTGCGGATCGTGACGTGGCCGATGGATGCGCTGGAGGCGGCCGGGCTGCCGCTGAAGCCACTCGACGGCGTGCTGCCGTACAGCCCTGGCATCACCGTGGAGCGGCCCGATCCCGTTGGCGACTACCGGGTTCCGGACGGGCGCTACCTGTCCGGTCTCATCGGGCGGCTGGTCGAGCTGTTCAGCGACGGGGTGCCGACGGTGGCAATGTCGCTGTACCTCAGCCCGCATGCGATCGCCGTACAGGAGGCCGTCCAGGTGGCGCGCCGGATCGGGCCCGCACGGGTCGTCACGATTGCCGAGGCAGTGGGCTCCGACATCACCAACGTGGTGCGGGACTGCGTGGCCACCGGCCGGTTCGGGGCGGCCGCGCACATCCTGTCGGTCTACCTGGCGGCCGACCATTGCGTGGCGGTGTCCGAGTACACGAGGGACTTGATCGTGGCCTCGGCGGAGACCCTCGACAGCATGCGCGGTACGACGTTCGCCCAGCAGTGCCGCGAGCGGATCGCCATCTCCTACCCGGCCGTCGACTCCTGGTCCTACCTCTCGCTCACCGAGGACAGCATTGCCGAAACCCTCACCCGGCGGGGCCTTTCGCGGGACGGGTACGTGCTGTTCCTGTCCCGGATCGCCTCGGCGAAGGGCATCGACGACCTCATGGACGCGTACGCCGGGTCCCGGTCGGCCGAGCGGGTGCAACTGGTCCTGGCCGGGCGCGGGCCGCAGGAAGCCGAGGTGGTCGCGCGGGTGGCGGCAGCCGGCCTGGGTGACCGGGTCCGGGTGCTGACCGACGTGGACGACGCAGAGAAGCCTGCGCTGATGGCCGGGAGCGCCGCGTTCGTGCTGCCGACCCGCGAGCAGCCGGAATTCGTTGAGACCTTCGGGATCGCCCTGGTCGAGAAGGCTCTCGCCGGCGGCGGGCCGGTCATCACCTGCGCGACCGGCGGCGTGCCCGAGGCGGTTGGTGACACCGCCCTATTGGTGCCGCAGCACGACCCGGCGACGCTGCGGACCGTGCTCGACGAGGTCGTCTGCGACTGGACCGATGAGCAGCGGTCGGCAGCCGAGCAACGCGCACGAGAGTACGCTTTGCAGTTCGACCGGGCCGTGGTTTTCGACCGCCTCTTCGCCCTCGCCGAGCCCGCCGCCATCAGCGTCGCCTGAGCTCGATCCGCCGGTCACAGGGATGCCCAGGGCTGACCGACCCTGGACATCCCCGGGCCGATCAGAGCGAGTCGCCGACCTTTCGTGCCTCGAGTGCGAACATCGACAGGTTGGGGTGAATACCGGCGGCAGAGGTATCGCCGGTGGGCTGGGCGATCCAGCGTTTGTTCAGTGGCTGGCAGACCCCATGGTCGACCGACGCGGTCCGCAGGTCCACTGCATTGAGCTGGTCGGTGGTGAGACCCAACGCGGTACGGATCTGGTCGAGCACGATGCTCTGGGTATCGGCCAGGGTGTTCAGCAATCCTTGCAGGTACTGCGTTTCGTCGGTCGTGTATTCCCACGCCGCGGACCCGGTCCCGCCGGAGCAGGCGACGCCCGATCCGGTGCCGAACACCGACGGGTAGGTCAGGAACCGGATCTTGGCGTTCGGCGCGGCCAGCCGGATCTGGTCGACGATCGGCCGGAGGTTCTTCGACATCGCTGCCACGGTGATGTCACTCACGCGCAGCCCGCGGGTGCCGTCGCTGTTGGTTGCCGCGGGCGTGCCGTCGGGGTCCACACAAACCTGCTGGTAGCAGGCGTACATCTGTCCGGTCACCGATCCGTTGTACGCGTTGTCGGACGACGCATAGACATCGTTCCCACCGATGGAGACCGTCACCACCGTGGTGCCGGTACCTAGCGCACCCGAACCCGGCGTCGTCGACCGGTACCCGGCTGAAGCCTCCGCGATCTCGTCCCCGATCGAACTGGTGGTGCCGTCGGCGTTCGTGGGGTTGGCGATACTTCCGCTCTTGTCACCGGGACACGATGCGTCGTAGTACGCGTCGCGTTGCCCGAAAGTGTCGGCGAGGTAGCCGAGCTGGTTCCAGCGGGATCGCTGGCACTGGATCATCACCTCGGTGCCGGACTTGACGTAACCACGCGAGTTCGGGCTGGTGTTCGGGGAGACTCCCGGACCGGCGGCATACGAACTACCGAATCCCACCGTCTTGGCCCATCCCTGCCCCGCTGGTGTCACTGTCAGGCGGTCGAAGTTGAAACCTCCTTGCTGGACAAGGACATACAACGCGTGCGGTCCGGTCGGGATCGTGACGCGCTGCGTCTCGGAGATCCAGGTCTGCCAGCCACCCGTATTCGGGACGGTCAGCGTGGCCGGGCTGATGATGTTGGTGGTCGAGTCGAGGGCGTACCGGATCTTCCCGGAGGTGAATCCGCTCGCGACCCGCGCGCTGATGTCGAAGGAACCACCGGCGGCCGCATAGACGTCGTACCGCAGCCATTCACCGTCGTCGGTGCTGCCGACGTCGTAGTTCACCGGCGGCGAGGTCTCCGGTGAGGAGTGTTCGAGATCGACGTCGCCACCGCGGTAGTAGCCGGTCAGCTGAGCACCGTCGTACGTCGTATTGCCGTTGCCTGCTGTGGTGTCGTGGTATCCGACGCCTTCACCACCGGCACCGAAGTCCTCTGCCTCGATCACGGCGCCGGCCGCAAGTGCAGTGACCCGGGAGCCGACGAGGTAGCGGAAGTCGTAGCCTCCGGCAACGACCACGAAGGTGAGCGTGTGCCGGCCGGCCGGCACCCCGGCGCCGTACAGCGGCACCGATGTCCAGGCCCCGCCCGTATTGGGGACGTTGACCGTGCCGACGGACACTCCGTCGACCAGGACCTGGAACTTGCCAGTGGCAACACTCGAGGAGAGCCTGGCGCGGAGGTCATAGTTGCCGCCGGCCACCACGTTGACCGTGTAGTTCAGCCGATCGCCGGTGGACAGCCCGCCAACGCCTTGCCCGCCACCGTAGGTGGTGTCTGTCGTATCGATGAGGTTGGTCGCATCCGGCCGGTACGTCGAGGTCGTCGCCTGCGGTGTTGCGATCTGATAGCCGACGCCCTGACCGCCCTCGTTGTAGTCCTGCGCGAAGATCGTTCCAGGCAGTACGCCGCTGTCGACGGTGTACCCGGTCGGCACGCCGCCGGTCACCTGGGAAATGTGCTGCTGGCCGGTGGACGGCAACGGCTGCACCCGGATTCCGGCGATGGTCGGGCTGCCGGTGACAGCGACGGTCTCCAGTGACAGCGACCCGTCGGTCACCGCGAGGTCGAAGGACTGACTCGTAGCGGTCTTCCCGCCACCGGCCAAGGCATAAGGATCGACGCCGGACAGCCGGGTCGACCCTTCAGCCAGAACGTCGAAAACCCTTTGTCCTGCTGCCGTCGACGTATTGTCGCTGAGCAGCAGAGTGACCCGGTACCGGCCGCTCGGGACCGCCAGGTTGTAGCAGAACTGACCGTCGCGGGTGCTCTGGTACAGGGCGTCGTCCGCGGTTCCGGCGATGGCGCTCGTGGTCGTGTGGGTCATCCCGCCGGTGTCGCCGGTGTCGCCGGTGAAGTGCTCACCCCCGATGTCGTTCCAGCCCGACCCGGCCCCGGCGTTGATCGAGTACGAGTCTTTCGGGCTCGCCCAGGTGAACGTGGTCGTCGAGTGCGCCGCCAGGGTCGTCTGGAACCCGTTCGTCCCCTCCCCGACGGTCAGCGTGGTCGCCGGGCCGCTGTTGACGGCGACCAGGACCCGCTTGCCGTCCGGGTTCTCGAAGGCGGTCTGGGTGACGGTGTCACCGGTCGTACCGCCCTCGGCGCCGATGCGGTGCGCGCCCGGCTTGACGAACTTGGAGAACTGCGCGAGTTCGTAGTACTTCGGCAGGTAGGTGATCGTCGCCGGGCTGGTGCTGGTGTCGACCTCGATGAGCGGCTCCTGCGGGGCACTCAGGTCGGTGACCGGACCGCCATTCTGGTCGAGCACCATGTTCCAGTAGATGTACGCGCCCTGGCCGGAGTTGATCTGCTTGACGATCTCCCGGCCCCACTTCTCGTCCCGGATGTAGTTGTCGGGTTCGGCCTGGCCGAGATCGGTGTGCTCGCTCATCCAGCTCGAGTAGCCGGGCGCGGCCTGCTGGAACAGGCCGAGGTTCCCGTCGGAGCAGTACTCCTGGCCGAAGTCGCACTCGTACGGATGGAAGTCGGCGCCGGCGGCGTACGGCTTGACCGTCGGATCGGCGAGCACATGGGCGGGGTACCACCAGTGGTCCTGGTTGTGTTCGTAGACGCGGATGCGTGACTTCGTGCCGGTCGCATCGAAGGTCGGTCCGAGGTAGGTGCCGACGAACTTCTCCATCTGGTCGGAGGTGAACGTCGTCGCCTCGAACTTGGCCGGGTTCTCCGGCTCGTTCTGGATCGAGACGTCGTCGACGGTGATGCCCTTGGCCCGGTACGCCGCGACATACCTGGCGAAGTAGTCCGCGTAGGCCTGGTAGTACCGCGGGTCCGTCGTCGGCTCGATCAGCTTCGGGTCGCCGGGCCGGCCGAGCAACGAGTTGTTGGCCTTCATCCACGAGGGCGCTGTCCACGGCGAGGCCATCAGGCGGAAGTTCCCCTTGGCCTTGGCCGCCTTGATGTAGGGCACCAGGTACTGGTCGTCGTGCGCGATCGAGAAGTTGCTCAGCGAGAAGTCACCAGGCGTCTCGTCGTAGGAGTAGTGGGTGAGGGCGAAATCGCTCGACCCCATCGGCGTCCGGGCGATGCTGAAGCCGGCGCCCACGGACGGGTCGAAGAGCTTTGTCATCACGGCATCGCGCTGGGCGGCACTCACCGAGGGCTTGGTGAGTGTTGCCCAACCGGCCTCGTTGAAGGTGGCACCGAAACCGTCGATGCCCTGGAACTGGCGCGTCGCGTCGACGCGGATATCGGGCTGACCGGACAGAGATCCGAAACTCGGAGAGCTCTGCGGCGTGAGCCGGTCTCCCCCGAGCGATGTCGCGACGACCGAGACCGTCGTACCGGGTCCGGCCGCGACCGCGCGCTCCGGATGGCCGATGGACACCAAGGACCCCCCGGTCAGCACACCGGCCGCCGTCAGGGCGACCACCAACCTTGCCTTCACGTTCCTCGTGGTGGAGAGCATGTTCCTCCTCGTGGCGGGCCCGCCAAGGAGGGGCGGGTTGGCGGCAGATTACTCACTTACAAGTCAGTAAGTACATCACGAAACAATAACGGCCCGGGATTGCGCCTCAGCGCGTCCCGGGCCGGCAACCGGCTCGGAGGGTCAGTCCTGGGTCAGCTCGTGGACCAGGGCCCGGATGATGAGCTCGACGGTTTTGCGCATGTCGACCGCCTCGCGATCAAGCAGCCACTGCGTCTGCAGGCCATCCATCGTGGCGATGATCGCGGAGGCGGCAGCGACGGTCTGCAGGTCACCCATCCCCCGGCCGGTCGCATCCGCCACCGCGCTCGTGACCATGTCCCGCAGGCCTGCGAAACGCTCGGTGAAGAACTTCCGGCCCGGATGATTCTCGGTGACCGCCTCGCCGAGCAGGACCGTGTAGGCCTGCACGATGCCCGGCCGCTTGCTGTTGGTTTCCGCTGTCTCCACAAGGTGTTCCAGCAGCGGCGCCCCTCGCGGTGCGATGTGCCCTTCGAGCTCGGCCACGTCGGCGTCGTCGCGATACTCCAGCAGCGCGATCAGCAACTGCTCCTTGGAGCCGAAGTGGTGCAGGACCCCGGCATGGGTCATGCCGACCCGGTCGGCGATGTCCTGCAGCGACCCGTTCGCGTAGCCACGCTCACCGAAGACCGCCATCGCGGCCTCGAGGATCTCGGCCCGTCGGCGGCCGGACCGCTTCTGCGGCCGCTGGGCCCTTCCGGCGCCGGACGAAGGCGGCGCCGGCCAGCTCTGCTGCGAACCCATCAGTCCTCCAGATCCTCACGATCACTACACAAGGAGCTTACGACCGTTCGAACGCCGGTTCGCACCGAACGGCACTACTTGGTGACCAGTAAGTAAATGTTACGTAACCGAGATATTTCAAAGACTTGCCGACCAGTAAGTAAGTCTTTTCTACTAGGCGGAGACGGCCGGACCCGTGATACCCGCGGGGGCCGATGGGAGGAAGTGTGCATGACTGTCCGGACCGGTGCTCCTGACGGCGTCGTCGCGGGCTACCCGAGCCTCCACGCTCGGGTGGCGCTGCTGACGGGGGCCACGTCCTGGACGTTGCATCCCTTCCCCGAGCGTGACCTGCGCGCCCTCGTGGTCTCCGACGGCCCGGTCGGCGTACGCGGCGTCAACGAGGACATCCGGCCATCGGCCCAGCTGCCCAACCCGAGCGCGGTCGCCGCGACCTGGGACGTCGAGCTGGTCCGTCGGCTGGGCGCCCTCGTCGCCGGCGAGGCGCACCGCAAGGGCGTCGACGTCGTCCTGGCGCCCGTGGTCAACCTGCAGCGGACTCCGTACGGCGGCCGCCACTTCGAGACCTTCTCCGAAGATCCGCTGCTGACGGGAACCATCGCCGCCGAGCTCGTCCGGTCCACGCAGTCCTGCGGAGTCGCGCTCTGCGTCAAGCATTTCATCGGCAACGAGTCCGAGACCGACCGTACGACGTACCTCGCGCGGATCCCCGAGCGTGCGCTGCGTGAGGTGTACCTGGCGCCGTTCGAGCGCACGGTCGAGGCCGGCGTGTGGTCGGTCATGGCTGCCTACAACCGGGTCGAGGCCGGGTCGGAGGCGAATCCGGCGACCGAGCATTCACACCTGATCAATGGCATCCTCAAGGGCGAATGGGGGTTCGACGGTGTCGTGGTCAGCGACTGGCTCGCGACCGGGTCGACCGTCGAATCGGCGCTGGCCGGACTGGATCTGGTGATGCCCGGGCCGGACGGCCCGTGGGGGACCGCGCTGGAGGCGGCGGTTGCTGACGGCAACGTTGCGGAGGCCGTTGTCGACGACAAGGTCGAGCGGATCGTCCGCCTCGGGTCGAGGGTCGGCGCCGTCGGCACCCTCCGGCAGCCCCCGGTGATCGACGACGACCTCCCCCACCGGTCCAGCACTCGCGCTCTGCTGCGCGAAGCCGTGACCCGCTCGATCGTCGTACTGCGTAACGACGACTTGCTGCCACTGTCGAGCGACAGGCTCCGTACGGTGGCGCTGATCGGGCCGAATGCCCTCGAGCCGTTCGTCCAGGGCGGCGGCAGCGCCTTCGTGACGGCGCCGTACCTGGCCGGGCCCGAGGCAGCGCTGCGGGATGCCTTGCCGGATACCAGGATCATCGTGAGCCGAGGCGCCTCGGGTCACGAACATGCGGGACCGATCGACCCACACTTGGTGACTGCATCCGACGGCGCGCCGGGCTACCGGATCACCTTCCTCGACGCGGCGGGAAACGTCGTCGACGCGGAGCGTTCGGTCCCTGCTGACGAGGAGTGGAACCGGGACGCGCCACCCGAGGCGACGCAGGCGCGGATCCGCGCGATCGTCACCCTTGACCGTCCCGGCAGACACCGGATCGAGGTCGGCGTGTCGGGCGCGCACCGGATCCGCTTCGACGAACAGACTGTTTCGGAGTCGCGGCAGTGGGCAGACCACGACGTCATCCTCGATTCTTCCGCCAACAACCCGAGCGGCCCATCGGCGGTCTTCGTAGCCGAGGGCAACGAGCAGGTCGTCGTCGAGTCGGACCAGCAAGTGGTCGATGCCGGCGCCTACGGCCGCTTCGTCCGCTTCGCACTGCGGCACGACTTCGAGGAACACACCGCGGATGAAGAGATCGACCAGGCCGTCGCCGCCGCGGCGGCCGCCGACACGGCCATCGTCGTCGTCGGTACCAACGAGGAGACCGAGTCCGAAGGCTGGGACCGGCAGACACTGGCCCTTCCCGGCCGCCAGAACGAACTCGTCGAACGGGTCATCGCTGCCAATCCCCGCACGGTGGTCGTCGTCAACGCCGGGGCGCCCGTCGTCCTGCCTTGGCTGGAACGCGCCGCGGCCGTCCTGTGGTGGTGGCTTCCCGGCCAGGAGGCCGGCACCGGGCTGGTCGACGCCCTGCTCGGTGTGACCGAGCCCAGCGGCCGCCTGCCCTGGACCCTCCCGGCGATCGAAGCCGACCCTCGTACGGCGCCGATCGGCGGAACCATCGACTACACCGAGGGCATCCATATCGGCTACCGCGGCTGGGACCGGGACGGCCGGACGCCGGCTCGCGAGTTCGGCTTCGGACTCGGCTACGGCGACTGGGTGTACGACGAGCTGGAACTGCGCGGAGACGTCGACGACCTCGTCGTACAGGTACGGCTGACGAACGTCAGCGGCCGGCCTTCGCGTGAGGTTGTGCAGGTCTACCTCGAGGCGCCGGACTCGTCCATCGAGCGTCCGGCGCGCTGGCTGGCGGGGTTCGCGATCATCGACGTACCGGCCGGTGCTGCCGACACCGCGCTCGTCCCTGTCGACCGGCGGGCGCTCGAGATCTGGAACGTCGAAGCGCACCGGTGGGAGATCCCCGGCGGCCGCTACGTCTTCACCGCGGGCAGGTCCAGTCGTGATCTGCGGCTGTCCGTGCCCGTGTCGGTACAGAACCAACGGCTGATCCGCCCGTGAGCGGACCGGTTTCCTACCCAGGGAGAAGGCACTGATGACCCGAACCAGACAGCGGATCGCGGCACTGGCCGCCACCCCGCTGATGATCGCAGCCTTCGCCGGCTGCGGATCATCCGACGGCAGTGGTTCGAACGGAACCGTGGAGATCACCTTCCAGGAGCAGTTCAGCGACGCCGAGTCGGCCCAGTTCGCCAAGCAGCTCGAGGGATTCGAGCAAGCGAACCCGACCATCAAGGTCAAACTCATCCGCGACAACGACAAGAGCTACTACGACAAACTGACCACCCAGATCGCGGGTGGCAAGGGACCGGACATCGCCCGGGTCGAGCCACCACGCGCATCCCAGTTCATCGCCTCCGGCTGGGCTTTGCCGCTCGACGGCACCGCGGTCGCGAAGGACTACTTCCCCGCCAGCCTGGAGCCGCTGACCAAGGACGGCAAGCTGTACGGCGTACCGGTCGACGTCTCGGCGCTAGCGCTGTTCTACCGCTCCGACCTGTTCAAGGCAGCCGGGATCAGTGCTCCACCCGCGACCTGGGCCGAGTTCACCGCGGATGCCGACAAGCTCACCTCCGGTCGCGTCCACGGCGCCGGGCTGTTCGGTGGCTGGGGCGGATTCGAGTTCTACCCCTGGCTGTGGCAGTCGGGTGCCGACGTCCTCGACAAGGACCAGAAGACCGCGGTCTTCAACTCGCCGGACGGCGTCCGCGCTCTTCAGTTGTGGGTCGACCTGCAGAAGAAGGCGATGCCCGCCGGTATGGCCAGCGCGACCGAGGACGACCTGAAGGGACCGTTCGTGTCCGGGAGCCTGGCGATGATGACGTCAGGCCCCTGGATGATTCCGTCGCTGAAGACCGCCGGGATCGACGGCAAATGGGCCGTCGCGCCGCTGCCGAAGGACAAGCAGACGGCGACGGTCCTGGGCGGGCTGGACCTGCTGGTGCTGAAGAACTCCAAGCATGCTGACGCGGCGAAGACGTTCGTGAAGTGGCTGATGCAGGACTCGGTGCAGAAGGAATGGGCGAGCAAGCTCGGCTACGTCCCGGTGAAGCCGGCGCTGTACGACGACCCGGCATTCAAGAACGACCCTTACGTCACGGCCTTCTCCGAGGTCTTGAAACAGGCGCGGGCACGGCCGTCGATCGCGCAGGCCGGCGACGTCGACACGGCGTTGGGCCAAGCGGTACAGGCTGCGCTGTCGGGGAAGAAGTCCCCGCAGGAGGCGCTCGACGCGGCGGTCCAGGCCTCGAACAAGGTGCTGCAGTGACCATGGTGACATCGATCCGCGCGGCCGGGGTGGAGGGAGTCCGGCCGCGTGGACTTCCTTGGCTCACGCGGGCAACGCCGTACCTGTTCCTGGCCCCCGCAGTGATCGCCGTGTGCGGCTTCGTGATCTATCCGATCGTCACCGTCGCCGTGCAGAGCTTCTTCGACGTCAACCCGACCAAGCACCAGGGCTGGCAGTTCAACGGTGTCCAGAACTACGTCGACGCCGCGCATGACCGTGCGGTCTGGTCGGTCTTCGGGAACAGCCTGATCTGGACCATCGGCTCCGTCGCCGTGCAACTCGTCGTCGCGATGGCAGGCGCGTTGCTCCTTCAGCAACTCGCCGGCGCGAGGCTCTTGCGTGCGGTCTTCGTCCTTCCCTGGGCCACGCCGGTGGTCGTCGGCGCGCTGGCCTGGAAGCTGCTCTACCAGCCTGACTACGGCATGATCAACCAGATCCTCGGGCTCGTCGGTTCGCCGGACGTCGAGCACGCCTGGCTCGCCGATCCACACACCGCGCTGGGAGCCGTCGTACTGGCCAACGTCTGGCGCGGCTTCCCGTTCATCATGGTCCTGCTGATCGCCGGCATGGCGTCGATCCCCGGTGAGCTGTACGAAGCCGCCAGCGTCGATGGGGCGACCTGGACCCGAGCGTTCCGGCGGATCACCCTGCCGTTGCTCAAACCGATGCTCCTCACCAGCACCCTGATGGCACTCATCTGGACCTTCAACAACTTCAGCCTGATCTACGTCATGACCGGCGGCGGACCGGCCGGCGCGACGGACATTCTCACGACCTTCGTGTACAAGAGCGCCTTCAGCAGCTTCGACTTCGGCTACGCGTCGGCGCTGTCGATGATGCTGTTCGTGATCGTCGGAATCGGCTCGGCCGTCTACATCCGTGCCTTCGGGAAGGACGCCCTCCTGTGACTGCCCTCGCCGCCGCACCCGGTCCTCGCCGTACCCGTCGCCCGGTCCGCCCGTCCCGTCCACTGCTCTGGGTCGCAGCGACCGTGCTGGCCGTCTTCGCGCTCCTGCCGATGATCGGCGTGGTCTCCGACGCCTTCAAGACCAAGGAGGAGCTCTACCAGAAGCCGCGATCGCTGTTCCCCGCCCATCCGACGCTGGACAACTTCTCCTATGTCGTTGGTCGCGGCAACTTCCTGTCCTGGCTCGGCAACTCCGTCCTGGTGAGCATCTGCACCGTCGCCATCGGCCTGCTGATCGGTGTGATGGCGGGCTACGCCTTGTCGCGCTATCGGTTCCGTGGCCGGTTCGCGATCGCGATCGGGCTCCTGGCCACCCAGATGTTCCCCTCGGTGCTCCTGATCATCCCGCTCTTCAGCGTCATCTCGAAGCTGAACCTCATCGATACTCCGTGGGCACTGATCCTCGCGCAGGTGAGCGCGTCGGTCCCGCTCGGCGCGTGGCTGATGAAGTCCGCGTTCGACCAGATACCCAAGGAGATCGACGAAGCCGCCCGCATCGACGGCTGCAACCAGTTCGGTGCGATGTGGCACGCGGCGCTGCCCGCGGCCCGTCCCGGAGCCGTTGCCGCCGGCATCTTTCTGTTCATCGGCTCGTGGGAGGAGTTCACCTTCGCGCTCACCTTCACCAACAGCGACGAGCATCGCACCCTGCCGGTAGGCCTCTCACAACTGTCCAGCGCCTACGAGGTCTCCTGGAACCAACTCGCCGCGATGGCCATCCTGGTAGCGATCCCGAGCATCGTCCTGTTCGGCCTGATCCAGAAATGGCTCGTCGCCGGCAACACCGCCGGAGGCGTCAAGGGATGACCAAGGTCACGGTCGAGAACGGCCTGGTAAAGATCGGATCGCGGCGCCTTCCACTGATTGCCGGCGAGATCCAGTTCTGGCGGATGGATCCCGAGACCTGGGAACCTGCCGTGCGGGCAGCCCGCGACGCCGGAGTCCAGATCATCAGCACCTATCTCTCCTGGCGCCGGCACGCGCCCACTCCTGGCGGTCTCGATCTGACCGGCCGGCGCGATCCGCGCCTCGACGTACGGCGATTTCTCGACGTCTGCGCGGATGCGGACGTCTACGTACAGCTCAAGCCTGGACCTTGGATCTGTGCCGAGGAGGTGGGGGGCGGTTACCCGGACTGGTTGCTGGATCGCCGTGAACTACTGGTGCGCGACGACGCCGGGGAGATCGCTCTCGGCTACAACCCGCCGTTCCAGCACCCCATGCCGTCGTACAGCCATCCCGGTTTCCTCGAAGCGGTCGACGGATGGTTCACGGCGATCTGGGCTGTCGTCGGTGACCTGGTGTTCCCGAACGGCCCCGTCATCGCCTTCCAGCTCGACAACGAACCGAGCACCTGCTTCCAGGACTCGATGTATCGCAGCGACTACAGCGATGCGGCCGTCGAGGCCTACCGGAAGTGGCTGTGGGAACGGTACGACGGCAGCCCGCAGTCTTGGCGTACGGCGTGGGCCGACGAGACGTTGACGAGTTTCGACCAGGCCGAGCCGCCGTACCGGCCGGTGCCGGGTGCTTCGGCGGTAGCCCGGCGTTTGTACGACTGGATCGACTTCAAGACCGACACCGCGGTCCGCTACCTGGCCGAGCTGAAAGCCATCCACCATCGACTGGGCGGGCAGGACCTCCTCTACACCGTCAACCTGGTCACACATCCCGTCCACGACGTACCGGTCGCTCACGCCGCGGTATCGCGCGAGGTCGGCGCTGCTACCGGCGAGGACCACTACTACATCCCGCCTCTCGCGACGGACGACATCCATCGCCTCGCGCGTTCGGCCGCCACCGCGCGCGCGGCAGGTGAACCACTGCCCTGGGTTCCCGAACTGCAAGCCGGCATCTGGCGCTCCCCCGGCGAACGCATCGACTACCCCGACCCCACCCCGCTGGAGCAAGAGATCTGGTGGGGAGCCGCCGTTGCCCTCGGCTTCAACGGCTTCAACCTCTACATGCTCTCCGACCGGGAGAACTGGGAACTGGCCCCGCTCGGCATCGACGGCGGCCGGTCGCCCTTCTTTGCCCCGATCGACAACCTGGTCGCCTCTGCCCGCCGGCGACCGGACGCGCTCACAGCGCCGGTCACTCCCTCGGTCGTCGTCGCCTGGCATCGCCCCGATGCGAAGGCGGCGTACACAGTCACCGGAACCTCCCGGATCCCCGACGTCGACTGGTACGACGAGGACGCGGCCGCCGCGTACTGCGCCTGGGACACGACGCTGCTGCAACTCACGGCGGCCGGGCTGGCCTACAACCTGTGGGACACCGCGACCGAACTGACCGAACCAATCGGGATCCCGCTCGTCGTGCCGCCACGCAGCGGCGTAGACCAGGAACACCTGGTCCTCCTCCGCGCGACCGGCCGCCGGATCATCGAACTCACCGAACCAGCCACCACCAGCCAGCTGAACGACCTCGGCCCCGACTCCCCCGCCATCATCAGTCCAGCCGGCCGAGTGCCGCAGACTCTCGTCACCGCCCGCCGCACCACCGACGGACACATCCTGCACATCGTCAACTGGGGCAGCGATCGCACCGATGCCGTCCTGCGATTCCCCTGCGCGCCCGACGGCATTCTCACCCACGTCCCGACAGGCCGAGCCACACCATTTCGCTCCGGGTGCGCTGCCGTCCACCTCACGCCCGGCCACCAGACACTCCACCTGGCCGGGTAACCTGGTGTACTCTGCCGAGACTGGAGATGCATAGGACTCCTATGTATATTGGTGGGTGTGATGGCTACGGATCTGACCAGGCTCGGTGAGGATGTCGTCGTCGCGTCGGCGCGACTGAACCGGCTGGCCACCCGGGATGTGAGCGCCTTGCCGCATGCCGTGACGCGGGTGCTCGGGCGGCTGGACGAGTTGGGACAGGCCCGGATCAGCGAACTGGCCAAGGCCGATCGGTGTTCCCAGCCGACGATGTCGGCCCAGGTGCAACGCCTCGAAGAGCAGGGTCTCGTGCAGCGCGCCGCCGATCCGGGCGACTCCCGTGCCAGCCTGATCAGCCTGACAAAGGCCGGCCTGGCGGAACTGAACAGCGCCCGGCACCAAGCCGGCGCCACCTTGGCCGCACGGCTGAGCCAACTCCCCGACACGGACCTCACTACGTTGGAGGCCGCGGTCGTAGTCATCCACAAACTCCTCACTCTCGAGCCGGTGGAGGACACGCCCCGATAGGGCGTTCAGCCGGTGGGCAGGAGTCCGTTCTGGATCAGGTGCCGGAGGAGGATGGCGGCGGCAGCGCGGGCGAAGTCGTTCGGGTCCTGGGATCGGACGACGAGTGAGCAGGTCTGACCGAGTTGCTCGACGCGTTCCGTGAAGGCCGTTCGGAGGGCCGTGTGCAGGTCGGTGCTGTCGGTGACGAAGTCGCCGGTGACCAGGACGACCTCAGGGCCCGCGATGGCGACGACGGTCGCGGCCGCATCGCCCAGCGCCGTACCGGCCACAGTCAGGGCGGCGGTCAAGCGCGGGTCACCTGCGCGGGCCAGGGCCAGCGCGTCGGCCATGGTCAGCTGTGGATCGCCAACCGCCGTACGAATCGCGGTCAGGATCGCCGCGGTCGAGGCCACGGTATCCACCTCGGTACCTGTCGAGCTCACCACGGTCCGCCCCAAGGCGCCGTCGCCGGACGGCCCGCCGACGACGCCACCGTTGGCGAGCAACGCGCACCGCACTCGTGCTCCTACGGAAACGACCGCAAAGGTCCGCATCCCGATCGCGGCACCGAACCACTCCTCGGCCAGCGCCACCGCGTGGACGTCGTTGGCCACGACGACCTGATCGTCGGGCAGCTCCGCCCGCAGCCGCGCCAGGAAAGCGACGTCGCGCCACCCGAGCTCGGCCGATCGCACCCGCTCGTCCCCCACGACACCGTCGAGTACGACGCCGATGCCGCCAAGACCGGCCATCTCGTCGCCGAGCGTGGTCCGCAGCCCGCGAACCAACTTGCCGATGGCAACGGCCACGGTCTCGGGTGAGGATCCGGGCAGCCCGTACTCCGTCCGGTGCAGGATCCCGGCCCGCAGACTCGTCACGGTCGCGAACAACCGATCCCGCCGGACCACGATCCCCAACGCCAGCAGGCTCTCCGGCACCACCCGCAACGCGCGGGCCGGCCGCCCGGGCGCGGCCGGCGCGACCGTTCGGTCCTCGGCGAGGGTGACGAGGCCGTGATCCATCAACGTGGTCACGGCCTTCGTCACCGATGCGGCGGACAGATGCAACTGCCGGGTGACGTCGATCCGCGCGATCGGGCCCCGGGTCAGGATCCGGACCAGCACGTTCACCGCCGTCGGCGAGTCCAGCGCCAGCGGCTTGCGCACTTCCTTGGCCGTCACCCGGTCACCGCAGCCGTCGAACCGGTCAGCCCTGCGCCGCCAACGTCTCCTTGGTCTTGTCGGTCACCTTGGTCCAGAAGTCGTCTCCCGCGTTGCTGGTGAAGTACGACTCGAACAGCGGCTTCAACGTCGACTCGACGTTCGTCCCGTTGGCGAACGGCTTGGACAGCTGGATCTGGCCGGCCTTCTCCATCGCGGTGAACACGCTCAGGTCCACGCCCTTGGCCTGCTCGGACGCGGCCAGGGCGTCCATGGCCTTCCCGTTGGACGGGAAGAAGGAGGCGTTGTACGCGGCGGCCTTGGTCTGACAGGCCTCCGACTCCTGGTAAGCGATCCACTTCCAGGTAGCCTCCTTGTTCTTGCTCTTCGACCAGACGACATTACCGTTGGCGTTCCCGAAGGCCCCGCGCGTGGTTCCGTCCTTGCCCAGCGGTGACGGCGCGATTCCCACCTTCAGCCCCGGCAACTTCGCGAACGTCGCCGCCTCCCAGGATCCTCCCACGGTCATCGCGACCTTGCCGCTCCCGAGTTGCTCACTGTCGGAGACCGTGAAGGTCCCGAGCTTCGGCGAGTACCCCTTGTCGACCATCGTCTTGACCCAGCGCATCGTGGCGACGAACCGCGGGTCGTTGTAACTGAACTCGGTCGGCCACGCCTCCGGGTTGGCCATCTTCCAGCCGGTGGCCGCCGCGAACGGGAACCACGACGTCTGTCCGCGGAAGTCGTTGGCGGCCAGCATGCCGATCCCGTAGACCGCCACATGCGCCTTGTCGAAGCCGGGCGCGTCGCCGCGGACGCCGTTCCGGTCGACGGTCAGGTGGGCCGCGAGCTTCTCCGCCGTACCGCCGTCACTCGGGTCGAACGTCATCGACTGCAGCTGTGCGTCGGTGAGCCCGGCCTTCGCCAGCAGCGCCTTGTTGTAGTAGATGCCGGAGGTGGCCCAGTCCATCGGCAGCCCGTACAGCTTGCCGTCCTTACCCTTCCAGGCATCGGTCCCGATCGTGATGCCCTTGAGGTCGAACCCGTCCTGCGCGACGTGGTCGTCGAGCGGCTCGAGCTGGCCCTGGTCGACGTACGACGGGAAGTACTGGACGCTGTTCATGAAGCCGTCCGGTGCGTTCCCGCCGACGAAGCCTGCGGTCAGCTTGGTGAAGTAGTCGTCGGTGTTGTACTGCGAGATCTTCACCGTCGTGCCCGGGTTCTTCGCCTGGAAGTCCGGGATGCACTGCTGGTACGCCTCGGCCTGGACCGGGTCCCAGGTCCACCAGTTGACCGTTGTGTTGCCACCGGCATCGTTGTCGGACGACGAGCAGGCCGCCAGGCCGGCGGTGAGGACGACCGCCGCGGCCATGGCCACCAGGCGTGTGGACTTCATGTGGTTCTCCAGGGGTGAGGGTGTTACTTGATGCCGCCGAACTGGATGGAGTTGACGATCCGGCGGCCGAAGACCATGAACAGCACGAGCATCGGCAGCGCCGAGACGAGCGTCGCGGCCATCAGGCCGGCCCAGTCCGGCATCGACTGCGGTGAGGCTTGTTTGAACACGGCCAGTGCCACGGTCAGCGGCCGGACGCTGTCGTCGGTGGTCACGAGCAACGGCCAGAAGTAGTCGTTCCAGAGGCCGATGAAGCCGAGGATCGACAGCGTGGTGACCGGGCCGGACGACATCGGCAGGACGATCCGGAACAGGACCCGCAACGGCCCGGCGCCGTCGATGATCGCGGCCTCCTCGACCTCGGTGCTGAGCCCGATCATGAACTGCCGCAGGAAGAAGATGTTGAACGCCGAGAACAGCGCACCCGGCAGGATCATCCCGCCGAAGGTGTTCAGCAGGCCGAGGTCCTTGATCAGCACGTAGTTCGGCAGCAACGTCAGGATCCCGGGGATCATCAACGCGGTCAGGAAGACGGCGAAGACCACGTCCCGGCCGCGCCACTGCAGCCGGGCGAACGCGTACGCCGCGAGCATCGAGAAGAACACGATCAACGCGGTCGTGACCGCTGCGTAGATCACCGAGTTCAGGACCGACTGCGCGAGGTCGATCGCCGCGCCCGAGCCGCCTTGGGCGAGCGCCTCGGCACGGGACGAGAAGCCCAGCACCCGACCGAACGCACCCCAGGTGAAGCCCACCGGCAGCGGCGACGACGGGTCGGTGATCAGCTTCAGGTTGTTGGACAGCGCCGTCCGCAGCATCCAGTAGAACGGGAAGATCGTCACCAGCAGCACGAGGACGACGTACAGCCAGGCGAACGTGCGGCCGACCGGGAGCCGGCGGCGTGAGATCGAAGTGGTCATGGCCGGGCTCCTAGTTCGTGTCCGACTCGTTGGCCCGCAGCAACCGCAGCTGGACGAACGTGATCGCGAGCAGGATCGCGAACAACGCCAGCGACATCGTGGCCGCGTAGCCGAAGTCGAACTGCCCGAACGCCTTGTCGTAGATGTAGATCTGCAGCATGTTCGTCGCGCCGGCCGGGCCGCCCTTGGTCGTCACCTGGACGATGTCGAAGACCTGGAACGACCCGATCACGGTCAGGACGGCGACCAGCGCGAGGATCGGGCGCAGCAGCGGGAGGGTCAGGTACCGGAGCATCCCGAGCTCACTGGCGCCGTCCAGCCGGCCGGCCTCGTACACCGACGGCGGGATCGTCTGTAGTCCGGCGAAGATGATGATCGCGTTGTAGCCCATCGACTTCCAGACGCTGATGAACGCGAGCGTCGGCACCGCCCAGCCGTGCGATCCGAGGAACAGGATCGGATGGTCGATCAGCTTGTTGAGTGCGAGGTTCACGACGCCCAACTGCGGGTCGAGCATCCAGGCCCAGACCGTACCGGCCACTACGCCCGACACCAGGAACGGCAGGATGATCAGGCCGCGGATCACGGTCGAGACGCCGAGCCGGTGCAGGACGACCGCGGTGAGGACCGAGAAGAACAATCCGATCACCACTGCCAGGACGACGAAGTACACGGTCACCAGCAGCGACTGCCAGAACATGTCGTCGTGCATCAGGTGCCGCAGGTTGGCCAGGCCGGTCCAGCGGGCCGGCGTGAGCACCTTGAAGCTGGTGAAGCTCAGGTAGATCCCCCGCAGCGTCGGGTACGCCGCGAACACCACGAACCCGACCGCCGCCGGGGCGATCAGGATCCACGCGAGCCGAGCGTCGTACCGGTGCGCGGGTGACTTGCGCCCGTGATCGAGGATCGCCATCTACCTGCCCATCGACTATTATTTTGCTCGGTTAAAAAATTGCCTGACCAGCATCTACTTGTCAAGCCGGAAGGCCACAACCCCTAGCCCTGCAGTCGCTTGCGGAGAAACGTGATGGTGGATCGTGGAAATGTCCATACAATCCCGCGCTCGCTCCATTCCTGACCTTGCGGCAGGTTCTTAGCGTGCGAGGTATGCCCCCTTCCAGCGCACCGGCACCCGCCTCGACGCGTCTGGACGATCGCGCGCGGCCGCCGGTCCTGCGGCTGGTGCCGTCCGACCCGCTGGTCACCTTCGAGGGCGAGTTCCACCTGAGTTCGTACGACGCGACCCTGCAAACGGGCTGGGTCGAGCTGCAGACGGGCGTCTCGTACCCGACCCGACGGATCGGGGTCGCGCACGCGGCGACGGCGTACGCCGCTCTGCATTTCTCTGCCGACGGCGGCAGCCTCGCGATCGGTCTCGCGGTGGCGGCGCCGGTGTCCGGCGTACGGCTGCAGTTGATCGACGAGGTCGCGGGTCGGGTCGAGCGGCAATGGCTCGCCGACCTCACCCCGGACGCGCCGCTGGTCGACCACGTCTCCGCGCCGCACAACGACCTCGGCGCCCTCCGGCTGACGGCCTTCGCGGCCGGTGTGGAGCTGCTCAGCGCCCGGCTGATCACCAGCTGAATAAGCTGACGGGGTGCTCATCCCCGACGGCTTCCCCGGTCAGCGCATCCAGGTGCTACCGCGGCCGCTGGTACGACGGATGCGGTCCGAGCCGATCACCGAACGGCTGCTCGTCACCGACGCCGGCTACTTCCCGCACGCGGCCGGGCACGGCCGCAGCCGCCCCGAGGGCGCCCCTGAATCGATCGTCATCATCTGCACCGAGGGCTCCGGTCTCGTCGAGGTGAACGGATCCGCGGTTCGCGTCTCGGCCGGCGAGGCGGCAGTCATCCCCGAGCGAGTCCCGCACAGCTACCAGGCCGACGACCTCGACCCGTGGTCGATCTGGTGGCTGCACTTCTGCGGTACCGACGCCGCCGCACTGGTGGACGCCGTCCGCGGGCCGGATCACGCGCTCACCCTGAAGCTGCGCGACGCCTACACCGCCTCCGGCCTCGTCGACCGGATCCTGTCCGGCATGGAACGCGACGAGACCGCCGGCAGCCTGATCCCGGCGGCCGGCGCCGCCTGGCACCTGCTCGCCCAGCTGACCGCGGACCGGCTGCTCGGACAGGCGCCCAGCCACGACCGGATCGAACTCGTCCAGCAACACCTCCGGCAGCACCTGTCGACCCGGCAGAGCGTCGCGGAGCTCGCCCGGCTGGCCGGGCTGAGCACCTCGCACTTCTCCGCGTTGTTCAAACAGTCCACCGGCATGGGCGTGCTCGAGTACCTCCGCCGGCTCCGGAACGCCCGGGCCCGCGAGCTGCTGATCACCACCGGCCTGTCGGTCGGCGAGATCGCCACCGCGGTCGGCTACACCGACCCGTTGTACTTCTCCCGTCAGTTCCACGCGATCAACGGCGTCAGCCCGACCACGTTCCGGGCCGGCAACTAGGTCACGAGATCGTTGGCCGACCTGACGACCGGGTAGCCGAGCTCGAGCTCGTCGCGGGTCACCCCTCGGACCCGGATCACCGTGGATTCACCCGGCAGCAGCGTCACCAGCATCTCGTCGGCCTCCGCCGCCGGCGCGATCCGGTCTGCCAGTACGGCGAGATCCCGGACGAACCCGCGGGCCGTGATCGTCAGCTCGACGCCGTCGTCGACGTCCGCGGCCGCGACCTCCAGCTCCGCCGGCTGGTAGGCGAAGTCCTTGTCCTCCACGAAATACCAGAATGCGCGATCACCCTCGGACGTCTCCGCGACCAGCAACTCTCGAGCCGGGTCGCCGGGCTCGGCGATCTCGACCAGCGCCCGCGCCGCGGCCAGTCCGTCGGTCGCGAGCTTCACCGACTGCTCCGCAAGCAGGGTTCCGTCGCGGTCGAGGCGCCGTACCCGGACCTCGGTAGTGCCGCCGGCGGCCGAGTCGTCCACCACGACGACGGCCAGGCCCTCCGGACCTGGCTGGAAGGTGAGCAGCCGTGGCCGGTATGCACGCCGCAGCGCGTACCAGGCCGGTTTCAGCCGCTCGTCGCCGTCGACGACAGCCCAGGACACGACCGGCCAGCAGTCGTTGAGCTGCCAGATGATCGCGCCCATGTTCAGCGGCTGCAGCGAGCGGAAGTATTCGATGCCGAGCTGGAAGGCGCGCGCCTGGTTGAGCTGCATCGCCCAGTGCCAGTCGTCGAACCGCTCCGGCAGCGCGAAGTGCGGAGCCAGTCCCCGTGCGAGTTTGCCGTTGCCGTCACCGGCCTTCTGGTGGTTGAGCATGCCGGGCGAGTCCGGTGCGAGTACGTCGTCGTGCACCGCGCGGGTCAGCGTCGACATCGTCATCGGACCCTGCCAGCCGAACTCGGCGACGAACCGGGCCGGGTACTCGCGGTAGACGGTGTAATCCTTTTCGTTCCAGGCGTCCCAGAGGTGCACGAGCCCCTTCGACGAGTCGTTGTAGAACTCCTCGGGGCGCCCGGAGTACGGGCTTCCCGGCCAGTAGTAGCGCTCCGGGTCGACCTCCGTGACCGCCTTGGGCAGCACGTCCAGGTAGTAGGTACTGCCCCAGCCGCGGCCGCCGACGCGCTCCTTCCAGTTCCAGTCCTCGAAGCCCCAGCCGAGCCAGTTCTCGTTGTTGCCGTTCCACAGTGCGAGGCTCGGGTGGCTCATCAGCCGCTCGACGTTGTCCCGGGCCTCGAGATTGATCTCCGCCATCATCTCCGGCGTCTCGGGGTACGGCGCGACCGCGAACAGGAAGTCCTGCCACACCAGCAGGCCGGTCTCGTCGCACGCGGCATAGAACTCGTCGCTCTCGTAGACCCCACCGCCCCAGACCCGGACCAGGTTGACGTTCGCCCGGATCGCCTGGTCGAGGCGACGGTCGATCCGGGCCCGATCCACCCGGGACGGGAAGCAGTCGTCGGGGATCCAGTTCACCCCGCGGACCGGGATCGGCCGCCCGTTGACGACGAACACGAACGGGATGCCGTCCGCGTCCGGCACGGTGTCGACCTCCAGGCTGCGGAACCCGATCTTGCGCGACCACGCGTCCATGCCGCTGGACAGCTCTACCTGCAGGTCGTACAGCGGCTGCTCGCCGTACCCGATCGGCCACCAGAGCTCAGGTTCGGGGACAGTGAGCTCAAGTCGGCCTCTGCCCTTGTCCGTGACGGTTGTGGCCTCGACGCCGGCCACGCGCGCGGTCACCTCCGCATCGGCGCCGACGACTTCGACGTCCAGCACGACCTGACCCTTGCCATCAGCAACGGTCACCTGCGGTCGCACCGCGCCGAGCCGGGCCGTCGTCCACTGCTCCAGGCGCACGGACCGCCAGATTCCGGACGTGACCAGGATCGGGCCCCAGTCCCAGCCGAAGTTGCAGGCCATCTTCCGAATGTGGGTGTGCGGCGAGTACACGTCCGGCCAGCCGTCCGCGGCGGCCTGCTCGGACGGTCCCCACGGCGAGGCGAACTCGACGACGAGTTCGTTCGTACCGTCGATCAGCCGATCGCTGACGTCAAAGCGGTACCGCCGGTGCATGTTCGCCGTACTCGCCACCTCGTGGCCGTTGAGGACGATCCGCGCCAGTGTGTCGAGTCCGTCGAACGCGAGTTCGGAGACTGTCTCCGGCCGTGCGCTCGCGGTGAAGCGGCAGCGGTAGCGCCAGGCCTGGCGGCCGATCCAGTCGAGCCGTTGCTCGTTCTCGTCGAGGTACGGATCGGGGATCAGCCCGGCCGCGAGCAGATCCGTCGTCACCGTCCCCGGGACGGCGGCCGGGACCGGTAGCGCGGCACGCACCTCCGCCGGGACCTGTCCAGGCTCGACCGCCTCGAGCACCCACCCGCCACCGAGTTCCTGCCAGACCTTCGCCATGCGGCTCAGCCTACATTTATTTCCCCGGGAACATAATTCGTCCGTGAGCCAGTTCACCTGGATATACATAGGAATCCTATGTATCTTTGAACCGTGAGCAACTCCTCGTTCCTGAAGCAGCCCAAGTCCGTCTGGGCGGTCGCGTTCGCCTGCGTGATCGCGTTCATGGGGATCGGTCTGGTGGATCCGATCCTCAAGCCGATCGCCGAGCAACTGCACGCGAGCCCGTCCCAGGTCTCGCTGTTGTTCACCAGCTACATGGCGGTGATCGGCGTGGCGATGCTGATCACCGGCGCGGTCTCCAGCCGGATCGGCGCCAAGCGCACCCTGCTCATCGGCCTGGCCATCATCGTCGTGTTCAGCGCACTGGCCGGCCTGTCGAACTCGATCGGCATGATCGTCGCCTTCCGGGCCGGCTGGGGTCTCGGCAACGCGCTCTTCATCGCGACCGCCCTGGCCACGATCGTCAACTCGGCCAGCGGCTCGGTCGCCGAGGCGATCATCCTGTACGAGGCCGCGCTCGGCGTCGGCATCGCAGCCGGTCCGCTGGTCGGCGGCGAGCTCGGCACGATCTCCTGGCGCGGCCCGTTCTTCGGCGTCGCCGTCCTGATGACGATCGCCCTGGCCGCCACGGCGTTCCTGCTGCCCGCCTCTCCGCCCCAAGCACGTCGTACGTCGATCCTCGAGCCACTGAAGGCGTTGCGGCACAGGTCGTTGGCGACGGTGGGTGTCACGGCGTTGCTCTACAACTTCGGCTTCTTCACGCTGCTCGCGTTCACGCCGTTCCCGCTGGCGATGTCGGCGCGGCAGATCGGTCTGATCTTCTTCGGCTGGGGTGTCTGCCTGGCGGTCAGCTCGGTGTTCGTCGCGCCGCGACTGCAGCGCTGGTTCGGGACGCTGCCGACCGTGATGGTTTCGCTGCTGCTGTTCAGCGCAGACCTGGCGATGATGGGTCTGTTCGCCCACCACAAGGCAGTGCTCGCGATCGGCGTGATCATCGCGGGCCTGTTCCTCGGCATCAACAACACGCTGATCACCGAGGCCGTAATGGGTGCCGCGCCGGTCGAACGCTCGACGGCGTCCGCGGCGTACTCGTTCGTCCGCTTCTCCGGCGGCGCGATCGCGCCGTGGCTGGCCGGGAAGCTCGGTGAAGAGGTCAACATCCAGCTCCCGTTCTACGTCGGCGCCTTCGCCGTCCTCCTCGCGGTCGGCGTCCTGGCGAGCGGCTGGAAGCCGTTGTCCCACCTGCGCGTCCCGGCCAACCACAGCGAGGTCGAGGCTGAGGCACTTACGGCGGCCGACGCCTAACTGAGGACCTTGAGCAGGGCGGCGAAATCCGCTCGGTCCACCGGGCGTGCGCCGATCAGCACCTGCATCAACAGCCCGTCGAGGGCCGCAACCAGCAGCTGCGCCTTTTGTGGATCGGACGTGAGGGCTCGGGCGATCTCGGTCAACGGCTCGAGCCAGGCGCTCGCGGTCGACCGGAGCTCCGGCCGGCGCGCGGCGTACAGGTAGAGCTCGTAGAGCGCGAGCGTGCGGCCGCGTCGTCGTACGACGCTGTGCTCGATCAACCGCGCGAGCTCGTCCACGGGCCGCGCGCCCAGCTCGCTGCCCCGGGCGTGCAGCTCCGCGGCGAGATCTTCAGCCGCCCACGCGAGCGCGGCGACGAGCAAATCGTCGAGCGTCGCGAAGTGATACGTGATGGACGCCACCGACACATCCGCCGCCGCGGCCACCGCGCGATGGCTTACACCTGCGACTCCGTCGCGCTCGATCACGGCCAGCGTGGCCTGCAGGACCTCGCTCCGCCGCTGCTCACCACGCATTCGGCGGCCGTCGACAACCCTCCTGACCTGCATGAACGGCAAACTATCAGGACGTCTGTACGGATTGTTTTTGGTCCGCGGATTCGCGGGATCGGCCGCCGCGCGACACCTAGGCTTTGGTGACGTGACAACCAACAACGTGAGTACGGCGATGCGCCGCGCACTGAAGCGAGCGGCCGACGGCAAGACCCTCGACCCGGTCGAAGCGGAGGTGCTGCTCGGTGCTTCGGGCGAAGCGCTGACAGCCTTGATGGCGACGGCAGCGAGGATCCGGGACCAGGGCCTGGCGGACGCCGGCCGGCCGGGCATCGTCACGTACTCGAAGAAGGTCTTCATCCCGCTGACCCGCTTGTGCCGGGACAGATGCCACTACTGCACGTTCGCGACCACGCCGGGGCGTGTGCACTCGCCGTACCTCTCGCCGGACGAGGTGCTGGAGATCGCGCGACAGGGGGCGGCGCTTGGCTGCAAGGAGGCGCTGTTCACCCTCGGGGACGCGCCTGAGGACCGCTGGGAGGCGGCCCGGCAGTGGCTGGAGGAGGCCGGATACGACAGCACGCTCGACTACGTACGGGCGATGTCGATCCGCGTCCTCGAGGAGACCGGGCTGCTGCCGCACCTCAACCCTGGCGTGATGTCGTGGCAGGACCTGCAGCGGTTGAAGCCGGTCGCGCCGAGTATGGGGATGATGCTGGAGACCACGTCCCGGCGCCTGTTCGAGGAGAAGGGGCAGCCGCACTTCGGGTCGCCTGACAAGGACCCGGCGATTCGCCTGCGGGTGCTCGAGGATGCGGGCCGGTCGAACGTGCCGTTCACGACTGGGCTGCTGATCGGGATCGGGGAGACGCTCACCGAGCGGGCCGACTCGATCTTCGCGCTGCGGAAGGTGGCTCGGCAGTACAACGGGATCCAGGAAGTCATCATCCAGGGGTTCCGGGTGAAGCCTGATACGGCGATGCGGAACGACGCCGACGTACCGCTGGACGAGTGGCTGGCCGCGATCGCCGTCACGCGGGTCGTACTCGGGCCGCGCGTCCGCGTCCAGGCGCCGCCGAACCTGGTGGATCTGGCCGAATGCCGACTGCTCCTCGACGCGGGCGTCGACGACTTCGGCGGGGTCTCGCCGCTCACCCCGGACCATGTGAACCCGGAGCGTCCGTGGCCGCAGATCGACCAGCTGGCGGCGGTCACGGCCGAGGCCGGCTTCGTGTTGCGGGAGAGGTTGACCGCACATCCGGAGTACCTGCGTGAGCCGTGGCTCGATCCTCGCCTGATCTCCCACGTCGAAGCTTTGGTTGATCCGGAGACTGGTCTGGCAAACGAGGCTGCCCTTCCGGTTGGGCTGCCCTGGCAGGAGCCCGACGGCGGCTGGGACAGCGTCGGACGGACCGACCTCCACACCGCCATCGACACCGAGGGCCGTCGTACCGAGACTCGCTCCGACTTCGACGCCGCGTATGGCGACTGGGACGTCGTGCGTGAGGACGTAGCTGCGCGCCGCGCCGCCGGTACGTCTCTGCCGATCACCGGCAGCTCGGCACCGGCTCGCATCGACGCGGACGTGAAGGCGGCTCTCGCCGCTGCGGAGCGGGACCCGGCCGGGCTGTCCGACGCCGAGGCCCTGACGTTGATGACGGTCACCGGTCCGGCGCTCGACGAGCTGGCGCGGATCGCCGATGAGTTGCGCAAGGCAACGGTCGGCGACGACGTCACGTACGTCGTCAACCGCAACATCAACTTCACCAACGTCTGCTACACCGGCTGCCGATTCTGCGCGTTCGCCCAACGGCGCACCGACGCCGACGCGTATTCGTTGTCGATGGACGAGGTCGGCCAGCGCGCCGAAGAGGCCTGGGTGATCGGGGCGACCGAGGTCTGCATGCAAGGCGGTATCCACCCCGACCTGCCGGGTACGGCGTACGCCGATCTGGTCCGCGCGGTCAAGGACCGGGTGCCGGACATGCACGTGCACGCGTATTCGCCGATGGAGATCGTGAACGGTTCGGTGCGGACCGGCTTGTCGATCGAGGAGTTCCTGATCTCGGTCAAGGAGGCCGGGCTGGACAGCATCCCCGGCACCGCGGCGGAGATCCTCGACGACGACGTGCGCTGGATCCTCACCAAGGGAAAGTTGCCCACGGCATCGTGGATCGAGGTCATCTCGACGGCGCACAAGGTGGGGCTGCCGTCGAGCTCGACGATGATGTACGGACACGTCGACGCACCACACCACTGGGTCCAGCACCTGCGCACGATCGCTGCCGTACAAGACGAAACCGGTGGCTTCACCGAATTCGTGCTGCTGCCCTTCATCCACCAGAACTCGCCGATCTACCTCGCCGGCGTCGCGCGACCGGGACCGACGTACGACGAGAACCGCGCGGTACACGCGATGGCGCGGATCATGCTGCACGGCCGGATCGACAACATCCAGTGCTCCTGGGTGAAACTCGGCGTCGACGGCTGCGTCGCGGTCCTCAACGGCGGCGTCAACGACATCGGCGGCACGCTGATGGAGGAGACCATCAGCCGGATGGCCGGCTCCAAGCACGGCTCGCGGAAATCCATCGCCGAACTGACCGCGATGGCCACCGCCGCCGGACGGCCCGCGCGCCAACGGAGCACGACGTACGGCGACATCCCGGCCCGTCCGGTCACCGAGCTCGAACTCGCCTGACAACGACAGCGGCTCCCCTGCCGCCAGGCGGGGGAGCCGAAGTGATGCTCACCTTCTCGGTGTACTGGTCCCCAGCAGCACCAGTACACCGCGAAGGCTGCGGCAGGAAGAAACGCCGGTCGTGCCGAGCGTCGGTCGCCACCTCACTGGCGACCGGCAGCCCACATGGCACGACCGGCGTCCTGCTGTTGCCCCGAGAGGGCAAGTCGGCCCGAAGGAGGGCGGACCCGAGGCTCATTCCGTGACCGGCAGGGGAGGTACAGTCCGGTCGCGGACGGGAGCTGCTCGGAACCACCTGGAGCCTGTGTCAGCGACCCGTCCGTCGCTGACAAGTAGAACGTTGTCACGCGCCGCGATCCCCGGGGAATCCCCCCGATCAAACATTTGCATTGCCTTTGAACAAGACAACGCTCCGTAGAACAACCCTCACTTTCCGTACAACAGTTGCCTGCCGCAACAACTACAGCGTCCCCCGGAACCACCGCTCGTCGGCGTCCGTCACAGCTCACCGTGAGCTGGCCGAAACCTAGTCTGGCCAGACACCGACAGAAGGACGTGACGATGAGCGAGCGCAACATCCAGCACAACGACTTCGACCCGCACGACAAGGGCCGAGGCGGCCGCAACGCCGACAAGCCCGTCCCGGACCGAGACATAGCCGCCGCCCTCGGCGGCTCGGAGCCCGCGAGCAAGGCCACGAAGCAGGACAAGAACGCGGCCGACGACAAAGCGGCCACGAAGCAGGGCAAGTCCATCGGCGATCGCCTGTTGGGCAAGTGACCACCCCGCAAACCTGACCCCACCGCGGCTGACCCGCAGCGACCGCGGCGGATCGCCGCCGGCTGAATGGGCGGGCGCGCCGGCTGGCCGGCGCGCCCCCCGGGGGGGGTTGGGGGGGGGGGGGGGGGGGGGGGGGGGGGGGGGGGCCCCGGGGGGGGCGCGGGCAGTTTTT
>NZ_JBSGUS010000009.1:143926-295657 GCF_053608045.1 Kribbella sp. NPDC055071
CCCAAAACCCACCCCCCCCCGGGCTCCCCCCCCGCCCCCGGGGGGGCGCCGCGCGGGGTGGTGGGGGGGGGGGCGCGGGGGGCCCGCCCCCCCCCGCGGGTTAGTACGGGTAGGTGTCGTCTCGGCGGGTGGGGTCGAGGTCCCAGAGGGAGAACTCGACGATTTTGTGGGACTCTTCGCCGCCGGCCGGGAGGAGGCCGGTGTTGTCGTAGTCCTTGGAGCCGAGACCGTCGAGGTAGCAGAGCAGCTCGAAGGCCGACTGCGCGTCCTCGATGTCGTCGATGACCTCGTCGTTCTGCGCCTCGTCCGCGCGACTGCGCACGTACCGGACGAAGGCGTCGGGATCGGTGACGACATAGTCGTACCGGGCCTGGTAGCTGACGCGGACACCGTCCGCGGGCAGCAGCGGCTCCTCCAGCTCCTCGAGATCGTCGCCCTCGACGATCTCGCGGTAGTCCTCGGGATCGTCGAAGTCGTCCGGACCCAGCGGCAGGTCGTCCAGCTCGTCGGGATCGTAGGAGTCGATCCCGAGGAAGATGTCACCCCAGCCCCGTTCGTGGACGGCGTCGGCGAGCGTCCGGGCCTGGACCCGGACGTTCTCGATGGCGCCGGTAGCCCGCAGGTCGTGCAGGTCCAGAGCGTCTGCCTGCTCCAGCAGCACCCGGGCGAGTTCGCGGGCGGCCTCGGCGGCCGAGGCGGGTTCGATCGGCTCACTCATGCTGCGACGGTACAACCATCGGCACCTCCACCGCCGAGCCCGGTATGCCGAACGCGTCGACGAGCTCCAGCGCCGACGGCCGGACGACCGCACACAGCTCGTTGACCAGGGCCGTGATCGCCTTCGATCGTGCGGGTGACAGCCGGCCGTGCTCGAGGTACCAGGCGCGCTCGGCCTCGATCGTCGCCAGCGCGTGCAGGTCGTAGACGTCCTTCAGCTGCTGGCGAATCTCGTCCGGCGCATTCTCCGCCGCGACCTGGAAGGCCTCCAGGACGACACGGTCCACGTGCGCCCGCCCGGCCGCGATCACATGGTCCTGGCAACGGTTGAACACGTCGAACGGATCGTCGCCCGCATCGATCCCCGCCTTCAGCCGGCGCGCGACCCCGGCCAGCATGTGCTGCTCCCGGAACCGCACCAACCCGGAGTGATATGCGTCATCCCGCAACCCGGCATCCGGATCGGCCGCGTCGCCGCGATTCGGTACGACGTCGCGCAGTCGCTCGATCAAGGGCCGCAGGGCCGCCTTCTCGACCGCGATCTCCACCGCCTGCGCCGCGACGAACCGGGCCGTGCCGAGCGGATCCAGCTTCCCGAACGACTCCCGATAGTCGGTCAGCAACCCCTTCGCCACCAGCTGCAGGAGAACGGTGTTGTCCCCCTCGAAGGTGGTAAACACATCGGTGTCCGCCTTCAACGTGGCCAACCGGTTCTCCGCCAGGTACCCGGCGCCGCCACACGCCTCCCTGCACATCTGGATCGTCTCGGTGGCATGCCACGTCCCGAGTGCCTTCGTCCCGGCCGCCTGCGCCTCCAGGGCCCGCCGGTCGTGCTCGTTGCCGTCGTCCCCGAAGACCCGCACGAACTCGTCCACCAGCTCCGCCTGCGCGAAGTGCAACGCATAGGTCCGCGCGAGCAACGGCAACAACCGCCGCTGATGCATCCGGTAGTCGAGCAGCAGCGCCTCGTCCGCGCTTCCCGGCGCACCGAACTGCCGGCGCTCGGCGCCGTACCGAATCGCGATCGCCAGCGCGACCTTGCTCGCGTTGATCGCCGCACCACCGACCGACACCCGTCCCTGCACCAGCGTGCCCAGCATGGTGAAGAACCGGCGGTCCGGATTCTCGATCTCGCTCTGGTAGTTGCCGTCAGCATCGACCTGCGCATACCGGTCGAGCAGCGCCTCCCGCGGGACCCGGACCTGGTCGAACACGATCCGCCCGTTGTCCACCCCGTTCAGCCCCAGCTTCGGGCCGCAATCGGACAGCGTCACGCCGGGCAGCGCCGTGCCGTCCTCGGCCCTGATCGGGACCAGCAGGCAGTGCACGCCATGGGTCTCACTGCCGACCACGAGCTGCGCGAACACGGCCGCCATCCGCCCGTGCCGTGCCGCGTTGCCGATGTAGTCCTTCCGGGCCGCCTCGGTGGGTGTGTGCACGACGAACTCCCCGGTCGAGGCGTCGTACGTCGCGGTCGTCCCGAGGGCCTGGACATTCGACCCGTGGCCGGTCTCGGTCATCGCGAAGCAGCCGAGCAGCCGGCCACCGATCGCGTCGGCGAGATACCGCTCGTGGTGCTTCTCGGTGCCCAGCTGCAGGATCGCGCCGGCGAACAGTCCGAACTGCACGCCCGCCTTCACCATCAGCGAGAGGTCCCCGAAGGCGAGCATCTCGAACCCGGCGATGAACCCACCTAGATCACCACCACCGCCGTACTCCTTCGGAAAACCGCGCGCCGGATGTCCCTCGGCCGTGATCTCCTGCAGCAGCTCGAGCACCTTGTCGCGATACTCGTCCCGCGGCAGGCGCACGGCCAGGTCGAACGCGTCCGCGCGCACCAGGCCGGCGCGCACTACGTCGCGGGCCGCCTTGTACGGCCCGTCCAGGTACTCCCGCATCCCCGATTCGCTCATGCCTTTAACTTACGAGGATTCGCCGCCACTTTCCGTCACCGGTTCGTAAGTGTGGAAAACCGGAGCCCATCCGCATCTGCGGAAGTATGCTGTCTGCCGTGCCGAATTTGCGGATCAGTGAGGCGGCGGCGCTCCTGGGAGTCAGCGACGACACGGTTCGTCGGTGGGTCGATCAGGGACGATTGCCGTCTGTCCAGGAGAACGGCCGGATGGCTGTCGACGGGCGAGCGCTCGCCAGCTTCGCCCAGGAGCTGGCCGAATCGCCGGAGCCGGGGAACACGACCGCCGCGTCGGCGCGCAACCGGATGCGGGGGATCGTCACCCGCGTGCTCAAGGACGGCGTGATGGCCCAGGTCGAGATGCAGGCCGGGCCGTTCCGCGTCGTGTCGCTGATGAGCCGTGAGGCCGCCGACGAGCTCGGTCTGGAGCCAGGTGTGGTGGCCGTCGCCTCGATCAAGTCCACCCATGTCGTCGTCGAAATCCCGGAGGCCTGATGTTCCGTCGTACCGCGATCGCCACCCTTGCCGCGGTCTCCGCGCTCGCCCTCGCCGGCTGCGGCGACGACAGCCCGGCCGCGTCGTCCTCGCCGTCGGGGGCGAGCAGTAGCAGCAGTACGCCGACCCTGTCCGGCGACATCACCGTGTTCGCTGCCGCTTCGCTGACCGGGACATTCACCCAGCTGGGCAAGGACTTCGGGGCCGCGCACCCGGGGGTGAAGGTGAAGTTCAACTTCGCCGGCAGCTCGGCGCTGGCCCAGCAGATCAACCAGGGCGCCCCGGCCGACGTGTTCGCCTCGGCCGCGCCGAAGAACATGGACGACGTGAAGGACAAGGGCACCCCGACGAACTTCGTCTCCAACACCCTCGAGATCGCCGTCCCGAAGGGCAACCCGGGCAAGATCACCGGGCTGAAGGACTTCGCCGACAAGAGCAAGAAGATCGCGCTCTGCGCCGTCCAGGTGCCGTGCGGCGCCGCGGCCGACAAGGTGTTCAAGGCCACCGGGATCACCGCGCAGCCGGACAGCCTCGAGCAGGACGTGAAGGCCGCACTGACCAAGGTCGGTCTCGGTGAGGTCGATGCCGCGCTGGTCTACAAGACCGACGTGCTGTCCGCGAAGGACAAGGTCGAGGGCATCGAGTTCCCCGAGGCGAGCAAGGCCGTCAACGAGTACCCGATCGCCACGCTGACCAACGCACCGAATGCGGACGGCGCGAAGGCCTTCGTCGACTACGTTCTGTCAGACAAGGGCAAGGCAGTGCTGTCGGCGGCCGGCTTCGGTGCTCCGTGAGCCGTAGTAGTTTCGGCACATTGTGAGTCGTAGCAGCAGGAGCGCGAGCGGGCGGCTGCCCCTTGTGCTCCTGCTGCCTGCTTTGATCGGCCTGGCGTTTCTGCTGGTGCCACTCATCGGTCTGATCGCCAAGGCGCCGTGGTCCACGCTCCCGAGTCACCTCTTCAGTGCGGACGTCTGGACTGCGCTCCGGTTGTCCCTGGTGTGTGCGACGGCCGCAACGCTGATTTGTCTCCTTCTAGGCATCCCACTGGCCTGGCTGCTGGCTCGCGGTGGCTTGCCTGGCCGGGGCCTGATCCGGGCGTTGGTGACGGTTCCACTCGTGCTACCGCCGGTGGTGGGAGGCGTTGCGCTGTTGCTGGTTCTCGGACGTCGCGGCCTGATCGGTCAGCACCTGGACATGTGGTTCGGCATCACTCTCCCGTTCACGACGGCTGGTGTGATCGTGGCAGAAGCCTTTGTGGCTATGCCGTTCTTGGTGATCTCCGTTGAGGGCGCACTGCGCGCGGCTGACCCTCGCTACGAGGAGGCGGCCGCAACGCTCGGCGCAGGTCGCTGGCTGACCTTCCGGCGGGTCACGCTGCCGTCGATCGCGCCGGGCGTCGTGGCCGGCGCCGTCCTGTGCTGGGCTCGTGCACTCGGCGAGTTCGGCGCCACCATCACGTTCGCCGGCAACCTGCCTGGTACGACGACCACCATGCCGCTGGCGGTGTACCTGGCGTTGGAGACCGACCCGGACGTTGCCGTCGTACTGAGTCTGGTGCTGATGCTCGTGTCGGTCGCCGTGCTGGCGTCACTGCGCGAGCGCTGGATCGGTGGGCTCCAGTGACCCTGTACGCCGACATGCGAGTGACACGTGGATCGTTTGACCTCGCTCTGGACCTGGTTGTCGAGCCAGGCGAGGTCGTCGCATTGCTGGGCCCCAACGGCGCCGGCAAGACCACCGCACTCCGCGCCATCGCGGGCCTGCTCCCCTTAGGCGGCGGCCGCATCGCGCTGGACTCCGCCGTGTGGGACGAACCCCCAAAGACCTTCCGTACGCCGGACCGCCGGCCCATCGGCGTGGTCTTCCAGGACTACCTGCTCTTCGACCACCTGAGCTGTCTGGAGAACGTTGCCTTCGGCCTCCGGGCCCGTGGCGTCGACAAATCCGCCGCCCGCGCCGAAGCGACCCGATGGCTCGACACCGTCGGGTTGTCGTCGTACGCACGGGCCCGGCCGCGTGCGCTGTCCGGCGGCCAGGCCCAACGGGTTGCCCTCGCTCGGGCTCTGGCCACAGACCCCGAGCTTTTGTTGCTGGATGAGCCTTTGGCCGCCTTGGACGCCAGTACGACGCTGCACGTCCGCGCCGAACTCGGTCAGCACCTCAGCCGGTACGAAGGGCGCACCCTGCTCATCACCCACGATCCGCTGGACGCCATGGTCCTGGCCGACCGCCTGGTCATCATCGAGAACGGTCGCATAGTCCAGGAAGGCACTCCCACCGACATAGCCCGCCGGCCGCGCACCGACTACGTCGCCCAACTCGTCGGCCTCAACCTTTACCGAGGCACCTCAACCAGCAAGCCGGTGACCCTGTCGGATGGGACCACCACCACCGAGACGACCGTGACCCTGCCGGAGGGAGGCACCATCACCCTCGCCGAACCCGCCACCGGCCCGGTCCACGTAGCCTTCCCGCCCACCGCGGTCAGCCTTTACCCCGATCGTCCGACGGGCAGCCCCCGCAACACGTGGTCAGCCGTGGTCACCGGCATCGAGCAACACGCCCACACCGTCCGCGTGCGGCTCGACGCCACCCCCACCGGCCCCTCAGTCCTGCTGGCCGACATCACCCCAGCCGCAGTGGCCGACCTCCGCCCCACCCCCGGCCACCCGCTAACCGCGACCTTGAAGGCCACCGAAATCACTACCTACCCGATCTGACGTACAGGTCGACAGGAGGTGTCCCGACGCAGCTAGTGCACCTGAGCGTGGCGGACTCGGCGCGTACACCGTCTCGCATGCGCACTACCTGTCGAGCTGCACGGACTGCCAGGCTCGTTGGAGGATGGCAGCGCCGGCGGCTTGCATGGGTCTCTCGTGGGTGAAGTCGTTGACTATCGAAGCAGTAAAGGGTTGCGGGGTCAGTACGCGACCTTCGGCGTTGTCGGTGATCGCCGTACCGAAGAGGTCGTCGAAGGTGGCCGCGTCGATGACCAGGACGGTCAGCAGGTCGGTGGCGAAGGTCAACGGATCCACGCCGAGACCCACGCAGTACGCCCGGGCCGCGCCGGTGGAGACGGCTGCGCCCAGTGCGATGGCGAAGGGCCAGCTGTCGTAGTCAATGGGAGCGGTGTCGCTGCCGTGGTCCTCGGACGTGCCCAGTAGTTCTTCGGCTAGTTCGCGGACCAGGTTTCGCCAGAGGTTGAAGTCGTTCTGTTCGTTCCAGGCGGCGTCGGCGCTCGGCTGGAAGACACCGGACGGGACCACTTGATAGAGACCGCCGGCGTGACCGACCTTGGCGGGGTCGCGCCAGTGAACCAGGAAGGTGGACGGGCTGCCCCGGCGGATCACCAGAGTGCTGATCGCCAGGTTGGTTGGACGCCGCGTCGGATCCCAGGGAGCGCCGATAGCAGTCCGGAGTGGAGTGTCCGCACGACGTCCCAGTCGGCGGGCGGCGTACTCGTGCGCGGACGCCTCCCCGGTGTTGATGCTGTCGAAGTAGGTGCCGCGCCCCAGCCGGAGCACCGGCGTCGAGGCGGTCAGGTCTGCACTCAGAAGCCTGTAGGTAGGCCGATTCTCGAACACAGCAGGCGGTGCCAAGTCGGCGATGGCATCCGCGTACGACGGATACACAGTCCCCTCGGCCTCGAACGCGCGACCAGTGACTCCGTTGAAGACCGCGTCCGGGTCGTACTCCAGCCGGATCGACTCCAGCGGAATCGGCGTGGCCGGGATCCACGGGCTTGGCGCCAGCAACGGCGTACCGGCAACGCGGTGATCCGACGGGTAGTCGGCAGCTGCTTCGACACCCCACTCATAGCGGTTGCGCTGGAGCTCACGGCGTACCTCTAACCAGTCCTCGGCCACACCTGAAGGTATCCGTCCGGCCAACTGTCGCCCCGCCACGGTTCGCTTGGGCGCTGCCGGGTCGGCTGTGGTTGACCGCCGGTTGACGACCCTCGCTCGGGATAGAAAGAAGGCTCCTGAGCGAGGGAGTTGCGGATGTATCAGTACTTCGTCAAGCCCAACCACAAGAACTCGCGTTACACGGAGAGCGGCGCGAACGCGAAGCAGCTTGGGCTGCCGGTAGTCGAGCGGGAGGCGTTCGACGGGCTGTGGCGGTATCGCGGTACGACGTACGAGTACTTCTCGATGCTCGATCAGGACTGGCACCCGGAAGGCACCTGGGTCACTCCGCTGCCGGCCTCTGCGGACCCGGCGGACTGGCCGCTGCTCGAGCAGAGCACCGGCGGGCCGCGGGTTCCGAGTGACAGCCCGTCGTTCCGGCTGCCGATCGACGAGAGCCGGGCGGCCGAGCTCGTGGCGGATCCCCAGCACTTCGCCCGCTACTGGGTCGAGTACAGCTTCGAGGGCGAGCGATTCTCCGCCGTCCATCGGTTGATCAACGATCCCGGGCGCTTCTTCGAGTCCCACTTCGGCCGGGCGCCCAAGTGGTCGGAGACGAACTCGAAGCTCAGGGACTTCCTCGTCAACGGCCCGCATCAGTCGCCCAACCTGGTCGAGATCGAGCCGGCCGAAGCGGAGCGTCAGATCGAGCAGACCTTCGGCGTCACCGGTGCGACACAGTGGTGGCCGCGCATCGACCCGGACGTCGTGCGGTTCGTGGTGTCGGAGCGGTTCGCCATACCCGGCCGCGGAACTGTGGTCGCCGGCCGGCTGGAACACGGCGTCGTGCGGCCTCCGGTCGAGGTCTGGTGGCGCAAGGACCACACCGGCCGCGGCCACTTCTCCACCCATCACCTTCCGGTCGTCGCGGTCGAGTTCCCGACCCGGGGATCGACGGCACGAGGAGAGGTGAACCTGCTCCTCGATCACTCGAATATCGAGCTCGACACCGGTCAGGTCCTCTACACCTCTGGCATCACCACTCGGCACGAACAATGACCGCCGACGTTACGGGTCGTGATGGTTCTGTCGCGGATTGACATCGTGTAACGGCGGAATCCACGCTCAAATCCTGCAGAGACGTAACGAAGAGTGTTTAGTTACTCACTCGTAGTGTGTGGGTTCTTCACACGAGAGTGATGACATCGTGCACTACGCCACCCCTGGCGAGGGCGCCCAAGATGTTCCGGGGCACCACGGAAGGGGGGTCGGACAGCCATGCACGAGAGTTACGAGTTCTACTGCCTTGCGGATCGGCGGTTCTACGAGACGCCGGCCAATCGTGGTGCCCAGCACCCGGACTTCGCGATCAGCTCGCGGCCGGTGCCGGCCGGTTGGCAGCATGTGCCGGGCGAGACCTGGATGCACTACGCGCCGGCCGACCTCAAGCTTTCCCAGCAGGGCTGGAAGATTCACGTCTCCGCCCGCCTGACCGACGTCGAGCGGACGCTCGAAGCCGTCTGGGACTACTGCGTGCCGCGGGGGATCGCGTTCAAGTTCCTCCGCAACGAGCCCGTCCTGGTGATGGTCAACTCGAAGGCCGCGCCGCGGGGATCCAGTGGCAAGCTCGTCACGATCTACCCGACCGACGAAGCGCAGCTCGAGCTCGTGCTCAAGGAGCTCGACGAGACCCTCCACGGCGTCAAGGGCCCTTACATTCTGAGCGATCTGCGGTTCGGCGAAGGCCCACTCTTCGTGCGGTACGGCGCCTTTGCCAGCAGGTACTGCCTGTCCGACACGGGTGAGCGCGTCCTCGCGCTCGAGGACGGGCAGGGGCGGCTGGTCCCGGACCATCGCGGGCCCACCTTCGCACTCCCGTCATGGGTGACGCTGCCGGACTTCCTCCAGCCGCACCTCGACGCACGCAACGCGGTCAGCACCAACGAGCTCGCCTACACGATCGACGGCGTCATCCAGTTCTCCAACGGCGGCGGGGTGTATCTCGGTCACCACAACGAGACCGGTGACCGCGTGGTCCTCAAGGAAGGACGCCCGTACGCCGGTCTCGACATGGCCGGACGGGATGCGGTCGCACGGATCGCCCACGAGAAGGACATCCTCGATCAGCTGGACGGACTCGAGGTCGTGCCGACCGTGCACGACTACTTGCAACTGGGCGAGCATCAGTTCCTCGTCCAGGAGCACATCGATTCGGTCTCGCTGCAACGCGAGCTGGTGCGGCGCTATCCGCTGACCCACCCGGATGCGACCGAGGCCGACAAGGCGGAGTACGCCGAGTGGGCCACGTCGATGATCACCAAGGTCGGCGAAGCTGTTGGGCAGCTGCATGAGCGCGGAGTCGTGTTCTGCGACCTGCACCCGGACAACGTCCTCCTCGACGTGGACGGCCGGCTCACGCTGATCGACTTCGAGGTCGCGACCAAGGCCGAGGACAAGGCCCGGTCGACGCTTGCCCACCCCGGCTACGCAGCGCCGGTCGACCGGCAAGGCGTCGACGTCGACAAGTACGCGCTTGCCTGCATCGCGCTGGGCATCTATGCGCCGCAGGCAACGATCCTGCTGAACCTGCATCCCGGCAAGGCTTTCCAGCTCGCCGACATGATCACCGAGATCTTTCCGGTGCCAAGGGCAACCATCGATACGGCAGTCCGCACCATCGTCGGCGCCGCCACGCACGATCCGGAGATGGTCGACCTCGCGCTTCCAGGCGAGGCCGAGTGGTCCGACGTCCGGGACGCGCTCAAGCGATCCATCGTCGCGAGCGCGACACCTGGGCGCACCGATCGGCTCTTCCCCGGTGACATCGCACAGTTCCGCGACGGCGGCGGGATCAACCTTGCCACCGGCGCCGCCGGTGTCCTCTACGCCCTCGCGAAGACGGGCGCCGGGCGGATCCCGCAGTACGACGACTGGTTGCGCGCGCGGGCCGTGGACACAGAGACCGGCCCGGGCCTGTACGACGGTCTGCACGGGGTGGCGCATGTGCTCGACGAGCTCGGATACCGGCAAGATGCACTCGACCTGGTCGACCGGACACTCGCCGACGACTGGAGCTCACGCGAGCTCGGACTGCACTCAGGCCTGGCCGGCATCGGTCTGAGTCTCCTGCACTTCGACACCGAGCCCAGCCTGCGCGCTCAGGCGGTCCGCGTCCTGGACCTGGTCGCCGACCGGCTCGGCGACGTGAATGCCGTGACCGAGATCAGTGGCGGCCAGCATGCGCGCGCCGGGCTGATGTACGGATCCGCAGGCCCTGCATTGCTGTTCCTGCAGGCATTCGAGCAGCTCGGCGACACCGGGCTGCTGGATCTGGCCGAGATCGCGATCCGGCAGGACCTGAAGCGGACCGTCCGCACCCAGGACGGCATGCGGCAGATCAATCAGGGTTGGCGGACGCTGCCCTATCTCGAAGAGGGTTCGGCCGGGATCGCGCTGGTTCTGCAACGCTACCTGCGGCATCGCCCCTCCGATGAGCTCGCGACGACGCTCGCCGAGCTGCAGCGCGTGACGCACTGCTCCTTCTACGTCCAGCCCGGCCTGTTCATGGGTCGCGCCGGCCTGCTCCTCACCGCCGCTGAGCTCGGCGAGGAGCAGGCGACGGTCGACGACCTCGTGTCCGGACTCGGCTGGCACGCGATGCCGTTCGAGGGCGGCCTCGCGTACCCGGGCACCCAGTTGCTCCGTCTCTCGATGGACCTGGCGACCGGATCGGCCGGCGTCCTGCTGGCTTTGGGTACGGCGCTGCACGACGCGCCGGTGTCCCTCCCGTTCCTCGGACCTCCCCAGTGGTCCGAGTCCCCATCCCGACAATTTGCACCGAAGGAGGTGTAAACACATGGCACTTCTCGACCTCCAGGGTCTCGAGACCCCGGGTTACGGTCACGGCGGCGGTCACCACGGTGGCGGCTCCACGCTGACCATCCTGGGCTGCGCGTCGCAGACCCCGAGCAACCTGAGCCTGCTGCTCTGCCACTGATCGGCACCAAGGTGACCAGATTCTCCTGAATTGCCAGGTTTCCTGTGTTGCCAGGTTCTGAAGGCCCTGGGTGGGCGGCATACCCACCCAGGGCCGGACCTGTCTCGGTCCGGTCTCCGGCGCCGAGCCAGATCCGCCCGGTTGGAAGGAGGAATCCCGTGCAGTCTCATCCATGCGCCGAGCGGCTACCGCTCGTGGAGCAGGTGCACGGTTGTGCCGTCGCCGATCCGTACCGCTGGCTCGAGGACGCCTCGGCCGCGAAGACGACGCGATGGCTGGAAGACCAGGACACCCTCTGGCTGGAGTACGCTGGCTCGTTGTCCAGCCGGTACCGCTTCCGCAACGAGGTGCGAGCCCTCTCGAACGTCGCCGGCGTGTCCACCCCGATCTGGCGAGGCAACCGCTCGTTCACCGTCCGCCGGGAGCCCGGCCAACAACACCCGGTCCTGTACGTCGCAAGCCCCGAGAGGCCACTGCTTGATCCGTTGCAGCTGGACCCGACCGGCCTCACCACGCTCGACGGATGGCAGCCTTCCCCGGACGGAAGCAAACTCGCCTTCCAAGTCTCGCGCGGTGGTGACGAGCAGTCCGTCCTCTACATCCTCGACGTCGACAGCGGTCAGGTCGTCGACGGCCCGATCGACGGCTGCCGGTACGCCCCGATCGCGTGGCTTCCGGACGGAAGCGCCTTCTATTACGTCCGTTTCCGGCAGGTTAGACGCCACCACCTCGGCGTTCCCGAGGACACCACGATCCTCGCCGGCGAAGCGTCGTACGGTCTGGAGATCAGCACGGACGGCCGCTGGCTGACGATCTCCGCGGCCCGCGGCGCGGCGAACGACCTCTGGCTGGCGGATCTCGCCGGCACCGAGCCACCGGCCCAGCTCCAAGCGGGTATCGACGCGACCACGATCATGACGGTCGGCCCCGATGGCCGCCTCTATGTCGTCACGACGCGCGATGCTCCCACCGGGCGCATCTGCGTCGGCGATCCCACAGATCCCACTCGCTGGCACGACTACGTCACGCCTGATGCCCCGCTGACGGGCCTCGCGATCCTCGACGATGTCGTACTGATCAGCACGAGCAGCGCGATCACCGTTCACGATCGAGAATCCGGACGGCAGCTCAGCGCTGTCGACCTGCCGGGCGTCGGCTCGGTTGGCTCGTTGACCGCGCGCCCCGACGGCGGAACGCAAGCATGGTTCACCTACACAGACAGCGTCACGCCGCCGGTCGTCTACTGCTACGACGCCACAACCGGACAGGCGACCTCGCAGGCCGGCAACGACGCCTCGATCGAGGCGGAGACGCACGTCCTCACCTACGCCTCCCCCGACGGCACCAAGCTCCAGCTCACGGCGATCACCAAGGCCGGCAGCCACGGACCGCGGCCCACGATCCTCTATGGGTACGGCGGATTCGGTCAGACGCTGTCTCCGACGTACTCGGCGTTCGCGCTGGCCTGGGTCCAGGCCGGCGGGACCTTCGTGACCGCGCATGTGCGCGGTGGAGGTGAGCGCGGCGCGGATTCACACCAAGCCGGGACTGTCCACAACAAGCAGAAGGTCTTCGACGACTTCATCGCCGCGGCCGAGCATCTGATCGCCGAAGGCTGGACAACCCCGGACCAGCTGGCGCTCTGCGGCGAGTCGAACGGCGGCCTGCTGGTTGCGGCGGTGCTGACTCAGCGGCCAGAGCTGTTCGCGGCCGCGGTCTGCTCGGCGCCGCTGACCGACATGGTTCGCTACGAGCTGTCCGGGCTCGGCGAGCGATGGGTTCCGGAGTTCGGGTCCGTGCAGGATCCGGAGGAATTCAGGACCTTGCTGGCCTACTCGCCGTACCACCAGGTCGCTGCCGGCGTGAAGTATCCGGCCGTTCTGTTCACCGTCTTCGGCAACGACACCCGCGTGGATCCCTTGCACGCAAGGAAGATGTGCGCCGCTCTTCAGCATGCGACCGAGAGTCTGATCCTGCTCCGCAACGAGCCCGACGCGGGTCACGTGACCGGCGGTATGGGCCTCGCGGCGGACATGTTGGCCTTCATCTGCGACCACACCGGGTTGACGCCGTGATCACCTTCGGCGAGGTCGCCAAGCATGGGCGTGGCTGGCTGCCGTTGATCGGCCTGAACGCCCTGATCGGCAGCGCTGTCACCCTCGCCCTCCCCACGATCCTCGGTCACTCGGTCGACGCGATCGTCGCCCACACCGACTACACCAAGTGGTTGATCGCCGCGGCCGCGTTGATCGCGCTGGGGATCGCGGCGAGCATCGTCGACGCGTTCGCCGGCGCGGCCTGTGTCGCCGAAACCACGGCCTGGCTACGGCATCGCCTCGTTCGGCACGTGATCAACGGCGGCCCGGAGCGTACTCGCGACTTCGAGACCGGCGACCTCGTCACCCGAGTCTCGGCGAACGCCACCGACGCGGCCCAGGCAGGCCCCGCGGCCGTGACCGCGGTCGCGGCCATCGCGCCTCCGATCGGCAGCCTCGTCCTGCTCGCGGTGATCGATGCCTGGCTCGCCGCCGCGTTCTTCGGTGGCGTGCTGCTGGTGATCTTCGTCCTCTGGACCTTCGCGAAACGCACCGCCAACGTCAGCCTCGCCTACCAAGAGACCCAAGGCCGCATCGCCTCCCTGCTGTCCGAATCACTCACCGGCATCCGCACGATCACAGCCGCCGGTACGGCGGAGCGCGAACAACGCCGCATCCTTGGCCTCCTCCCCGAGCTGCACCGCCACGGCGTCGTCACCTGGCGCATCCTGGCCCGCTCCGGTGCACAGGCGGCGATCGTGGGTCCGCTCGTGCTCGTCGCCGTCCTGGCCGTCGGCGGCCTACAACTCGTCTCCGGCCACATCACTGCGGGAGAGCTGTTCGCCGCGTCCCAGTACGCCGTGCTCGGCGCCGGGCTCGGCAATCTGACCGGTGTGATCGGCGAGATCGCCCGTGCCAAGGCCGGTGTCCAGCGAGCCGCCGAGGTGATCGCGATCGAGCCGGTCGCCCATGGTTCGCTGCCCCTCCCCTTCGGGCCAGGGCACCTGAGTTTCAACGGTGTCAGCGTCATTGCGGGTGGGAGTGTCCTGCTGGACAACGTGAATCTCGACCTGCCGGGTGGCGCGACGGTCGCGGTCGTCGGGCCGAGCGGTGCCGGCAAGTCTGTTCTCGCGGCGATCGCGGCCCGACTCCGCGATCCATCGGCCGGACAGGTGTCGCTGGACGGCGTGCCGCTGCAGGCCGTTAGCCGGCACGCCCTGCGCAGCGCGGTCGGGTGCGCGTTCGAGCGCCCACAACTGGTCGGGCGGACGATCGGCGAGGCCATCGCACCGGACGCCGTCAGCCCGATCCGGACGCTGGCTGCCGCGCGCGCCACGCACGCCCACGATTTCGTCAGCCGACTGCCCGACGGCTATTTCACTTCGTTGCGCAAGGCACCAATGTCGGGCGGTGAACGCCAACGCCTCGGCCTGGCCCGGGCCTGGGCCGCGAGCCGCCTGCTGGTCCTGGACGACGCGACCTCGAGCCTCGACACGGCCACCGAGCGGCAGATCAGCCATACCCTGATCGAGGATCGGCACCACCGCACCCGCCTCATCGTCACGCACCGCTCGGCCACGGCGGCCCGCGCCGACCTGGTCGTCTGGCTCGACCACGGCCAGGTCCGGGCCGTAGGCCACCACGCCGACCTCTGGCACAACACGTCGTACAGACAAGTCTTTGGATGAAGCGAGAGCTGGCGTACGGCGCTGCCGCGTTGAAGAAGCGGGCCACGATCGGACTGATCGGGTGGTCGATTCCGGAGATCCTGCCGACCGCGGTCTACGGGCTCGCGGTGGCGCATGCGACGGACAGCTTTCTCGGCGGACACGCCTGGCAAGGCATCGCCTGGCTGGGCGGCTTGATCGCGACCGCGTGTCTGGGCGCGGCGGGCGCGCGGCAGGTCTACGGCCGGCTCGGCGCGCTGGTCGAGCCGCTCCGGGACGACCTGGTCCGGCGGGTGGTCGGCGGTGCTTTGCGATCCGGCGACGACAGTGCGGTGGCGCGACTCAATCGGCAGGTCGAGATTGTCCGGGATACCTTCGCGGGATTGGTTCTCGTGCTGCGAAGTTTTGCAATCACATTGTTCGGCGTACTGACCGGATTGTTGTCGCTCGCTCCTTTGGTGGCGGCATTCGTCGTACCGCCGTTTCTGCTGGGATTCGCTTTGTCCCTGGCGGTTTTGGGGATGGCGGCGGATCGGGTTCGGGCTTCGTTGAAGGCGGACGAGGACCTTGCGGCGTCGGCGGGGATGGTGTTCGGCGGGGTGCGCGACATCACGGCGGCCGGGACGGAGGAGTTCGCCGGCCGGCTGGTCGGGGAGCCGATCGAGGCGCATGCTTCGGCCGAGCGTGCCTTGGCCAAGGTCGCGGCACTGCGGACCTTGTGCTTCGCGGTCGGCGGATGGCTTCCACTGTTGATCCTGCTGGCCACCGGTCCGTGGCTGGTTGGACGCGGAGTCAGCACCGGCACACTGCTCGGCGGGCTGACTTACGTGCTGATCGGACTGCAGCCTGCGCTGAGCACCGTGATGGGTGCGCTCGGCGACAGTGGTCTGCGGTACGTGATTACGCTGGGGCGGATCCTGGACAGTTCACCGGCGGCGTCCGAAGGTCACCGGGTCGAGACACCTACAGGGTTCAGCGTCCGTCTGCGCGGGCTGACGTTCGCGTACGGGCCGAACGCCGAGCCCGTGTTGGACAACCTCGAGCTGACCATTCCTGAGGGCGAGCATCTGGCGGTTGTCGGACCGAGTGGTATCGGGAAGTCCACACTCGCCGGACTCGTGTGCGGGATGCTCACACCCACGGACGGCCGGTTGCTGCTGGGCGGCGTACCTCCGGATGAAGTCACCCCGGAGCGGTTGGCGGCGACGCGCGTACTGATCCCGCAGGAGGCGTATGTCTTCAGTGGATCGGTGCTGGACAACGTGACCTACTTGCTGCCTGATGCCACGCACGAGGAGATCGCCGAGGCGATCGCCGCCGTGGGGGCAACTGCCCTGGTCGCGCGGATCGGTGGATTGACCGCCGAGGTCGAGCCCGGTGATCTGTCCGCCGGTGAACGGCAGTTGATCGCTCTCGTCCGCGCGTACCTGTCGCCGGCTCCGCTTGTCGTGCTGGACGAGGCGACCTGCTTCCTCGATCCCGAAGCCGAACGGCGAGCCGAGGAGGCGTTCGCTCGCCGCGGCGGGACGCTCATCGTGATCGCACACCGCATCAGCTCTGCCTTGCGGGCGCGGCGCATTCTCGTCCTCGACGGCAACAAGGCGGCCCTGGGCACGCACGTCAGCCTGATGCGCACCTCTCGCCTGTACCGCGACCTGCACGGCAACTGGGCGCCAACCCCTCACCAGGAAAGGAGAAGACAGGAGCGCAGTCAGATCCAGCCCGCGTCCTGAGCCTTTCGAATCGCCTCGATCCGGCTGCGCGCGCCCGTTTTGGCCAGGATGCGGGACAGATAGTTTCGGACCGTGCCGGCGCTCAGGCTGAGCGTCCGCGCGACCTCCTGCGCCGTCGCTCCCGTCGTGACCTGCCGCAGCACCTCGCATTCACGATCGGTCAGGGGATTGTCACCCGCCTTCAACGCCGCGACCGCGAGCCGTACGTCGACCACCGGCAAACCCTTGGCCACGTCGCGCACCGCCTGCACCAGCTGGTCGGTGGTCGCATCCGTGGCGATCAACCCGATCCTCGGCGCCTGCTTCACCAGCGACAGGCTGGTCGCCGCGATCGCCTCGTGGTCGATCAGCACCAGCACACCAGGCGCGGTCAGCTTCCGGCACAACTCCTCGATCCGGATCCGCCCGGGCAGCTGTGGATCGAGCAGCACGACGTGCGGCCGACGGCCGGCCACCTGGAGGACATCCTCCGAGCGGTCGAGCTCGGCCACCACGTCCAGATCGTTCTCCCTTGACAGCACCGCGGCCAGTGCACCACGCACCAGTGTGCCGCGATGCCCGAGAGCTACTCGGATCACCGCTACTGCCCCCATCACGTCCGTCGCCTCATCCAGCGGTCGCCGCGCCGCGGCGGAAAACCAACTGCCGGACGGCGGTGCCCGTGTTTCCATCAACGAGCGAAGTCCGCGAATGGCACGCATGAATTGACACACTGCCCTACCTGCGCAGCCGAACTCCCTCGATCGAGCCGGCCGGGCAAGGCGTCGTACAACGCCTGGCCGGACGCCGACCGGGACATCATCCGCGAGCTCACCGTGGAATGATGCCGGAACGCTATTTCCGGCGGGTGGAAACAGATCGGTGCCGGGCCTGAACTACCCCGCTCCGGAAACACCCAAACCTGCCACTCCGAACTCGGGAAACCGTCCAGTTGTTGGGCTTTCGGTACGTCAAGCGACCGAAAAAACCCGGGGCAGATCGCGGATTGGTCTTGCATTTCCGGCAATGGTCGCACAGGATGACTTCCGTCGCGTCGTTACCGTGGCGTGACCATTCGGACGCCCTTCTGTGATCCTGTCCGGATGCCCCTCCCCTCCCCTGAACGGGGGGCCTGGTGCGTTCCCACCATGCCCAAGCTCGACAAGGAGCGCGTTACCCATGTCCAAGGCCCGACATGCGCGCCCCCGGCGATCGACTCGCCGGGTGGCCCGGACCCTCACCATCGCCGGCCTCGGAGCCGGCATCACCGCCGCCGGCGCCGGTGCGGCGTTCGCCTCTGACTACACGGTCAAGGCCGGCGACACCCTCTCCGAGATCGCTCAGGCCAACGGTGCCAACTGGCACGAGCTGGCCAAGATCAACCACCTGAAGGATCCCGATCTGATCCTGATCGGGCAGACCCTGACGCTGGACGGCGTGACGAAGACCGCCGCACCGCGCAAGGTCACCCCGCGCAAGGTCGCCGTGAAGGTCGAGACCACGAAGGTCCGCAAGGTCGAGCGCAAGGTCAAGACCAGCCGCTCCGAGGACCGGTCCGCGCCGAGCACCAAGGTGAACCTGAGCGGCGCCTGGGCCAAGGTCGCCAACTGCGAAGCCAGTGGGAACCCGCGGGCCGTCAACCCGGCCGGGTACTACGGCCTCTTCCAGTTCGACCTGCAGACCTGGCGCAGCGTCGGCGGCACCGGCAACCCGATCAACGCATCGGCAGCCGAGCAGCTCATGCGCGCGAAGAAGCTGTACGCGCAGCGGGGCAACTCCCCGTGGCCCGTCTGCGGCCGCTACCTCCCCTGACCCCCCGCTCCAACCCCGGTCGGGTGGCGGTAGACCGTCCTCCCGCCACTCGACCGGCCCTCAGGACTTCGTGATGACGAGCATTTCGTCGGCGCCGACCTGGAACTCGTAGGGCACCTTCCGGATCTCGTACCTGACACCTTCCAGGCCCTCCAACATGTCGTGCAGGTACGGCACGGGCTCGCCCGCACCCTGCATGACCAGCGGGAACACCCGGACCTCCGCATTGCTGACGCGGATCAGCTCCCGGAGCGCGGTCTCGTGCCACTCGCGGTCGTACTTGTCGGACCACGTGAAGAGCAGGTGCGAGCACAGCACCAGCTCGAACCGGCCATCGCCGAACGGCAGGTCCGGCAGACCGGCCGCGATATAACGCTCGGGCGTGGCGGCGATGTCCTGCAGGAACCGGTCAGCGGCCTCGACCCGAAACTGGTCCTTGCGCTCCGGCGTCCCGTACCAGTGCCAGACGAAACTCCCCTGGTGCTCGTCGATGATCCCCGACGTGGCCGGCAGGCTGCGCCGGACCGTGTCCACGAGCTCGGACTGCTCCAGCTCGTACGCCGGATCCACCGCGATCGCATCCACGCCGCGTTCCGCGGCCTCGGCGGTGAAGCTCGCACCTCCGGCACAGCAGTCGAGCACGGAGTCGGGGAGTTCCTTCAGGTCGAACATCGCTTCGTACTCGGCGTACGAGCGCGAGGTCACCAGCACGGGTCTACCTTTCGACGGTTGTCCTGCGGCGCAACCGGCGGTCCAGGAGGGTCGCTCCGGCCGCCAGAGCCAGGAACAGTACCGCGACCAGCAGACAGTTCAGCAGCACCCGTCCATACCCGAGATCCGTGACATTGACGAAGTCGTACGGGTAGAACCCGACGAACTCGCCGCGGACCAGCGTGAACGCGATCCACAGCAGCGGGTAGACGATCGACCACAGTGCGATCCGCGGTTCGGTCGCGCCACGCGGTCCGAACAACAGCCAGCCCAGTACGCCGAGCACCGGAGCTGCTGTGTGCAGCAGGAAGTTCGCCACCTCCGCCCACCCGTGCAGGGAGTCGTGGCCGGCGAGCACTGCGTGGTAGACGATCCCGGTCACCGCGATGCACAGAACGCCGTTCAAGCGAAGTGTCTTGAACAGCGTGCTCTCCGGGCGGTCCGGCTGGAGCGCGAGCATCAGCGTGGTGCCGCCGAGCAGCAGGTTCGACTGGATGGTGAAGTACGCGAACACGTTGAAGACGCGGTCCGGGTTGTCCGGGAAGAACCCGTCGGTCCCGTTCGCGGTCACGATCAGCTGAATCACGATGCCGGCCACCACGACCAGCGCGGTGACTCCGGCCCAGATCCGCCCAGTCGTCGTCATGGTCGCAATGTACGACGACCGGGCGTAGTCAGCGGGGATCTCAGGCCGACTGCTTCTCCTTCGCCGCGGGCTCACCGCTGTGGACGGAGTAGCTGAACGAGACGATTGCGTCGATGCCGAGGATCATCGTCCAGCCGTACGCCGGACCGAGGGCCGCGTTCCACCCGTCACCCGACAGCAGGCCGAGTCCGATCATGATCACGACACCGATCACGTACGCGAGCAGATGGCGGTACCACCCGGCGCGCTCCCGACGAGCCCGGTCCGGACCATCCATCGGCGGCTTGGCCGGCCGCGGCTCGCCACCCAGGTAGTGCGCGGCCCACTTGTCCGCCCACTGCAACGTCTGGTGGCCGAAGCCGACGCTGACACCGATGAAGATCGCGGCCAGCGAGTGGTTGAAGTTCAGCTCTCCGCCGCGCTTGAGGTCGAGCACGCTGGCGACCAGCAGCACCACGTCGACCAGCGGCGCCGCGGCCAGCAGCACCAGGCCGAGCTTGCGCAGGCGGAGCAGATAACGCGTCACGAGGCCGGCGGCGAGCAGGACCCAGAAGCCGATCTCACACGCGGCGATCACAGCGAGCAGCACAGTGGTTCACCTTCCCCGAGAGATTTATTAAGTACGGTCGTGTTACAAAAGACTCTAACACAGCTGTGCTAAAAAGGACGCGTGCCGAAGATCGTCGACCACGAAACCCGCCGCGAGGAGATCGCCGAAGCGCTCTGGCGGGTCGTCCGCCGCGACGGCATCCGCGCCGCCTCGGTCCGGACCATTGCCGCCGAGGCCGGCTGGTCCGCGGGTGCCGTCCGCTACTACTTCCCGGACCAGGACGGCCTGCTCAGCTTCGCGATGGACCTGGTCAGCAGCCGGGTCCAACAGCGGGTCGAGGCCCTCGGGACCAACGGCAGCGCGCTCACCATCGCGCTGCGCTACCTCGAGCAGGTCCTTCCGCTCGACGCCGAGCGCCGCGCCGAGTTCGACGTCTGGCTGGCCTTCATGGCCCAGGCGCAGGCCGAGAGCGGCGCCGACACCCTGCATCGGCACGTGGACAAGGTGCACAACGACCTGCGCCAGTTGTGCGGCACGCTCCTGGGCGCACTCGGCGCGGCCGGGGCCCTGAAGGACGGTCTCGACCTCGCGCTCGAGGTCGAGCGTTTGCATGCCCTGATCGACGGTCTCGCCCTGCACGCCGCGATCCAGCCGGACCACACCACGCCGACCCGGATCCGGCAGCTCCTCCGCCATCACATCGAGTCCCTGCTGGCCTGAAAAGCCTTACAAACCAAGGTGTGTGTCCGGTTACAGACAAGATTCGAGGAGACCTGACTAAAACCCCGCGCTGCGTGGCACGATCACCTGCATGGAGACCGAGGGGGTCATCGTCGTCAGCGGCATCATGGCGGCTGGAAAGTCATCGGTTTCCCACCTGCTGGCCGAGCGATTCCAGTACGGCGTCCACCTTCGCGGTGATGTCTTCCGCCGGATGATCGTCAGCGGCCAGGCCTCGATGCGCGACGACAGCGCCGCCGCCCAGAAGCAGCTCCAGCTCCGGTACCGGCTGGCCTGCCAGGTCGCCGACGGTTACGCGGAGGCAGGCTTCACCGTGGTTCTCGAGGACGTGGTCATCGGCGAGCTGCTCCGCGAGTTCCTCGACGGAATCACGACCCGGCCGCGGTACCTCGTCGTACTGACACCACGCCCCGAGGTCATCTCCGGCCGGCTCGGCGGCGCACATCACCTCGTCGACGAGCTCGACTACGAACTGCACGCCTTCAGCCCGCGTCGCGGCCTCTGGCTCGACAACTCCGACCTCTCCCCCGGCGAAACCGTCGACGCCATCCTCGGCCGCCTGGACGAGGCCCGCTTCGAGTGATGGCGACTCCCCTTACTCGGGGGTAGTTTGGCCGGATGGCGACCACAGTACGGCGGACCTCGTGCAACCTGTGTGAAGCGATCTGCGGTGTCCTCGTGACCGTCGAGGACGGCCACGTCACCGACATCCGCGGCGACGAGTCCGACCCACTCTCCCGTGGTCACATCTGCCCGAAGGCGGTCGCGCTCCGCGATCTCCAGGAGGATCCCGACCGCCTGACCACCCCGGTACGACGGACATCGGACGGCTGGCAGGAGATCGGGTGGGAGGCGGCGTACGAACTGATCGTCGACAAGCTGACCGGCATCCAGAGCGAGCACGGACGGAACTCGGTCGGGATCTACCTCGGCAATCCGAACGTGCACAGTCTCGGCGCGCTCACCCACATGCCGACGATGGTTCGGCAGCTCAGGACCCGGAACAAGTTCAGCGCGACCTCGATCGACCAACTCCCGCACATGTTGGCGTCGTACCTGCTGTACGGGCATCAGCTGATGGTCGCCGTCCCCGACATCGACCGGACGTCGTACCTCTTGATGCTTGGCGCCAACCCGCTCGCGTCCAACGGCAGCATGATGACCGCGCCGGGATTCGGGCGGCGGCTCAAGGACGTGCGCAAGCGGGGTGGCACGGTCGTCGTGATCGACCCGCGGCGTACCGAGACGGCGGCGGTCGCGGACGAGCACCACTTCGTCCGGCCGGGCACGGATGCGGCGTTCCTGCTCGCGGTGATTCATCAGGTGATCGCGGCCGGTCATGCGCGGCCGGCGTCGTACGTCGACGGCTTCGAGGCGGTCGAGGCGGCGGTCGAGCCGTGGACCCCGGAGCGTGCGGCCGGGGTCACGGGGATCGGCGCGGACGTCATCCGGCGGATCGCGCGTGAGTTCGCGACCGCCGATCGGGCTGCCTGTTATGGGCGGGTCGGCGTGTCGACGCAGCAGTTCGGGGCGATCTGCCAGTGGGCGATCCAGGTGCTCAACATCATCACCGGCAATCTCGATCGGCCCGGCGGGACGATGTTCCCGCGGCCCGCGCTGAACCCGCTGCTCGGTCTCGGCCGCGGGCATGTCGGGGTGTGGAAGAGCCGGGTCCGTGGGCTGCCCGAGTTCGGTGGGGAGCTGCCGGTGTCGACGATGGCCGAGGAGATCCTGACGCCGGGTGACGGGCGGATCCGCGCCATGGTGACGATCGCCGGGAACCCGGTGCTGTCCACGCCGAACGGCCGCAAGCTCGACGAGGCCTTCGATTCGCTGGAGTTCATGGTCGCGGTCGATCCCTACATCAACGAGACGACCCGGCACGCGGACGTGATCCTGCCGCCCGCGCCGCCACTCGAGCGCGATCACTACGACGTCGTCTTCCACCAGCTCGCCGTCCGGAACACTTCGCGCTGGAACGACGCCGTACTGCCGAAACCCCCGCAGGCCAGGCATGACTGGGAGATCTTCCGCGACCTCGGTCTCGCCTTCGTACGACGGACTCCGGTCAGTCGGCGCCGCATCGAGGCCACGGCGCGGTTGCGGCTGTCGCCGAAGCGGATCGTCGATCTCGGCCTGCGGATCGGGCCGTACCGGTTGTCGCTCCGCAAGCTGCGTCGGTCGCCGGGTGGGGTCGATCTCGGGCCGTTGCAGCCGGCGCTGCCCGGAGCGCTGCACCACCAGAGCAAGCGGATCGATCTGGCCCAGCCGATGATCCTGAACGATGTGCCACGGCTGTCGGAGCTGCCGGTCGCGGTCGACGGCGAGCTGTTGCTGATCGGGCGGCGGCATCTGCGCAACAACAACTCGTGGATGCACAATTCGGCCAGGCTGGTGAAGGGCAAGCCGCGGCATCAACTGCTGATGAACCCGGACGATCTGGACCGGCGGGAGCTCGCCGACGGCCAACTGGTCACGGTGACGTCAGCCGCCGGCTCACTCTCCGTAGAAGTTGCCGCGAGCAACGACATGATGCCGGGCGTGGTCAGCCTCCCGCACGGCTTCGGCCATAACCGCCCCGGCACCCACCTCACCATCGCCAACCAACTCAAAGGCCCCAGCGCCAACGACATCACCGACCCCAACCTCACCGACCCAGTAGCCGGCACCGCCGCAGTCAACGGCGTCCCCGTCACAGTCACCCCCATCTAGCCCCCACCCGCCGACGGATCCCGGACAACCGGTCCCGGGCAACCGGTCCCGGGCAACCGGTCCCGGGCCCATTTCAGGGGCCGGCCCCTGAAATGGTGGGTTGCGGACAGTGAATACCGGTGGCTAACCCACAATTTGAGGGGCCGGCCCCTCAAATGTGGATCCGCGGGGGGCGGTTGTCAGGGGGGTGGGCGGCCTGAGCTTTCTCGGATTATGAGGAGGGGGGTGGAGTAGAGGTGGGACTGGGGGTGGGCGCCGTTGATGAGGTCGAGGAGGCGGTGGGTTACCTCGGCGCCGTAGGTGACGATGTTGTGGCTGAGGGCGGTGAGGGTTGGGTGGGTGATGCGGCACAGGGTGGAGTCGTCCCATGCGACCAGCGTGATGTCGTCCGGCGTACGCAGACCTAGTCCCTGGACGACGGCCAGGCCGGCGACTGCCATCAGGTCGTTGTCGTAGATGATCGCGGTCGGCCGCGGTCCGACCGTGAGCAGCTCACGGGTGGCTGCGGCGCCCTGTCCGGCGGAGAAGTCGGTGTGGCGGACCTGCCCGTCGAGATCGAGCCGCCGGCGGGCCACCTCGAAGGCCCGATCGCGAATCCACACGTCGCCGAACTCCGGCGGCCCACCGACCCGGGCGATCACGCGATGGCCGAGCGAGGCGACGTGATCGAGGGCCGCGTTCATCGCCGCCGTACCGTCGGTCCACACGCACGGCATCCCGTCCGCGAGCGCCGGATCGCCCACCAGCACAGCCGGCAGACCTAGCCGCCGGAGCAGCGGGATGCGCGGATCCGCGACCCTCAGGTCGACCACGATCACGCCGTCGACCCGGCGCTCCGCGGCCCACTTGCGGTACGTCGCCTGCTCCTCGTCGAGATCGGCGACGACCTGCAAGGCCAGCGCGTACGACTTCTCGCCCAGCACGGACTCGACACCGCCGATGAAGCCCATGAAATAAGGCTCCTCGATCAAGGTCTGCACACTCCTGGCGAGGACGAGCCCGAACGTCTCGCTCCGCGCCGCGGACAACTGCCGGGCGGCGCGGTTGGGCACCCACTCCAATTCCGCGGCCACTTTCAGCACCCGCGCCCGGGTTGCCTCGGAGACGCCGGGCTGGTTGTTGAGCGCATAGGACACCGCGCCTTGGGAGACCCCACAGCGGCGGGCGATCTCCTTGATGGTGACTCGGGACACGACGAACTCCTCACGGGCGGCCGGACCGTTGACGGTCGGTCCGGAATCCCTCAGTGTGCGCCGATTTCTACAACCTGTCACCACACAACCGCATAGAGTGACTGTTTGATCAAATCGCCCGCGGGTGGGGAAATGCGCCGGAGGCCTCTCAACCGCTGGGCCGAGGGTGGTGTGGGTGGGGCCGGTTGGGATACGGTTGCCGTCGTTACTTAACCGGTTCGGCTTATCAGTCGGCGTGCGGCCCCAGGGCAGCGGGCGAGGCGTCGGCGACAAGGAGAAACCATGGTCGCAGTGGACAACCTGTCCCTCCAGTTGTACACGGTCCGGGGCAAGCTCGAAGAGGACTTCGACGCCACCCTGGCCCGGATCGCGGAGATCGGCTTCACGAAGGTCGAGCCCTTCGGTCTGACCGCTTACGCGGACCGTCTGGCCGACGCGCTGCCCAAGCACGGACTCTCGGCACCCACCACGCACGCGGGCCTGCTCCGGGAAGACAGCGCCCCGATCTACGCCGCCGCGAAGCGCCTCGGCATCAGTACGGTCATCGACCCGCACACGGATCCCGCGCGCTGGCAGGCCGTTGACAGCATCAAGGAGATCGCGGCGAGCCTGAACGAGGCCGCCAAGGAAGCCGCCGAGCACGGCATCACGGTCGGCTACCACAACCACGCCTTCGAGCTGGAGTCGACGATCGACGGCGTGCACGCGCTCGAGATCCTGGTCGACAACCTGTCCGACGACGTGATCCTCGAGGTCGACACGTACTGGGCCGTTGTCGGCGGTGCCGACGTGACCGCGCTGCTCGACAAGTTCGGCGACCGGGTGAAGGCGCTGCACGTCAAGGACGGCGACGGGACGCACGACAACAAGGCCCAGGTCGCGGTCGGCGACGGGGTTGTCGCCGTACGGGACATCCTGGCCGCCGCGCCGAGCGCGCTGCGGGTGGTCGAGCTGGACGACTTCACCGGCGAGATCTTCGACGCGGTCGAGGGCAGCTACAAGTTCCTCACGGGAGAGGGCGCACCTGCATGAAGGAGCGAAGCGAGTTCATCAAAAAGCACAGCGCCACTCGTGCCTCAACGGCGCCCGGAGCGAAGCGAGGACGTCGATGAGCTCTGTCGGTGTTGGTGTGATCGGCGCCGGAGTCATCTCCGACGCCTATATCAAGAGCATGCAGAGCTTTCCGGATCTGAAGGTGGTCGCGATCGGCGACCTTCGGCCGGCGGCGGCGCAGGCGAAGGCCGAGGAGTACGGCATCGAGGCCCACGGGGGTCCCGACGTCGTCCTGAACCACCCGGACGTCGAGATCGTGGTCAACCTGACCATCCCGATCGCGCACGTCGAGGTGGCGCTGGCAGCGGTTGCCGCAGGCAAGCATGTGTGGAGCGAGAAGCCGTTCTCGCTCGACCAGGACAGCGGTCTGAAGCTGCTGGCCACGGCCCAGGACGCCGGCGTCCGCCTCGGGTGTGCGCCCGACACCATCCTGGGTCCGGGTCTGCAGGAGTCACGCCGGATCATCGAGCGGGGTGACATCGGTCAGCCGCTGACGGCGCTGACGCTGATGCAGTCGCCCGGCCCGGAGTCCTGGCACCCGAACCCGGCGTTCCTGTTCCAGGAAGGCGCGGGTCCGCTGTGGGACATCGGTCCGTACTACCTGACCACGTTGGTGCAGCTGTTCGGTCCGGTCGCGGCCGTGGCCGGGATCGGCTCCAAGTCGCGGGACAAGCGCACGATCGGATCCGGTCCGCTGGCGGGCACCGAGTTCGACGTGACCGTGCCGACGCATGTCAGCGCGATCGCACGGTTCGAGTCTGGGCAGTCGTCGCAGAGCATCTTCAGCTTCGATTCCCCGCTGCCGCGCGCCGGGTTCGTCGAGATCACCGGGACGGACGCGACGCTCGCCGTACCGGATCCGAACGGGTTCGACGGTGAGATCAAGATCCGTCGTCGTGGTGGCGACGATTGGGAGACCATCGCGGAGACGAAGGCGGTCGCGCAGCGCGGCACCGGCGTACTCGAGATGGCGCGCGCGATCCGGGCCGACCGGCCGCATCGCGCGACCGGGGCGTTGGCGTTCCACATCGTCGACGTGATGGCCTCGATCACCGACTCGATCGACACCGGTGCGTTCGTCGACGTGCAGAGTACGGTCGAGGTCGCGCCGATCCTGCCGGACGACTGGGACGTCACCGCGACGACCCTCTGAGACCTGTGAGATCAATTCTGTGACTATGACGTTCATGGATCCCCGGCGGACGGTCGTGTTCGCCGGGGATTCCGTCACCGACTGCGGCCGTCGTACCGACCCGGACCGGCTCGGCGACGGCTACGTACGGATGCTGTACGACGACCTCGGCCCGCGCCGGCCGCGGATCGTCAACGTCGGCATCAGCGGCAATCGGGCGGTCGATCTGGCCGCCCGATGGTCCGCGGACGTGCTGGCCGAGGAGCCTGCGCTGGTGTCGATCCTGATCGGGATCAACGACACCTGGCGGCGGTACGACAAGAACGATCCGACCACGGCCGAGTCGTTCGAGGCGTCGTACCGGGCGATGCTGGATTCGCTCACGTGTCCCGTCGTCCTGATCGAGCCGTTCGTCCTGCCGGTGAAGGACGGGCAGGACGCGTGGAGCGAGGACCTCGATCCGAAGCTGGACGTGGTCCGGAAGCTGGCCGTCGAGTACGGCGCCATCCTGGTGCCGGCGTATCTCGAGCTGAACCGGCAGGCCGCGACCGTCGGCGCCGCCACGCTCGCGGACGACGGCGTCCACCCGACCGCGGCGGGCCATCGGGCGCTCGCGGACCTGTGGCGAAAGTTCGTTCTGGACCACTGAAATTCCGCTCCCCACTCGCTGGGGAGCTGTCGTGTGCTGTAACTAAACCGGTTCACTTGGGAGCTCGCCTGTGACATCGATCAACGTCGTTCCACTGACCACCGACGGTGGTGCCGCCTGGGTCGTCCGCGCGGTGGAGGGGCCCGCTCCGGACGGTCTGATCGGACGGTCGATCGCGGCGACGGTGCCCGGTGAGGTGCACACCGACCTGCTCGCGGCCGGCGAGATCCCGGACCCGTTCGACGGCGACAACGAGTCGGACCTGCACTGGATCGGACGGACCCGATGGAGCTACCGAACGTCGTTCGCATGGGTTGCCGACGGCAACGAACGTCAGGAGTTGGTCGCCGAGGGACTCGACACGGTCGCGACGATCACACTCAACGGCCGGGTGGTCGGCCGGACAGCGAACCAGCACCGGTCCTACCGGCTGGACGTCACCGGGGTACTGGTTGCCGGAGACAACGAGCTGGTGATCGAGTTCGCCGGCCCGCTGACGGCCGCGGAGGCGGCCCGGACCACGGCCGGAAGCTGGCCGCACACGAACCAGCACCCGTACAACCAGCTACGCAAGATGGCCTCGAACTTCGGTTGGGACTGGGGACCTGACGTCGCGACCGTAGGTATCTGGCGGCCGATCCGGATCGAATCGTGGTCCGGCGTACGGATCGACTCGGTCCGTCCGCTGGCCGGGGCCGACGGCGTACTGACCACGCACGTCTCGCTGGCCTGGTCGGACAACCACAAGGCCTACGCGACCGTCACCGTCGAGGTCGCCGGCAGCAAGGAATCGGTCTCGATCAAGCCGGGCTGGGACACCGCTTCGCTGACCAATCGGGTCGAGGACGTGGACCTGTGGTGGCCACGTGGGCACGGCCGGCAACCGCTGTACGACGTGACTGTCACGGCGGACGACGACGAGTGGCGCGGCCGGGTCGGATTCCGGGACGTCGCCATGAACGTTGCCCCGGACAACGATGGGACGCCGTTCGTGCTGTCGGTGAACGGCACACCGATCTATGTCCGCGGCGCCAACTGGATCCCTGACGATGCGTTCGTGACCCGGCTGACCCCGGAGACCTACCGGACGAGCATCGAGGACGCGGTCGACGCGGGGATGAACCTGCTGCGCGTGTGGGGTGGCGGGATCTACGAGAGCGATGCCTTCTACGACGTCTGCGACGAGCTCGGAATCCTTGTGTGGCAGGACTTCCTGTTCGCGTGTGCGGCCTACTCGGAGGACGAGCCGCTGCGCAGCGAGGTGGAGGCCGAGGCGCGGCAGGCCGTCACCCGGCTGAGCAAGCACGCCAGCCTCGCGGTGTGGAACGGCAACAACGAGAACATCTGGGGATACGTCGAGTGGGACTGGCGGTTGCCGCTCGCCGGACGCGCGTGGGGCGAGGGGTACTACTTCGAGGTCCTGCCCCGGATTGTCGCCGAGCTCGACCCGCGAACGCCGTACTCGCCGGGGAGCCCGTATTCGTACGACCACTTCATCCACCCGAACGACGAACGCCACGGGACCATGCACATCTGGGATGTGTGGAACCAGGTGGACTACTCGACGTACCGCAAGTACAAGCCGCGGTTCGTGTCGGAGTTCGGATTCCAGGGTCCGCCGGCGTGGTCGACGTTGGTGTCCGTGGTGCACGATTCACCGCTGGACCCGTACGGCCGGCAGATGCTCGTTCACCAGAAGGCATTCGAGGGGAACCTCAAGCTCGAGCGCGGACTCGGGGAGCATCTGCCGCAGTGGAAGGACATCGACGACTGGCACTGGACCACGCAGTTGAACCAGGCACGTGCGGTTGCCTACGGCATCGAACACTTCCGCAGCCTGTTCCCGTTGAACACCGGCGCGATCGTGTGGCAGCTCAACGACAACTGGCCGGTCGTCTCGTGGGCCGCGGTCGACGGGCACGGGATCCGCAAGCCGCTGTGGTTCGCGTTGCAGCGGGTGTACGCCGATCGCCTGCTCACCGTGCAACCTCGTGACCAGGAGCTGGTAGTTGCCGCGCACAACGACACGGATCTGCCGTGGACCGGCGAGGTCACCGTTCGGCGGCGATCGACAACCGGTGCCGACGTGCTCGCCCAGGAGACCTTCGCACTGGAGGTCGCGCCGCGCTCGTCGCTCGTGAGTTCGCTGCCCGAGTCGGTGGCGACATCGGGCGATGCGCTCGGCGAGTACCTCGAGGTCCGCGGTTCGGATGGAGAGCTCGCGTTCTGGTACTTCGTCGAGGACACCGCGTTGCAGTTGGCCGGCGATGCCTACACCGCGACGGTCGCGGCGACGGCCGACGGGTACGACGTCACGGTGACCGCGACCGCATTGGCCAAGGACCTCGCGCTGTTCCCGGACCGGCTGGATGCGGCGGCACGGGTCGACTCGTGCCTGGTCACGCTGTCGGCGGGCGAGAGCCACACCTTCCACGTCACGGGCGGGACCGTGCCGACGGAGATCGGCGTACCAGTGCTGCGGTCAGCCAATGACCTACTGAACTGAATTACATCGAGACCTTGACTAAGTGGTCGGCGGGACCGCTACTTAGGGGTGAAACCTGCTCGGTTTCACCCCGTCGGTCCCGCCCCACCACGGAGGTCTCGTCGCCATGCCCACAGATCGGCCCAAGCTCCGCGCACTGACGATCGCGCTACTCAGTTTCGGTGCCCTGATCGTTGCTCCGGCGACCGCCACGGCGGCATTGCCGGCTTGTCAGCACTTCTACACCGGACCGATCCCCGACCGCCCGGTCTCGGGTGGTCACGGGAACGGGACGACCGCGCCGGCGTACGACGTGAGCGGCCGGCTGCCCGCACCCGGCGGGATCACCGGCGGCCTCGGCGCCGACGGCAAGGTCACCTTCACGTTCAACCGGGTGAGCGGTGCGAAGGCGTATCGCGCGTTCAAGAACGGGCAGGCGCTGCAGTGGATCAGCGACTGGGGCCAGCCGACGTTGCAGGTGACAGACGCGAGCCCGTGCGCTGGTGCGCACTACCAGGTCTATGCGATGTCGTCTGAGGACACCGCGGCCGCATCGATCGGTCAGATCAGTACGTCGTACCGGTTGAACTCGTCGAACCAACTGGCGGCCTTCCGCCTCGCGGCCGGGACCACGCTGAACTATCGGGTCTCGGCGTACAACGACGTCGCGCAGACAGCCCTCGGGTACAACGCGGGCACAGGCATCTGCGCCGTCGACGCTCGCAACATCCCCTGGGGCACGCGCCTCTACGTCCCCGGCTACGGCCACTGCTACGCCGCAGACATCGGCAGCTGGATCAAGGACGACATTGTCGACGTCTGGTTCCCACCAGGCCCCGCCGCCGACAACTGGGGCATCCAGCGCCTCACCCTCACCGTCGAGTAGGCCTTATCCCCGTGCATACTGGCGACCGTGACACGCCACTGGGGGAAGCGATGCACAGCCCTGACCTTGATCGGTCTCATGGTTTTGACCGGATGCGGAGAAACCGAGTCGTCTACGGGCGTAGTCACCAGTACGCCGAAGCCGACGGCCGCACCGTCCGTCGAGCAGCCGATAACCCCCACTCTCCGGACAGTGCGGCCCGAGCTGATCCTGCGCCCTGGTGAGTCGCATGCGACGAACTTGATGCCGGTGATCGACCACGGGCCGCGCGGCAGGCGTCGGGTCGCGTTGACGTTCGACGCTGACCTGACGGCGTTGATGCGCCGTCGACTGCTGAGTGGAAAGGTCCACTCCTACTACAACAAGCATCTGATCGATGAGCTGCGCTCAATGCACGTCCCGGCGACGATGTTCCTGACTGGCATGTGGATGGAGCAGTATCCGGACGTGACCCGTCAGCTCGCCGCGGACCCACTGTTCGAGCTGGGGACGCACACCTACGACCACCGTGGCTTCACGAAGCACTGCTACACGCTCGGCACAGTCCCACGCGCGGAGATGCTGACGGACGTACGGCGTGCCGTCGTGGAGCTCGATCAGCTGGATTCCCACGCGACCAGGTGGTTTCGCTTCCCCGGCGGGTGTTACGACGCAACCGCACTGCACGAGCTCGCATCGGCCGGTGTGACTGCGGTCGGGCTGGACGTCCCCGGAGCGGACGGGTTCGCGAAGTCGCCCAAGCCGATCATCAAGCAGGTACTCGACCACGCCCGCGACGGCTCGATCGTCGTACTACACATGCACGGCGGCGACAACGCGCCGTACACCGACGAAGCCATCACTCCGATCGTGAAGGGCCTGCGAACCCACGGCTACGAGCTCGTCACGGTCACTCAGCTGATGAAGGGCTAGTCCAGGTTCACGGCGACGTACTTGATTTCCAGGTACTCGTCGATGCCGACCGTCCCGCCTTCGCGGCCCAGGCCGGACTGCTTCACCCCGCCGAACGGCGCGGCGGGGTTGGAGACGATGCCCTGGTTCAGTCCGATCATGCCGCTCTCGAGCCGTTCGGAGACCCGCAGCGCACGGGACAGGTCGTTGGTGAAGAGGTATGAGACCAGGCCGAACTCGGTGTCGTTCGCCATCGCAACCGCTTCGTCCTCGGTCTCGAAGGCGGTCAGCGGCGCGACCGGCCCGAAGATCTCCTCCTTCTGCAGCCGGGCGTTCCGCGGTACGTCGGCCAGCACGGTCGGCGGGTAGAAGTATCCATTGCCCGAGGCAACCGATCCGCCCGTCAGCGTCCGCGCGCCGTTCGCGATGGCGTCGTCGACGAGTTCGCGTACCTTGTCCCGCTGCTTCCCGTCGATCAACGGACCGACGTCGACACCGTCCTCGGTCCCGCGCCCGACCTTCAGCGCGGCCATCCGCTCGGTCAGCCGGGCCGCGAACTCGTCCATCACCGGTGCCTGCACGTAGATCCGGTTGGCCGCCGTACAAGCCTCGCCGCCGTTGCGCATCTTGGCCAGCATCGCGCCCTCGACCGCCTTGTCCAGATCAGCGTCGGCGAAAACGAGCAGCGGCGCGTTCCCGCCCAACTCCATGCTCGTCCGCAGCACCTGGTCGGCAGCCTGCTCGATCAGCTTCCGGCCGACGCCGGTCGAGCCGGTGAAGGACAGCTTGCGCGCCCGGCCGTCACGGATCAGCGGCTCCATCACGCCACCCGCGTCCTGCGTGGTGACGACGTTCAGCACACCGGCCGGCAGCCCTGCCTCGGTCATCAGCTCGGCCAGCTTGAGCATCGACAACGGCGTCTGCGCGGCCGGCTTGATCACCATCGTGCAGCCCGCGGCGACGGCCGGGCCGATCTTGCGGGCGCCCATTGCGGCCGGGAAGTTCCACGGCGTGATCAGCAGACACGGTCCGACCGGCTGCCGCATCACCAGGAAGCGGCCCTTGCCGTTCGGCGCGATCTGGTAGCCGCCCTCGATCCGGACCGCCTCCTCGGCGAACCAGCGGAAGAACTCGGCCGCGTACGCGATCTCGCCCTTGGACTCGGCGACCGGCTTCCCCATCTCGAGCGTCATCAGCAGGGCGAGATCGTCGGCGCGCTCGGTCATGAGTTCATACGTACGACGCAGGATCTCGCCACGCTCACGTGGTGGAGTGGCGGCCCAGTCCGCCTGCGCGGCGGCGGCTGCGTCGAGTGCGGCGACACCGTCGGCCGGACTGGCATCAGCTACGTCACAGAGCGTCGTACCGGTGGCTGGATCTTCGACAGCCAGCGTTTTGCCACCGCTGGCCGCTACCCACTTACCTCCGATGAACAGCTCGGTCGGACATGCCTCTACGACTTCCCGTTCCCGTGACATCCGCCTGCCTCTCACTACGAACTAGTAGGGCAGTACCCACATTAGGCCGTGGCTATAAGGGGTGGTGCGTGCCTGGGGACAGTGCGGACTGTGCGGGTGAGGCCGGCGGCGATGGTGCGAAGGATGGCTGACCGGATCAGGCCGTCGAAGGCCAGTGGGACCAGCACGAGCTCGTCTGCGGTCGTGTCTGCGACCAGTGCGCCGAGTTCGGCCACGACGGTCGTTCTGGAGCCGACAACGGTGCCGGGGTCGTCCAAGAGCCGTTCGGCCCGTCCACGCTCCCGTCCAGTCAGTGGCTCATCCAGGAGCGCCATCAGCTCTGCCGGAGTCGCCCGCGGTGCCGACGAGCCGAGGCGCGTCTTCACCCGCACGTACTCGGCGAACCGGACGATCGCCTCGTCCTCCGAGTTGGCCGCGACGACTCCGACCGTAAGAGCGAGGTATGGCTTCACTGCATGCCCGGTCGGCTCGAAGTGCTCCCGGTACGCCGCTACAGCCGCAGCTGTCACCGCAGACGCCGAGTGGTGCATCACAACGACAGGCAGCCCACGTACGGCGGCAGTCGACACAGCACCCGGATGATCGGCCAACACGAACACTGGTGGCGGCAACCCAGCAAGCGCGAGCCGTACGTCGCCAACCGGTGCCCGCCCTGGTAGTCCGTCCCGCAGAAACTCACACAGCTCATCCAACCGCTGCGGGAACGCGTCACGGGCAGTCCCGCCGAGTGCGGCCGCCGTACTGACCGCCATGCGGTGCTGCGGCCCGACGCCCACGCCCAGGTCGATCCGACTCGGGTACGCCGCCGCCAGCGCCGCGAACTGCTCTGCGACCACCAGCGGCTGATGGCTGGTCAACTGCACCCCGCCGGCGCCCAGCCGGATCCGGTCCGTCCGGGCGGCCAGGATCGCCGCGATCACGGCCGGCACCGCGCTACCGACGCCTCGGACGCCGTGTTGCTCCCCCACCCAGAACCGGCGGTACCCGAGGTCGTCGGCAGCCTGTGCCACCTCCGCGGTCTCCCGGAGCGCGGCCGCAGCCGACTGACCGGGCAGCTGCGGTACGACGTCCAGGACCGAGTGGGCCGAGACTGGCAAACCGGGAGTGACAGGCGATAGCACGTGCTCACCGTCGCAGCGCCGTTCGAGTTCGCACATGGGTGTTCGGCCCCCAACTTCCGGCCGGTGCACACCCACGTGTGCAGGGCGGTTCCGGGACCCGAATTTGGGGGTCTGAAGCACTTGCCCGGCGCTTGCGCGCCAAGGCATCGTTCCCACCCTGACCCGACGGCCTTCCACCAAAGGACGTTCGGCCGACGCGTTGCTGCCGCGGGGTGCTCAACCCCCAGTCGTCACCCCACGGCATGCACCGCCGGACACCATGCCCCGCTGCGAAGCGGCTTTCACGCAAATATGGGGGTCGCTTACCCATGTCCGGACCCCATCGCCGATGGCAGCCTGTGCGCGTGCTCAACTCCGCGACCACGGGCCCGGCCCGCACCGACCAGGGCAACACCTGGTGGTCGCCGGGCGTGCGTCCGCACGAGCTGACGCTGACCGCGCCGCCCTGGGCCGAGTACGTCGAGCGCAGCACCTCCCTCCCATCGAGCGCGCCTGCCGCCAGTCGAGGCCCTGCAGGGACCGATGTCACCGACGGCCACACATCAGGTGGGGCAGCCGGGACAGCGGGTGGGTCTGGCACAGACTGGCGGCAGGCGCTCATGCTCTGCCTGGAACCCCTGCTGACCGCCGCCCGCCGCGATCTGACCGCGGCCGGGCACACCGGCGTACTGGCCGAGCAGTTCCTGCACAGGCTCGGCCTGCGGCTGGTGAAGCTGGCGTCGCGGACGCTGGTGCTGGAGCTTGCCCGCGCGCGCGACCGCGGCGAGCTGGCCGGTGACACCCCGGCCGAGCGTTTTCTGGACTTCACCCACCGGCTCGTCGGAGGGAGCGAGCTGGCGGAGTTCCTGGCCGCATATCCGGTGCTGGCCCGGGTCCTGGGCGAGTCGTGCCGGCAGGGCGTCGAGGGTCACCTCGAGCTGCTGGCACGACTCGCCGAGGACCGTGAGTCATTGGTCACCGGACTGCTGGACGGCCGGGATCCCGGCGCTGTTACCGCGATCGAACCCGGGGGCGATCCCCACCGGGGCGGGCGATGCACGGCGATCCTCACCTTCGCGGACGGGCGGCGGCTGGTCTACAAGCCCCGGCCGCTCGACCTGCACGGGCATTTCAACGAGCTGGTCGACTGGCTGAACGACAAGACCGGTCTGGACATCCGGACGGTCGAGCTGATCCCCCGCGACGGCTATGGCTGGCTGGAGTACGTCGTACACGAGCCTTGTCAGGACCTGGCCGGAGTACGGCGGTTCTACCACCGGCAGGGCGCTCTACTGGCGCTTCTGTACGTGCTCGACGGCACGGACATGCACTACGAGAACCTGATCGCCGCTGGTGATCAGCCGGTGCTCGTGGATGTCGAGACGCTCTTTCATCCCAGCCACACCCCCCTGCTCTTGCTGAGCCGTGATCCGGCGTACCGCGCGCTTCTCGGCTCGGTCTACCGCACTGCACTCCTTCCGCTCCTCGTGAGTGGCGAGCACGGGGTGGCGGACATGTCCGGTCTCGGTGGGGACGCGGATGAGACGGCGCCAACGAGCATGGTCGACTGGGCCGACGCCGGCTTGGACTCGATGCACCTGATCAGGCGTCCCGGCCGGACGCACAGTGCCAGCAACCGACCCGTGCTCGACGGTGGTGTGATCGAGCCGCGAGATCACGAGATCGCTGTGCTCACAGGGTTCCGGGCCGCGTATGAGGCGATTGCCCGGCACCGCGACGACCTGACCGGAGCGGACGGCATGCTCGCCCGCTGCGCCGCGGACGAGATCAGGTTCGTCCCGAGGAGCACCAATCTCTACACCGGCCTGCTCGATGAGTCGACCCATCCGGACGCATTGCGGGACGCAGCCGGGCGCAGTCAGTTGCTGGACCTGTTGTGGGACGCCGACGCGTCGCTGCACCAGATCGTGCCGTACGAGCTGGCGGACCTGTGGGCCGGGGACGTACCGCTCTTCACCGCTCGCCCAGACAGCCGGGACGTCTGGGCCTCCGACGGCACCCGCGTCGCCAACGTCCTGGTCACCGAAGGTCTGGCCGCGGTGGAAGCGAAGATCGCGCGTCTCGACGACATCGACGAGCACCGGCAGAAGTGGGTGATCTCGGCATCGCTGGCCACCCGGCCGGAGCCGATCGCGCACGCCACCAAGGCCACCCGGCCAGGGCTCGGCGTCACCGAGGCGGACCCTGAGCGCATGCTCGCCGCGGCCACCGACATCGCGGACGAGATCGTCGCGCAGGTGATCAGCGAACGCGGCGGTGCGGCCAACTGGCTCGGACTCGAACTGCTCGACGACCACCACTGGGCCGTCCGGGCCATGGGTGCAGGCCTTTCAAGCGGCTACACCGGTACGGCGCTCTTCCTCGCGCAGGTCGGGGAGCTGACCGGAGCCCAGAAGTACTGCGAGCTGGCCCGTGATGCGATCCGGCCGGTCCCCCAACTGCTCGACGCTCTCGCCGGAGACCTGGAGTCCGCACAACTGGTTGGCCCGGGCTTCCACGGACTCGGTGGCATCAGCTACGGCCTCAATCGCCTCTGCACGCTTCTTGGCGACTCCGAGCTGACCAACTGGCTCGCGGCGTCGCTGGAACTCAGCGAGCAGCTCAAACCCGAGCACTCCGAGTTCCCGACGTACGCAGAGGGCGCGGCCGGCGGACTCACCGCCGTCAGCGCGATCGAGGGTCTCTCGGCGGCGACGAGGTTGGCCAAGCGGTACGCCGACGAACTCGTGCACGCCGTGGAGCTCGGCGTACGTCATGGTCGTGACGCGCAGCACTACGGCTTCGCCCGCGGTTATCAAGGCATTGCATGGGCTCTCGGCCAGTACGGCGTACCTGGCGACAGGTACCTGAATGCCGCGCGCACGGCGACCGATCTGGATCGGTCGGATCATCCCGGCGGCCATGGCTGGTGCTCGGGCGACGCCGGTACCGCACTGGCCCGGCTGGCCGCGGGAGTACCCGCGGACCTCGATGCCTATCTGAAGTCCGCCTCAGAACGTCCGGTGCTCGCAGACATGAGCCTGTGTCATGGCGAGCTCGGCGCGGTCGAGCCACTGGTGTGGCTGGCCGAACGCGATCACCCGGCCGTAGAGGGGGTACGGCGACGCCGTGCCGGCCTGGTGCTCGCTGCGATACAGCAGTACGGCCCCCAGTGCGGGACGCCGCGAGCGGTTCCATCTCCAGGTCTGCTGACCGGTCTGGCGGGAATTGGCTACGGCATGCTCCGACTGGCATTCCCCGAACGGGTTCCGTCCGTGCTGCTGCTCGAACCAACCGCAGGGTCGAGGCGCCCACCAGTACGCCGACACCTACCCGAGTGACAGGGGAGAAGCATGACCGCCCAGCACGACACCCAGCAGGACCCCGAGAACCAGCCCACCACGACCGAAGCGACTGACCCGCTCGGCCCGATCATCCTCCCGAAGCGCACCAAGGTCGGTGCTCGCGCGCTCGCCCTGGTCGGCACCGTCGGCCTGAGTGCGGTCGCGCTTGCCTCGGTCGTCGACGGCTGCATCACCTGGACGACGATCAACCCGAACTAAGTAAGCGCTTGAGCCAGGATCGGCCGGCCCGCCGGAACGGGCCGGCCGATCCGCTGCGATACCGGCGATACGTCGTTAGAGTTGGCAAGCATGCAGACCCGTTCGCCACGAGTGGTCGGCAGAGATCCGGAGATCGACCGCCTGGACCGTCTGCTGGCCGGTGCCCGAGGCGGTCACGGGGGTGCGGTCTTCCTGGTCGGTGAGCCCGGGATCGGCAAGAGCCGGCTGGCCGCGGTCGCGACCACGCAGGCGCTCGACGGCGCGATGGCGACGCTGCGCGGCCGCGTCGGCGCGATCGGCACGATGGTCGCGTTCCGGCCGTTCACCGAGGCGTTGCTGTCGCTGATCCGGCGCGGCGAGATGCCCGCGCCCGAAGGCCTCGGGCCCTACCGGCAGGTGCTCGGCCGGCTCGTTCCGGAGTGGGACGACGGTACGGCGCACGAGGCGGTGGCATCGCCCGTGGTGCTCGGCGAGGCCGTGCTCCGGCTGCTCGCCCTGGTCGGCCGCGATCGTGGTTGCCTGCTGGTGCTGGAAGACCTGCACGGCTGCGATCCGGAGACGCTGGCCGTCGTCGAGTACCTGCTCGACAACCTCGACGAACAGCCGATCGCCCTGGTCGCGACTCTGCGTGCGGAAACGTGCGCTGCTTACGAGTTGGCCCGACTGTCGGCACAGCGTGGGTCTGCCGCGCTGATCGAATTGCAACCCCTTGAGCGCGACGAGGTGGCCGAGCTCGCGGCGGGATGCCTGGAGGTCCCGGTCGGTGGGGTGCCGGCCCAACTGGCCGAGCGACTGTGGCAGGACAGTGCCGGAATCCCTTTTATCGTTGAGGAACTGCTGCAGGAGGCGAACCGGGCCGGCCAGCTGCTGACGAAGCCGGACGGCAGCTTCCAGGTGGTGGAAGGCCTGCACACCGGAGTTCCGGCCGCCGTGGTGCGAAGCATCAGCAGTCGGACCGATCAGCTCGGTCCACAGTCGCGCGACCTGCTCGTCCTCGCTGCTGTGATCGGTCACCGCTTTCCGCTGAGCGTCGTACGCCAAGCGACCGGGACCGACGAACGGTTGCTCTTGGCAACACTGCGCGCCGGTCTGGCCGCCCAGTTGGTAGGACCGGACGAGCCGGTGCCGGACTGGTACGCGTTCCGGCATCCGTTGACTGCGGACGCCCTGCTGGCCGGGCTGACGCCGACCGAGCGTGCGACGCTGGCCCGACGCTGCGCGGACGCGGTGGAAGAACTGCATCCGGGCCTGCCGGGCGAGTGGTGCCAGATGGTGGCCGAGCTCGCGGAGACCGGTGGGGACTGCTCGCGGGCCGGGCGGCTCTTCGCGCTGGCCGGTCGGCGCTCGTTCGACGACGGCTCGACCGGTTCCGCGGCCAACCTGCTCGAGCGTGCCCATGGCCTGCTCGCTCGCGATCCCGACATCGGCTATCGCGCCGAGGTGCTCGGCTCGTTGCTGCTGGCCCTCAGCGCGACCGGTCAGGTCGACGACATCGCCGTACACGCGGCAACGGTCGAGGAGATGGCCGACCACAACCTCGACAGCCGCAAGGTCGCCGCTCTGCACGTCCAGCTCGCGAACGCCGAACAGATGGCCGGCCGCTGGTCAGCGGCGCTGACGCATGTCGCGACCGCGCGGAGCCTGCTCGGCAGCGACGCGGAGGACGCCGACCTCGCGCCGGTGGACGCGGTCGCGGCGAACCTCGAGCTGGCCCGGACGAATCCCGGCCGGCTGAAGGTCGCGACCGAACTGGCCCTGCGCGCGGCCGCCGCGGCCGAACGCGCCGACCTGCCCGACGTGGCGTGCGAGGCCCTGCAATTGCTGGGGATTCTGGCCCGCGAGCACGATCTCGACCAGTCGATCGACTACTTCAACCGGGCCCGGAAGGTGGCCGAGGCGCACGGGATGACGTTCCAGCGGGTGTGTTCGCACATCTTCCAGGCCGGCACGATCTGCCTGGCCACCGGAAGCATCGTCGAGCTCGAACGGGCCAGGCAGCAGGCGTTGCGGATCGGCGCGATCCCGCTGGTCTGCGATATCGATGGCGTGCTCGGCCAGCAGGCGATCATGCGCAGCGAGTACGACAAGGCCGCAACGATCATCGACGAGTACCTGCAGGTCACCCGACGGATGCGGATGGGCCGGTCGGCGACGTACTTCCTGTCCACCAAGGCGATCCTCGAGGCACACCGAGGGCGACGCGCCACGATGGAGGAGACACTCGCCGAAGTCGCCAGCTGGGGCGGTGAACACGGCTCGTACGAGCTGCCGTACTCCTACGGCCTCGCCCGCACCTTCTGCGCGCTCCTGGAGGAGAACCGCGAGCTCGCCGACTCCGAGCTCGCCCAGGCTCTTGCGTACGACGCTCAGAACCCGACAACCCTGCATACGTCGGGCAAGAACGGACTGAGCCTGCTACTCGGCGTGCTGTCCGGACGGAACAGCTGGGCGCACTTCGAGGCGATCACCGCAACGGCCGCGAGCGGGATGCGGTGGAACAAGCAGTTCGTCCAGCTGGCTCACGCCGTACTGCTAGGACGCGACGGAGAGGTGGAAGCGGCCAACGCCAAGGTCGCGGAGGCGGTGGAGACCGCGTCGCTCTATCCGCTGGCCGGTCACCTCGGGCTGCGGATGGTGGCCGAGCCGGCCCACGCGGACGGGTGGGGCGAGCCGGTGACCTGGTTGCGACAGGCCGAGGACTATTTCCACAATTCCGACATCCAGGCCGTCGCCAGCGCGTGCCGTAGTCTGCTCCGCCAGCTGGGGGCGACCGTGTCGCAGCGGCGGATCGGGAGTGAGCTGGTCCCGGCGTACCTTCGTCAGCTCGGCATCACCACGCGCGAGTACGAGGTCTGCCGGCTGCTGGTGGACCGGATCGGCAACAAGTCGATCGCGTCCCGTCTGCACATCTCGCCACGGACCGTGGAGAAGCACGTGGCCAGCCTGATGACCAAGACCCAGCAACCGGATCGGGAGGCACTGAGCAGTTTCGCCCGGACCGTTCTCCAGGGCTGAGACCGAGTTCGGGTGGACCGATTCCGGCACTGGTGCGTGTGCTGGAACACCGGGTGACCGGAGGGTGATAGTTGTCGACTCACACATCGGCGTCCGCCCGCCGAGCAACACGGCACGAGTCGGCAAGGTAATTTACGAACGCTCGCTATCTATACTGTGCGAGTGGCAAGCAAGGGGTCGGACATGAGCAAGGGAACGGTCGGCGGCGGCGGAACGACGATGCTGCGGCGGATCAACGTCGCCGCGGTCCTGGACGCGGTGCGCCGCTCCGCGCCCGCACCACTCCGCGTCGCCGAGCTGGTCGAACGGACCGGACTGGCCCGGCCGACTGTGGCGCAGGCCGTCGACGAGCTACTCGACGCCGGCTGGCTGCAGCAGCACGGCCCGGACTCGGCCGACCGTTCACTCGGTCGCCCGGCCATCCGCGTGTCGCTCCGCGGCCGCGCGGCGCCGGTGCTCGGGCTGGATGTCGGCCCGCACCGCGTGACCGTCGGCGTCTCCGACCTGGCCGGTCGCAAGCTCTCGCTGGTACGACGTTCTGGGCCGGGCTGGACCGCCCAGGAGCTGCTCGGGGTCATCGGCGAGGTGATCACCGAGGCGCTCGCGGAGGCCGAGGTTCCGGTCGAGGACATCGCCGCCGCGGTCGCGGCCAGTCCCGGCATCGTGGACGAGCACACCGGCCGCGTCCAGCTGGTTCCAAGTGTCCCAGGCTGGTCCGCGATCGACCTGATCAAGCACGTCCGCGGACTGCTGGACTGCCCGGTCATGCTCGACAACGACGCCAACCTGGCCGCACTGGCGATCGCAGCCGCTCGCGGCGGCACCGGCACGTTGCTGGCCGTCCAGTGGGGTGAGCGGCTCGGTGCGGGCATCGTGATCGACGGTCGACTCCACCGCGGCACCGGTGCGGCCGGTGAGATCGGCTTCATCGCCACTGCGCCCGACGACGTGATCAACCCCGAGGACAGCCGCGGCCCGCTCGAGCGGGCGGTCGGCTCCGAGGCGATCGCCGCCCTCGGCCGCCAGGCCGCACTGGACAACCCCGGGTCCCGTCTGGCCGAGCTGGGCGGTGACCAGCTCGACACGGCCGATGTCTTCGCCGCAGCCGCAGAGCGCGACCCGGTGGCTCAGGCGGTCGTGCAGCGCGTCGCCCGGGACTTCGCCCGCGCCCTGGCCCCCGCCGTACTGGTGCTGGACCCGACCGCCGTGGTCATCGGCGGCGGTGTCGCCCGGGCCGGTGCGGTCCTCCTCGACGCCATCGCCGACCAGCTACGGCTCCTGACTCTCAACCACCCCAAGCTGGAGCTGTCCGCCCTGGCTGAAGACGCCGTAGTCACCGGAGCCATGCGGATGGCCCTCGACGAGGTCTGGCAGCGCAAGCTCCCCACCCCCGCGCTAACCAGCACTACCTAGGCCGTTTGCTGCCGGACGGCGGCGGCGATGGCGTCGGGGCGGTCCAGTTGGACCAGGTGGGCCGAGTCCGGGAGGACCTCGACCACGCCCCGGAAGATCTCGGCGAGGCGGCGTTGGCCGGCGAGCCAACTGCGGGCGGTGGGTCGTGAGCTTCCACCGGTCGCGACCAGGAGGACGGTCGGTGCGACCGAGCCGACCGGCGCGGCGACCAGCTTGGCGACCTCGGCGGCCACCTCCCAGCTGCTCGCCAGCTCGTCCCAGAACAGCACCCACGACGTCGCAGCGCCGTACCGGCTCTTCGCGGTTGCCTTCGACAGCAGGTCTCGGTTCGAGACGCTGCCGATCCGCACGATCAGCCGCCGCAACGTCGGACCAAGCAGCTGCGGTACGCCGATCCGCCCCAGGAACCCCAGGAACGACCGAGCCGCCCGATCACCGCGCGTGCCGGGATAGAGCCACCGCACCCCGGTCTCGGAGGTCAGGCTGGTGTCGACCAGCACGAGCCTGGTCACCTCGAGTGGCCGGGACAGCGCCCACCGCATCGCCGCCAGCCCGCCGATCGAGTGACCGATCAGACCGATCTCCGCACCGGTCGGTACGCCGGCCGCCGTACGCAACTCGTCGACGTCGGAGGTGATCGGCGTACGCCACGGATCGATGACGCGGAGGTCCTCGTCCGGCAGGAGCTCGACGACCCGGGCGAACTCCTCCGGGGTCTCGGCCAGGCCGGGCAACACGATCCAGATCATCGTCATCGAGAAAGAGCTTGCCTCAGACCAGGCAGCAATGTCGCCAGAAAGACGCAAAAGATCAGGACGGATACGCGCTGCAGGAGGCCGGGAGCGTGCAGGTCGTCACCGGTGAGCACCTCGAGCCCGGTCTGGGCCCCGAGCCAGGTCTGCGTCACCACGACCGCCCCGGCCAGTACGCCGACCACCCGGCCCCAGGCACCACCCCAGCCCAGGCGGCGCAGGACAAGCAGCGCGAAGACGCCCATCGCGATACTGCCGAGACCGGCGAGGGTGGACGTCACCTCGTGCAGCACCAGGTCGGCGCCGGCTTGACCGCTCCCCTCGGCGGCCCGGCAGGCCGCGCTCACCGAGGGCGCACAATCCATCGGCGAGATCGCGTCGAACATCGTCCCCGCGCCGAAAATCGCCGAGCTGATCAGCAATCCGGTCACATCGCGATGCAGCCGCGCCGCGGCCCGGGCGAGGATCGCCGCGACCAGCAGCAGCACGCCCGTACTGAAGTCCATCGCCTGCGCATAAGGTCCGGTCGCCTGATCCTGAGCACCGAGCTCGCTCAGGAACGACCGATGGATGTCCAGCGGAAAGCCTGCGGCCAGCTCCAGGATCAGACTGCAGTAGAGCACGCCGGCGGCGATCATCAGGTTGCGCAGCGGGCGATACGGCACTGTGCGCACGGCGGTGACGGTCACGCTCACCAGGCTGGCACAGCAACCACCGGCTTGACTGTGGCGTCAGCTATACCGTCGGGGTAGACCTAGGTCGACCGTTCTCTCAGCGAACAGATGGGATGATCGCTTGGTGCGGTCGGAACAGGAAGTGATTCCCGCGTGGCAGCAGCGTGCCGCGGTGTGGGTGGGCAGGGTTGTCGTGCTCGCCTCGGTGTGGTCGTTCATTGCGATTCCGTTGCACGTTTTCGCGCCGGCCTACGTCAAGCGCGTGGACCAGGCGTTCGACTTCTTCGGCATCCCGGCCGGGCACACGTTCTTCTCGGCGGTCTACCTGGCCGTCGTCGGTAGCGCACTGCTCCGCGGGAAGCGGGCGGCGCTGCTCTGGGTGCTCTGGGTCTTCGAGGCGCTCTGGTTGTTCGCGCAGACCGCCGCCGTCGCGTTCACCACGGTCCGGCTGGCCAATCCGCACGACGCCGAGCTGCTCAGCGACTTCGGTCCGGCCACGGTGCAGGACCTGGAGTGGGGCATCGTCCAGGTGGTCGTCGTGAGCGCGATCATCGTGCTGCTGTGGAAGATCCGTGGCGCGTTCCCGGCCCGGCTGGCTCCCGGGACCCGGCGGCTCGCGGTCGGATCGATGGTCTTCGGCCTGCTGGTCTCGATCGCGGTCAGCGTCACCCTGACCCAGATCTTCCCGCGGACGCTGAACGGTCAGCGGCAGAAGATCGGCTGGGCGATCATCGCCGCGCTCGGCCAGTCCCGCAACAAGATGGGCGGCCACGAGGGTCACGGCTGGATCGGCCTGACGGTCGGCGGGATCTCGGCCGCTTCGCTGGTGGTCGCGTTCTGGATCTTCCTCCGCTCGGTCCGTCGCGTGCGGTACCTGACCCAACCCGAGGAGCTCGAGGTGCGGCGGCTGCTCCTGCTGCACGGCGAGCGGGATTCGCTCGGGTACTTCGCCACCCGCCGGGACAAGGCGGTGGTCTTCGCCCCGGGCAACGAGGCCGCGATCGCGTATCGGGTGGTCAACGGCGTCAGCCTGGCCAGTGGCGATCCACTCGGTGATCCAGCCGCCTGGCCGGCCGCGATCCAGCGCTGGCTGGCCGAAGCACGCACGTACGGCTGGTCGCCCGCTGTTGTGTCCGCGAGCGAGGAAGCAGCCGAGGCGTACGTCGAAGCCGGCCTGCGCGCGCTGGCGATGGGCGACGAGGCAATCATCGATGTCGCCGACTTCACCCTGGACGGCCGCACGATGCGGCCGGTCCGGCAGGCGGTCACGCGGGTCCAGCGGGCTGGGTACCACGCGGAAGTTGTCCGGCACGGCGACCTGTCACCGGATGTGCTGGCCGAGTACGTGCACCTCGCGGAGAAGTGGCGTGGCGCGCGGACCGAGCGTGGGTTCTCGATGGCGCTCGGACGACTGGGCGATCCGGCCGACGCACGCTGCGTGATGGTGATCGCGCGCGACGCGGACGGCGTCGTCCGCGGACTCTTGTCGTTCGTGCCGTGGGGTGTCCGGGGCGTCTCGCTGGATCTGATGCGGCGCGATCCGGACTCCGTGAACGGGCTGATGGAGTTCATGGTCACGTCGCTGGTGGATGCCTGCGGCGATCTCGGGGTGCATCGGATCTCGCTGAACTTCGCCATGTTCCGAGAGATCTTCAGCGACGCCGAGCGGGTCGGCGCGGGTCCGGTGCTGCGGCTCACCAACGCGCTGCTGACCGCGGCCTCGCGGTTCTGGCAGCTGGAGAGCCTCTACCAGTCCAACGAGAAGTACTTGCCCCGCTGGTCACCACGGCTGATCTGCTACTCGCGCGGTGCGTCGCTGGCGCAGGTGCTGCTAGCAGCCGGGACTGCGGAGGGATTCCTGCCGGCGCCGCGTCCGTGGACGCGCGTCGACAGCGCGCAGACGGCAGAGCGGCACGCGATCACGGTCGCGGACGGCGGCGCGTTCGCCAGTTCCGTGCGGGAGCAGGAGCACGAACTGCTGCGGCCGGCAATGCCCGAGCGCAAGCTGACCGAGCAGGAGCAGATCCGCCGGACCAAGCTCGCCGAGCTCGTTGCGGCCGGCATCGATCCGTACCCGGTCAGCGTGCCACGCACGGAGACGCTGGAGCGGATCCGCGAGCTGCATCAGAACCTGCCGCCCGACCACCACACGGGCCAGGTGGTGTCCGTGACCGGCCGGGTGATGCGGATGCGGAACCACGGCGGCCTGGCGTTCGCGTCGCTGCAGGACGGACTGGCCCAGCTGCAGGTGATGCTGACGTCCGAGGCCTGCGGCGAGGTCCCGTTGGACCAGTGGCGGCGGCTGGTCGACATCGGCGACCACGTCAGCGTCACCGGCGAGGTCGTGACGAGCCGCCGCGGCGAGTTGTCGATCGCGGTAACAGCCTGGGTGATGGCGGCCAAGTGCCTGCATCCCTTGCCGGACAAGCGTAAGGGCTTCACCGATCCCGAGGCACGGGTCCGCCAGCGCCACATCGACCTGGTGATGAATCCGGACTCCCTGCGGATGATGCAGCACCGCAGTGCGGCGGTGCGGGCCATGCGCAACGGTTTCGAGTCGCGCGGGTTCATCGAGGTGGAAACGCCGATGCTGCAGGTCGTGCACGGCGGCGCGAACGCGCGACCGTTCATCACCCACATCAATGCCTACGACACCGAGCTGTTCCTGCGGATCGCGCCCGAGCTGTTCCTCAAGCGGCTCAGCGTCGGCGGGATGGGCAAGATCTTCGAGCTGAACCGGAACTTCCGCAACGAGGGTGCCGACGCGACCCACAACCCGGAGTTCACCTCGGTCGAGGCCTACCAGCCGTACGCCGACTACCACGTCATGCGCGAGCTCACCCGTGAGCTGCTGATCGAGGCCGCGACCGCTGTGCACGGCAAGCCGATCGTCCGCCGCGCGGAGGGTGATCTCGACATCTCCGGCGACTGGCCCGTCATCACGGTCCACGACGCGGTCGGCCGGGCCGCGGGAGTGGACATCGACTCCGATACTCCGGCCGAGCGCCTTCGCGAGCTCTGCGCGGAACACCGCGTCCACACGACGTTCGAGATGTCGGCCGGTGAGCTCGTCCTCGAGCTGTACGACGAGCTCGTCGAGCCGACAACCACGCTGCCGACCTTCTACACCGACTTCCCGCTCGAGACGTCACCGCTGACCCGGACGCACCGAACCAACCCACGCCTGGCCGAACGCTGGGACCTGGTTGCCTTCGGCGCCGAGATCGGTACGGCGTACTCCGAGCTGGTCGACCCGGTCGAGCAACGCCGCCGCCTCACCGAGCAGTCGCTCAAGGCCGCGGCCGGAGACCCCGAGGCGATGTCGCTGGACGAGGACTTCCTGAGTGCCCTGGAGTACGCGATGCCACCGACCGGTGGTCTGGGTATCGGCGTCGACCGGGTCCTGATGATGCTCACCGGACAGAACATCCGCGCAACGCTCGCGTTCCCGTTCGTTAGACCCTCGGCAAGGGATTAGGCACAAGTCGCGTCGAGGGTGGGTGTCCGCATACCCTGTGCGGCACGGGGCGTGTGGGGCGACCTGGGGGGTTGGACATGAAGCGCTGCGCTGCGCTCTGCGCAGGGGTGGGGATGCTGGCTTGGGTGGCCGGCTGTAGTAACGCGCCGGAACAGACCCCGGTCGCGTCCTCGCCTTCGACGAGCGGTACGACGACCACGTCCGTACCGGTCTCACCCGCGCCGACGGATCCGCTCGGGTCGGCGGCGTACCAGGCCGAGTTGACGAAGATCGAGACCGGCCTCGCGGTTCCGTTGCGCACGCTGACCCGGGTCCGGACGGCCGAGGGCCTGACCGAGGCGATGAAGACGCTCGCCGACGCGTTGACGATGGCGTCTTCGGAGTTGGCCGGGGTCACGGTGAGTTCGCGGCTGAGTTCTGCCCACGAGGTGATCCAGAATCAGCTCGCGGTAGCGGCCGAGTCGCTGTCGGACACCGATCAGACCGAGTTGGACGCGCGGTGTGGTGGGGTCGCCTACACGTCGCAAAAGGTCCAGCGGAAGCTGCGCGCGGACCTCAACGGCGCGATCCTGCCGTTGCAGCGGCTGCAGCTGACCTTCGGCAAGACCCTGCCCGACCCGGGCCCGGCGCCGAAGCCCGACCGTCCCGTGAACGGCAAGGTCCTGGTCCGCACCGGCACCGCCGGCACGGGCAAGCTGAAGGTCACCAACGGTACGGCGAAGGACGTCGCGGTCTCGATCGTCACTGCCGGTCAGCCACCCGGGCAGCCGCACGTGATGATGTACATCCAGGCGTCCAAGACCGCCATCATCACGCGGATCGGCGGGACGTATCACATCTATTACAAGAGCGGCGCGGAGTGGAGTTCGGAGCGCCGCCAGTTCGGTGCGGACTGCTCGTTCCAGAAGTTCGCGCAGACCTTCGGCGCCAACGAGGGATGGCAGGTGAACCTCGAGCCGACCATCGACGGCAACGCCAAAACCTCCGAGGTCGAGGCGTATTGAGGTTATGTGACATGAGGCATGTCACGATGACAGAACGGCGTACCGCGGTCACGATGAGGTCATGAGAGCAACGGTGACCGTGGCCGGCGTGCCGGGGGTGGAGATCGCCTACGACCGCAAAGGCGCGGGCGAGCCGCTGCTCCTGCTGCACGGCATCGGTCACCACCGGCAGGCGTTCGACCCGGTGCTCGAGCTGCTCGCCGAACAGCGCGATGTGATCGCGCTCGACTTCCCCGGATTCGGTGAGTCTCCCGACCTACCGGACGGAGTGCCCGACGAGTTCGACAGTCTCGCGCGGGTGGTCGAGGCTTTCTGTACGGCGCTCGACCTCGACCGGCCGCACGTCGCCGGGAACTCGATGGGCGGCATGGTCGCGCTGCGCCTCGGCCAGCTCGGTCTGGCCCGATCGGTCACCGCCCTCGCACCCGCCGGCTTCTGGACCCCACGCGAGAACGCCTGGGCCATCGGCCTCCTGACCAGGCTCCGGCAAGCGGCCCGCCGTACGCCGGAGTCCGTCGTACGACGTCTGTCCCGCACGCCGGCCGGTCGACGCGTACTGACCGGGGCGATCTATCACCGCCCCGCCCTCCGCGACCCGGACGCCGTGGTGGCCGAGACCCGAGCCCTACGCGACGCCCCCGCCTTCGACCGCGTAGCCGCCCACGCCCGCACCGGCATCACCTTCGACGGCGACGTCCCCGACATCCCCGTCACCATCGCCTGGGGCACCCACGACCGAGTCCTACTCCCCCGCCAGGCCGCGAGAGCCCACCTCCAACTCCCCACCGCCCGCTACATCCCCCTCCTCAACTGCGGCCACGTCCCCATGAACGACGCCCCCACCCTGATAACCACCACAATCCTCCACACCCGCTGAGGCAACGTCGGAGTGCGGCAGCACATCGCCGGTACTCTCGAAAGTCGACTTGTCAGGGGACTGTTTGTAGGCCGATTACTGATAGGAGGCGGAGTTTTTCGGCGGCTTCGGAGGTGGGGGCGGCGGTGTAGATGACTATGCGTAGGTCGGAGCCTGGGACGGTGAGGACGTCGCAGTCGACGGGGATGGGGCCGAGCTCGGGGTGGTTGACGATTTTGTGTTCGGAGCGGTGGAAGCCTAGGACGGGCTGATCCCAGAGGGCTGCGAACTCTTCGGAGCAGTCGCGAAGGTCATCGATGAACGCCGCGAGGTCCTTGTCGTTCGGGTAGCGCGCGACAGAGGCACGCAGATCCGTCACGGTCGCGATCAGGAAGCTCCGCTGCTGGTCAGGTGTCTGCACGATCCGGTCGTGGAACATCCCGGTGAAGTGCCGCCAGATGATGTTGCGCGTCCGCCCTGTCCACGCCGATGGGTCTCCGAGCAGCGCGGCGCCGAGAGCGTTCCACGCGATCAGTGTCCAGGAGGCGTCGTACACACCTAGCGGCGTACCGGAGAGTTGGTCCACGATCCGCTGCACGCTCGGCGGAATGTGTCCGGAGATCCGGCCCGGCGACGGTGGCACCTGACCCGCGACGACGAACAGATGGTTGCGCTCGGCATCGGACAACCGGAGCGCCCGCGCCAGCGCGGTCAGCACCTGCACCGACGGAGATTCCGACCGCCCCTGCTCGAGGCGAATGATGTAGTCGACCGACAGCCCGGCCAGCATCGCCAGTTCCTCACGCCGCAGACCGGGCGCGCGACGCCGTCCACCCTGCGGGAGACCGGCTTCCTCGGGCGTGATCCGGTCACGCCACGCGTGCAAGGTTCGACCGAGCTCGTTCACACCCCCAGTATCCCGCGCACCCAACGAAACAGCCTGGTACCGCCGTTACCTAGGCATCCGGCCCACCAGCCAGGTCAGCATTCGATCACGTTGACGGCCAGGCCGCCGCGTGAGGTCTCCTTGTACTTGATCTTCATGTCCGCACCGGTTTCGCGCATCGTCTTGATCACCTTGTCGAGCGTGACCACGTGGACGCCGTCGCCGTGCATCGCCATCCGGGACGCGTTGATCGCCTTCACCGACGCCATCGCGTTCCGCTCGATGCACGGGATCTGTACCAGCCCGCCGACCGGGTCGCAGGTCAGGCCGAGGTTGTGTTCCATCGCGATCTCGGCCGCGTTCTCGACCTGTAGCGGCGTACCACCGAGCACCTCGCACAGTCCCGCGGCCGCCATCGAGCAGGCCGACCCGACCTCACCCTGACAGCCGACCTCGGCCCCGGAGATCGACGCATTCTCCTTGTACAGAACGCCGATCGCCCCCGCCGTCAGCAAGAACCGGACCACACCGTCATCGGTTGCCCCGGGCACGAATCGACGGTAATAGTGCAGTACGGCGGGAATGATGCCCGCGGCACCATTCGTCGGAGCCGTCACGATCCGCCCACCGGACGCGTTCTGCTCGTTGACCGCCAGGGCGAACAGGTTGACCCAGTCCATCACCTTGAGCGGATCGACCGACCAGGGATCGTGGGTGAGCTTGGTGTGCAGCGCATGCGCCCGCCGCGGCACCTTGAGACCGCCCGGCAGGATGCCCTCGGTCTCGCAGCCCTCACGCACGCAGTCCTGCATCACCTGCCAGATGTGCAGCAGACCGGCGCGGATCTCGTCCTCGGTCCGCCAGGCGAGCTCGTTCGCGAGCATCACCTCGCTGATCGACAGCTGCGACTCCCGGCACCGGTCGAGCAACTCCGCGCCGGTGGTGAACGGATACTTCAGCGGAGTCGTGTCCGGCACGATCCGGTCCCCCGCTGCCGCGTTCTCGTCGACAACGAATCCACCACCGACCGAGTAGTACGTGCGTTCCCGCAGTACGACGCCATCCGCGCCGCGAGCCACGAACGTCATCCCGTTCGGGTGGTACGGCAGCGTCTTGCGCCGGTGCATGATCAGGTCGGTGTTCTCGTCGTACGCGATCTCGTGCGTACCGGCGAGCAGCAGCCGGCCGCGCTCCCGGATCGTCTCGACCCGCGCGTCGACCGCATGCGTGACGACGGTCTCCGGGTCCGAGCCCTCGAGGCCGAGGATCACCGCCTTGTTACTACCGTGCCCGTGCCCGGTCGCGCCGAGCGAGCCGAAGAGCTGGGCCTCGACCTTCGTCGTCGCGGGCAACAGACCCGCGTCGGCGAGACCGAGTGCGAAGGTGCGGGCGGCGCGCATCGGTCCCACGGTGTGGGAGCTCGACGGGCCGATCCCGATACTGAACAGATCGAAGACGCTGATCGCCATCGTGTGGAGGTTCCTTCCGGTCGCCGTTGACCGTTTGGTGTCCTCCCCGCTCTGTTGGACCCGTCGTCCTCCAGAGATGCCTCGCCCGTGCGGTGAAGGTGCCTGAGAGATTCTTGGGGAGAGTTGCTCCTACGGCGCCTGAGTCGTACTCAGGTCTCTCCCGCACGGGTTCATGCGGCTGTTGAGTTGACTGACGCCTCGGACGGTACGGCGGACGCCCGCCCAACGTCAATCCGGCCGGTCCGGACCAGCCAGACCTCGTAGAACCAGGTGAACAGTGGGGGAATGCTGGCCGCGAGTGCGGCCAGTGTGACCGGCCAGGACCACTTCAGCGGGCCACGGACGAGCAGGACCGTGAGCACGTAGGCGATGAAGATGCCGCCGTGGATCGGGCCGAAGATCTTCACCCCGAGCTCGTTGTCGGACAGCACGTACTTGAACAGCATTCCGATCAGCAATCCGGTCCACGAGATCGCCTCGGCGATCGCCACCGTCCGGAACCACACCGCAGGCTTGGTAGTCATCAGACGACCGACCCTAGCAAGGCCCCCAAACAGTGTCCGGGGTTGGCCGAGGGGGCGTCCCCGATGTGGGTGAGCAAGCGATTGCCGAACGATCGAAGGAGTTTCTCGAGCGTGAGGAGAGTTCCCGGATGAGATCGAACAGACTGCTCAGGACCACCGCGTGGGGTGTGGTCCTGGGCCTGACGGCGGCCGGCGTCGCGACGCTGCCGGCCTCGGCCGCCACACCGAAGCCGACGGGAGTGCAGTGGTCCGACTGCGCACCCGAAGGCAACGACAAACCGGAGGTGGTGAAGGGCTCGCAGTGCGCGACCCTGCAGCTTCCGATCGACTGGCGCAAACCCACCGGACCGACCTTCGGCCTCGCCATCGCCCGGCGTACGGCGAAAGTCCCGAGCGAACGCGTCGGAGTCCTGATCTTCGGCCCTGGCGGTCCCGGCGACTCGGGAGTCCAACGGATCAAGACCGGCATCAGCCGATTCAGCCCGGACCTGCAGGATCGCTTCGACATCGTCAGCTTCGACCCACGTGGGATCGCCCGCAGCAACCCGGTGCTGTGCTCGGCCGCACTACTGGCCGAGCAGCCGTCACCGCTGATGAAGAGCCAGGCCGACTTCGACGCGACCGTCCGCTACAACCATGAGCTCGCCGCCGACTGCCGCGCGCACACCGGCCCGCTGTACGACCACATCGACACCTGGCAGACGGTGCATGACGTGGAGGCGATTCGGAAGGCCCTTGGGGAGAAGCAGATCTCGTTCCACGGGACGTCGTACGGGACGGTACTTGGCGCGCAGTACGCCGAGACCTATCCGACTCGGGTTCGCGCGGCTGTGCTGGAGAGCGTGCTGGACCACAGCACCCAAGGTGCTCAGAACTTCCTGTCACGGCAGGCGGGACCGGTGCAGGACTCGTTCGACGAGTTCGTGAAGTGGTGCGACCAGGCAACGGAGTGTTCACTGCACGGCCGCGACATCCGCGCGCTCTGGGCCGGCCTGCTGAAGCGAGCGGACCAAGGCGAGATCCCGGACCCACGGCAGCCGAACGTCGCGATCTCGCCGTTCTACTTGAGCTTCGCAGTGTTCCGGACGTTCTACGACCCGCAGTGGCGCGGGCTGGCCGACCTGCTCAAGACGCTCGACACCAGCACCCCACCGACCGGACAAGCGCCCGTACCCACCGGGCTGATGAACAACACGCTTGCGCCGTTCTGCCAGGACTTCGGCCTCGCCGTGCGGGACTACCGCGAGTACGCCGGAATCGTCGCGAAGATCGCCCGCGACAACCCCGACATGCCGTACCCGGGCCAACTGCTCGCCATCACGAACTGCCTAGGCGGGCCGAAGGCCAACAACCCGCAACACGTCCTGAAGGTCCACACCCTGAAGACGCCCATCCTCCTGGCCAACGCAATCCACGACCCAGCTACGGGCTACAACGGCGCCCAGTCCGTCGCACGCCAACTAGCCCACAACGGAAGTCTCCTGACCTACGAAGGCTGGGGCCACGGCAGCTACAACAAGAGCCCTTGCATCCAGGCAACCATCGACAACTACCTGATCACCCGCCAACTCCCGAAGCGCGGCACGACCTGCCCCGCCGTACCGCCCTTGGGTTAACGGAAATCCGGAGCCGGCGCCCCCAACAAGCGTCGGCCCCGGAGTCTGGTCAGACCGGTACGCCGGTGACGTCGAGGACGCGATCGAGGTGATCGCCGCGGACCACGCGGTTCGACAGCAGGCGTAGCTCGGCGCAGGCGGTGTCAAGGGCCTGCCGCTGGGATCGGCACCGGTCGACGTACCAGAACGGATCGTCCGGTTGTGGGTCGTCGGCATCGTCGATGTCGGCGTACCAGTGCTGATCGCCGTAGTGGACTACTCGCACCCGAAGATTCATGACTACTCCCCGTGCCCCAGGACTCTGGGTCCCCCCTGGTTCCCAGTCGGGGCCGCCTCGGTCCGGCGCGTGACCGCGGCCCCCCACTGCCACGCGCCCGGCCGAGAACGACCCTCCCCCGCCCTACCTATCGGAGCGGCGGGCGCGGATGTTACAGCTGGTGACGAACTACTTTCCGCGGTCGAGTGGTCACCGGGACTGGATCTGTGCCCGGGTCCACTGCTCCAGGCCGTCGGTGGTGATCGGCAGGCCCTCGGTCAGGATCTCCAGCCGATCCGCGTGGACGACGACGTTGTCCTCGATCCGGATGCCGATCCCGCGTAGCTCCGGCGGCACGGTCTCGTCGTTCGGGTGGAAGTAGAGCCCCGGCTCGACCGCGAGCGCCATCCCGGCCTCGATGTCGCCGGCGAAATACGCCTCCGGCCGGGACGCGTCGCAGTCGTGCACGTCGAGGCCGATGTAGTGCCCGGTCCCGCAGACGATGTAGCGCCGGTGCTGCTGCCCATCCGGCCCGAGCAACTCGTCGAGCGAAATGTCGAGCAGACCCCAGCCGCGCAGCCCTTCGGCGAGCACCCGCAGCGCTTCGTACTGGAAGGCCCGGTACGGCGCTCCCACCTTGACGGCCTCGAGTGATGCCAGCTGCGCCTTGTGCACCAGGTCATGCACCTGCCGCTGCGCCGCGGTGTACTCGCCCGTGGCGGGGAAGGTCCGAGTCACATCGGCGGTGTAGAGCGTGCGAGTCTCGACACCCGCGTCCAGCAGGATCACGTCACCCTCGTTGACCGGGCCGTCGTTGCGGACCCAGTGCAGCACCGGCGCATGGTTGCCAGCGGCAACAATCGAGGCATACCCGACGCCGTTGCCCGCGGTCCGCGCCCGCCGGTCGAAGGTGCCCTGCAGCCACCGCTCGCCGCCGCCACGAATCGCCTCGGGCAGCTCACGGGCGACATCCTCGAACGCGAGCACACTGGCCGCGACCGCCTCGCGCAGCTGATCCAGCTCCCAGTCGTCCTTGATCCGGCGCAGCTCGGCCAGCGTCTGCCGCAGCGAGTTCCCGTCGGTCGGCGAGGTCTGGACCAAGGCGTCCAGCATCGGCTCGACGCCCGGGACGGACAGGATGAACGGGACTGCGCCTCGTACGGCCGCCGGCAGCTCCTCGATCGGGCGGCACGCGATCTGCAACGCGTCCGACCAGTCCTTCAGCCCGGGCACCGGGCCGATCCACAGCTCGCCGTCGCGCGCGTTCGCGAAGAAGTCCGCCTCGTCCGGCCCGGCGGTCTCGCGCAGGTACAGCGTCGCCTCGCCGTCGCCGGAGATCACCAGTACGGCGCCCTCCGCCTGGCATCCGGTCAGCCAGACGAAGTCGCTGTCGGCGCGGAACTGGTAGTCCGTGTCGTTCGAGCGCACGGGCGCACGGCCGGCCGCGAGCGCGATCCGACGCCCCGGCAGCGCCGCGGCCAGTTTCCGCCGGTGCTCGGCGGCGGCGTCGGCCAGACCCGCCGGGAGGGACACCGACCGGTCCACCGGACCCCAACCACGCGAGACGAACTCCCGGAATCCCTTGGCGTCAATCGGGCGATACGACTTCGGCGTCTCGGTGGTCCGGCCGTCGGTCATGAGCTGAGCTCCCCTTCGCAGCTGACTGTCACTCTTCATCAACTCAGGTCCGACTGCGGCCACGCAAGGCCTTATCGGATCAATTCCAGATCAGGGCCGATTCAGCGCGCGCGGAACGCGGCGAGGATGCCCTGTTCGGAGTCGAGCAGGTATTGGTGCAGGTCCGCCGCCGCCTCGTCGTACGCGCGCGCCTCGAGCAGCTCGAACAGCCCGCGGTTGCGCGCGATATACGGCTCGTGCAGCTCGCGCGGGGTCGCGATCACGTGGAAAAGGAGCCGCAACTCCGCGAGGAGTCGTGCGGTCATCGCGTCCATCCGCGCACTGTCGGCCAGACCGATCAGGTGCTGATGGAAGCGCATGTTCGCCGTACCGACGGCCGGCCAGCGGTCCGCGCGCGCCGCCGCCTCGGCAGCCTCGACATCGTCCTGCAAGGGCTCGAGCCGACCAGTCGGGAGCTCCGGATGACGATCGGTGAGTCCGCGGACGACGTCGACCTCCAGCACTCGGCGGAGTCGGTACAGATCGACCACGTCCTGCTCGTCCAGCTCTGGGACGAAGACACCGCGGTGCAGCTTGTAGACCAGCAGCCCCTCATGGGTGAGCAGTCGGAAAGCCTCACGGAGAGTATTGCGGCTCACCTCCAGCACCTCGGTCAGCTCGACCTCGGACAGCTGGGCGCCCGGCGGCAGTGCGCCCTCGGTGATGCTGCGACGCAGGATGTCAGCGGCCCGCTCGGCCGAGCTGCTCCGGTCCAGGCGCGCGACATCGGCGGCGACTGTCCGCAACCACGCCTGCCGGCCCGCGTCGGCCTCACCCGTACTCATCTCCGCATCATCGCGCACCGAAGGCGTTGAGCGAAAGTTTAGTAGAACAAGACTCTTGCAGGATTGTTGAACAATCCCTACTCTCGTGTCATCGCTCGTCACTCACCGCACTGTCACCTACCGCACTGTCGTCACTTATCGCTTTGGGAGACCATCCGGCAGCTATCGCCCTCGATCAGGAGCGCCCACTGTGCCTTCTTCGTCGCAACCTCTCGCCAACCGACCGCATCGAGCCAAGCCACCGACCCGGCGACCCAGTCGCCAACCGGTCCGCCGTACCGATCCTTACGGCCGGGCGAATCCCTATGCCCGCCAACTCACCCCGGTGGCCGGCCGGAAGACGCCCGACAGCCCGATGCGGGCCGGTCGCCGGTCGACACTGATCGGCGCGATGTTCCTGACGGCCACGTCCGCGATCGGGCCCGGGTTCCTGACCCAGACGACCTTGTTCACGGTCTCGCTCGGCTCGGCGTTCGGCGTCGCGATCCTGGTCTCGGTGCTCGTGGACCTTGCGGTGCAGTTGAACGTCTGGCGCGTGGTCGGCGTCTCCGGTCGCCGGGCTCAGGAGCTGGGCAACCTGGTCGCACCGCGTCTAGGTACGGCGATGGCCACGCTGCTCTTCGTTGGTGGGCTGGCTTTCACGGTCGGCAACGTGGCCGGGACCGGGCTCGGGACGTCGGCGATGATCGGACTCGACCCCCGACTCGGCGCCGCGCTCTCGGTGATCGTTGCCATCGGCATCTTCCTGGCCCGCCGCGCCGGGGTCGCACTGGATCGCGTGGTGGTCGTTCTCGGCGCGGTGATCCTGCTGCTGACCGGATACGTCGCCTTCACCTCGGATCCACCCGTCGGCGCGGTGTTGCGGAGCGTCGCGCTGCCGTCCGACCTCAACTTCCTCGTGATCATCACGCTTATCGGCGGCACGATCGGCGGCTACCTCACGTACGCCGGTCCACACCGGCTCCTCGACTCCGGGGTGTCTGGACCGCATCACGTCCGAGCAATCAGCCTGGCGTCGATCGGCGGGGTTCTGATCACCGGTGTGATCCGGGTCGCGCTGTTCCTCGCCGTACTGGGTGTCGTCGCGGGTGGTGCTCGACTGGATCCTGCTAATCCGACTGCTTCGGCGTTCGAGCAGGCGGCGGGTGAGTTCGGGCTGCGGGCGTTCGGCATGGTCTTGTGGGCCGGCGCGATCGCTTCGGTGATCGGAGCGGCGTACACGACCGTCACCTTCGTCACGTCCCGGACCAAGACGTCGGACGGGACGCGGACCGCTCTGATCGTGTTGTTCATCGCGGTCGCGACGGTGATCTACCTGGCTCTTGGTACGGCGCCGGCCCGGCTGCTCGTGTTCGCGGGTGCCTTCAACGGCGTGCTGTTGCCGCTGGGTGTCGGCGTACTCCTGTGGGTCGCGTGGCAGCGTCCGGACCTGCTGCGCGGGCACAGGTATCCGCGGTGGCTGCTCATCGTCGGTGGAGCCGCCTGGCTGCTCACTGTGTATCTGGCCGTCCGATCCGTTGTCGGGCTGTTCTAACTTGGAGGGGTGTTGATGGATCTCAATGCGGATCTCGGCGAGGGATTCGGCTCCTGGGCGATGGGTGACGACAGCGCTTTGCTGGAGGTCGTCACGAGCGCCAACGTGGCGTGCGGATTCCACGCCGGCGATCCGTCGATCATGCGCCGGGTGACCGGCGAGGCTGTCTCGCGCGGCGTCGCGATCGGGGCGCACGTGGGGTACGCCGACAAGGCCGGGTTCGGCCGGCGGTTCGTCGACATCGAGCCGGCCGCTTTACGCGATGAGGTCGTCTACCAGATCGGTGCGCTGGATGCGTTCGCACGGATCGCGGGCAACCGCGTGCGGTACGTGAAACCGCATGGCGCGCTCTACAACACGATCGGCCACCATGAGGCTCAGGCCGCCGCCGTGGTTGGTGCGGTTGGCGACTACGACCGGTCGCTGCCGGTGCTCGGTCTGCCTGGGTCGGTCTGGCTCCGGCTTGCGGCCGAGGCCGGGCTTCCGGTGATTCATGAGGCTTTCGCGGACCGCGCGTACACGCCTGATGGGACGTTGGTCTCGCGGCGCGAGGCTGGGTCGGTTCTGCACGATGCGGACGAGATCGCTGCGCGGTGTACGGCGATGGCGACCGGCGAGCCGATTCACGACAGTGCGGGCGGGTCGCTGACGCTTCATCCTGCGTCGATCTGCGTGCATGGGGATACGCCCGGCGCCGTGGAGATTGCTCGCCGGGTGCGCGGGGCGTTGGAGGGAGCGGGCGTCGAGATGCGTCCGTTCGCGGCTTGATGCGGATCCTGCCGTCCGGCGATCATGCTCTGCTGGTCGAGCTCGACGATCTCGATGACGTGCTCGGGTACTTCACCGCGTTGGTTGCCGACCCGCCGGCGGACGTTGTGGACATCGTTCCGGCAGCTCGGACCGTCATGGTCAGCACTCGGGGCGAGCTGGAGGCGTTGGGTCGGGCGCTGCGCTCGGTGACTCCGGCTGTGGGGGCTCGGGTTGCGGGCGACCTGATCGAGCTGCCGGTCATCTACGACGGCGTGGATCTTGCGGACGTTGCTAGGTTGTTGGATTGCTCGGTTGCGGAGGTGGTGGCGCGGCACACCGCCGACGAGTGGACTGTGGCGTTCTGTGGGTTCGCTCCTGGCTTCGGGTATCTGACCTCGGCCGGCTCGTGGGACATTCCGCGTCGGGAGTCGCCGCGGACGAAGGTGCCGACGGGAGCTGTTGCGCTCGCCGGGGAGTTCAGCGGCGTGTATCCGCGGGAATCGCCGGGCGGCTGGCAGTTGATCGGGCGGACCGACGTGAAGATCTTCGATCAGGAGCGGGAGCCGGCTGCGCTGTTCCATCCGGGCCGGCGCGTCCGGTTCGTCGACGCGGGTCGCGGATGAGCAGTCTCACCGTGCTCGAATCGGGGCCGTTGGCAACGATCCAGGATCTCGGCCGGGGCGGGCAGGCGGCGCTGGGCATCCCCACGTCCGGCGCGTGTGACCTCGCGTCGTACGCGTTATCCAACCGGTTGGTCGGAAACGTGGCCGGGGCGGCTGCGATCGAGGTGACCTTTGGGGGGCTCGCTCTGCATGCCGACGGGGATGTCGTGGTCGCGATCACGGGCGCGCCGTGTTCCGGCGTACCGCTCAATGCGCCTTCGCTGGTGAAGGCTGGGGAGGTGCTTCGGCTTGGGGCGCCGCGGACGGGGTTGCGGACGTACGTCGCTGTTCGCGGGGGGATCGACGTACCTGCGGTGCTGGGATCGCGCTCCACGGATCTTCTGTCTGGGCTTGGGCCGGCTGCGTTGGCGGCTGGTCAGACTCTTGCCGTTGGCGGGTCGTATGGGCCGATGCCGGGTGTTGATCTGGCTCCGGTCGCGGATCCATCCGACGGGCTGGTCGCCGTACGCGTGACTCCTGGGCCGCGACGGGATTGGTTCACCGATGCCGGGTGGGAGTCGCTGGTCACGCAGGCTTATCAGGTCAGCAGTGCTAGCAATCGGGTCGGCGTACGGCTGGACGGGGCGCCGCTCGAGCGTGCGCGGATGGGAGAGCTGGCGAGTGAGGGGATGGCGCTGGGGGCGATCCAGATCCCGCCGTCCGGTACGCCGGTCATCTTCCTCGCCGACCACCCGGTTACGGGCGGCTATCCGGTGATCGCGTACGTCGCCGGGGCGGACCTGGACGCCTGCGCCCAACTTCGCCCCGGCCAGTCCATCCGGCTGCTCAGCTCTTGATCCGACTGGTCAGCTCCGCGACGAACGTCGCCTGGAGGTGCTGCATGATGCCCAACTCGACCGGGTCGGCGAAGTACTCGGGATCTGCTTCCTGCTGGTGAGTCTGCAGCCACCAGATGTTGCCGAGCGGATCCTTCACCCTGCCCACGCGGTCACCGATGATTCTTGAATCCACCAGCTCGGTGATGACCGTTGCGCCGGCGGCGATCGCGCGAGTGAAGACCTCGTCGACGTCCTCGACATACACACTGAGCAGGCTCGGCATATCCGGCCAGTCCGCCGGAACGTCGAAGGCCATCAGTACCGAGTTGCCGACCGTGATCTCGGCATGCCCGATCGTCCCGTCGGCGTTCAGCGCCCGGCCCGACGTCTTCACGTCGAACGTCCGCTCGACGAACTCGAGGAAGCGGTCGGCACCCTTGACCGCAACGTACGGCGTCACCGTCGACTTACCACTGGGAATGTGTGTCATGGTCCTAGCCTGATCGAGGTAGCGGACAAATTTCGTCCTCTACTCGATCTCATCCGGCCTATCTCAGCTTTAGACAGCAGTTGCGCGGAAGCGTCTTTGGTACTCGGTCGGCGTCGTACTCAAATGCCGGGCGAATGCTCGCCGCAGCGTCTCATCGCTACCCAGTCCACTGAGACGCGCAGCCACCGTGATGCTGTGCCCGTCCAAGAGAAGCTGCTGCGCACGATCCAACCGGACACGCTCGACCCAACGGCCAGGCGTCGTACGAAGCTCACTCTGGAACAGCCGCGTCAGATGCCGAGCACTGACCGCGGCCGACGCCGCCATCGCCGGCAGACTGTGATCGGCCGCCGGATCCGCAACCACCGCTGTCGTCACCGCGCGGAGCGGATCACTACGAGCCGGCGGAGTCGCCATCGCCGTGGAGAACTGCGACTGCCCACCCGGCCGCTGCATGAACACGACCAACTCACGCGCAACCTCCCGAGCCGCACCGGCACCGTGGTCGGCCTCAACCAGCGCGAGCGCCAGGTCGATCCCGGCGCTGATCCCGGCCGAGGTGACGTACCGGCCGTCCTTGATGTGCAGCGCGTCCGGTTCAACGAGCACCTTCGGATAGCGCCGCGCGAGAGCCTCCGCATGCCGCCAATGCGTGGTCGCCCGACGACCGTCGAGCATCCCCAACGCGGCGAGCACGAACGCCCCGCTACACACCGATACGACCCGCTCCGCGCGTTCCGCGAGTACGGCGACCGCCCCCGACAACTCAGGCGACACCTGCCGAACCAGCTCGTCCGCCCCCGCCACCACAACCGTGTCGAACGGCTCCCTGACCTCGTCCGCCCGGACCGTCCCGGCCAGCGTGACGCCCGACGCCGTCCGCACCTCCCCACCCTCCGGTGAGACCAGCACCAACTCATACCGCGGCCCGGCCCGATTCGCCTGATGCAGAACCTCCAACGGCCCACTCACATCCAGCAACGTCACCCCCTCGAACACGACAACCCCCACCCGCCGTGTCCGAATCTGTGGTCCACCTGTCCCGATAGACATGACCCCACCCTAACCACCCGAGCAACACTGAAATCAGACCTCCCAACCCACCGAAAGGCAGATCCGATGTCAGGCAAGACCGCTGGACTCCCGACTTCCACAGTGACCGCCGACTCGCAACCCCCGGACCCGGCGTTGGATGGCGCCCTCGCCACTCCACCAACCCGCGGGCCAGTGCGCGGCGCACCTGCGGAGGAGATCGCTGGGATTCGGATCCCGGACAGTGCGCTGGCTCGGGAAGCTACTGAGTTGGTACGGGACTCGGCCACGCCGGTGGTGTTCGATCATTCGCGGCGGGTCTTCGTGTTCGGGGCGCTGCGAGGGCAGGCGGACGGTCTCGAGTTCGATCCGGAGCTGCTGTACGTGGGCGCGATGTTCCACGATCTCGGGCTGACCGAACGCTTCCGTCGTACCGACCAACGCTTCGAGCTCGACGGCGCCGACGAGGCCCGGCGGTTCCTCAGCGACCACGGAATCACCGGCGAGCCGGCCGACCGCGTCTGGACCGGAATCGCCTTGCACACAACGCCGGAGATCCCACTGCACATGGCCGCCGAGGTAGCACTCGTCACCCGCGGAGTCGAGCTCGACGTACTAGGTATCGGCTACGACACCATCACCGACGACCAACGCGCAGCCGTAGTCGCGGCGCACCCACGGCCAGACTTCAAGAACCAGATCCTGGCCGCCTTCACCGAAGGCATCAAAGACCGCCCAGCCACCACCTTCGGCAACGTCAAAGCCGACGTCCTAGAACACTTCCTCCCCAACTTCCACCACACCGACTTCGTAGAAGTCATCAAAACCTCCCCCTGGTCCGACTAACCCGTCGGCACACAACTGCGGTCGCGCAGCGCGCCATTCAGAACGACGCCGCGTGCAGGTCGACAGGTAGTGCACCCGCGAGACGCTGTACGCGCCACCCACCCAGCACTCAGGCGCACTAGCCGACCACCCGACACCTCCGGTCGCCACGCACTCCCCCGCACCCTCCCGGCCGACTCCCCACGGGTATCTGGGCTATTCGCCGGTGGCTCCGTCAATGCGTTCGCGGAGGAAATCTGCGTGCCCGTTGTGGCGGGCGTACTCCTCGATCATGTGCAGGTAGATCCACCGCAGCGTGTAGTCCTCGCCCGGGCTGACCGCGTCCAGACTGAGCCCGGCGACGGCCTCTCGCGACCGGGCGACGCTCGCTTGATAGCTCGCCAGGTCGTCGTCGGCACGCGAAGGGTCCACCTCGTCGCCGCGGGCGCCCGGCCCGTAATCCCAGAAATACAGGTGATCCGGCTTCCCGTCGTACTCATGGAACCAGGCCTCGACCCCGGACAGATGGCGGACAAGGCCGAGCAGCGAAAGCCTCGACGGCGGCACCGACCGCAGCGCCAACTGCTCCGGCGTCAACCCGCCACACTTGAGCAGCAAGGTTGTCCGCTGAAACTCGAGCCGATCGTCGAGGGCCGCACGCTCGTCGATCGGATTGTTCGGCGGCTCAATTCGCTCAGGTGTGCTCCAGGTCGACATCCCGGCAACCTTACGGCCGCATCGCTCCCGTCACCATCGGTTTCTCCGCACCGCGGCTGCTGGGTTGATCGATCCGAGAGTCTCCTGACTAGCTGACCGGCGTGAACGCGGTTGGGTTGCTCGTCCAGGGCGGGGTGTCTCGAGCGGGGCGGTTGGTTGAGGGTTGCTTGTCCGGGGCGGGTGGACAGGTAAGGATGTGCGGTATGACCGAGAGTTCTGGGATCCCGGGGATCGACGCAACGGTCCCGCCGAGCGGTACCGGTTGCGTTGATTGCCTGGCTGCCGACGGCTGGTGGTTCCACCTCCGCCGCTGCGCCGAGTGCGGCCACATCGGCTGCTGCGACTCCTCCCCCGCACAGCACGCATCGGCCCACGCGGCCGAGTCGGGTCACCCGATCGTGCGCAGCTTCGAACCGGGCGAAGACTGGTTCTGGCACTACGTCGAGGAGGAGTACTACGACGGCCCGTCCCTAGCCCCACCCGAGGCCCACCCCGCCAGCCAGCCAGTCCCCGGCGGCAACGTCCCCACCGACTGGCAATCCAAACTCCACCGCTAACCACACCCCCCACCGACCGAACTCAGCTTCACCAGCAACCTGATGCGTCCGACGCATCCGGTGGCTGATCGGCCCGCAGCCGGTCGACTCGCCGCATCCGGCGGGGTTCCGGCTAGCAGACACGCCGACAGCTGGAGTGCCGCGGTCGACGGCCTGCAGTTCAGGGCGCGCGAGCCCAGCCGAGCTCACCTTCCCCGGCGCCTGACCGAGACGTATGCGGCTGGCTCGGTGGGCTAGAGGGTGAAGCCGGTGGGGAAGGGGTCGGTGGGGTCTAGTAGGTAGTTGGCTGTGCCGGTGATCCAGGCTCGGCCGGTGATGGTGGGGACTACTGCTGGGTGGAGGCCTACTGTGGTTTCTTCGAGGAGGCGGCCGGTGAAGCGGGTGCCTATGAAGGACTCGTTGACGAAGTCGGTGTTGAGGGGCAGTTCGCCGCGGGCGTGGAGTTGGGCCATCCGGGCCGACGTACCAGTGCCACACGGTGATCGGTCGAACCAGCCGGGATGGATCGCCATCGCATTGCGTGAGTCGGCGCCGTCGACGCCCGGAGCGGTGAACTGCACATGCTTGCAGCCATTGATCCCCGGATCCAGCGGATGCACTGGGCGATCGGTCGCGTTGATCGCGTCCATGATGTCGAGGCCGGCCCGAAGGATCCGATCCTTCTCGGCCCGGTCGAACGGGATCCCGAGCTGCTCCAACGGCATGATCGCGTAGAAATTGCCGCCGTACGCGAGGTCGTACGTCACCTTGCCGAGCCCCGGCACCTCCACCGCCGCATCCAGCGCATGGCTGTACGACGGAACGTTGTGCAACGTCACGTGCTCGACACGACCGTTGCTCACGGCAACATCAACGATGATCAGTCCGGCCGGCGTGTCGAGACGGACCACGGTGGTCGGCTCGGTCACCTCGACCATGCCGGACTCGACCAGCACGGTCGCGACTCCGATCGTCCCGTGCCCGCACATCGGCAGGCAGCCCGAGACCTCGATGTACAGCACTCCCCAGTCCGCGTCGGAGCGGGTCGGTGGTTGCAGGATGGCGCCGCTCATCGCCGCGTGACCACGCGGCTCGTTCATCAGGAACAGCCGCAGGTCGTCCAGATTCTTCATGAAGTACTCGCGCCGCTCGGCCATCGTCGCACCGGGCACGGCCCCGACCCCGCCGGTGACGACGCGGGTCGGCATCCCCTCGGTATGCGAGTCGATCGCGCTGATCGTCCGGATCGACCTCATCGCTGGACCTCACCGCCGAGGGACTCCACGGCCTTCTTCATGTCTTGCTCCAATTGGGCGACGTGCTCCGGAACCAGTGGTCCACGCGGTGGCCGGCACGGTCCGCCGTACCGGCCGACGTAGTCCATGCCGTACTTGATCGCCTGCACGAACTCCGTGCGCGAATCCCACCGGAACGCGGCGACCAGCGGCTCGTACAACGCCCGCGCCTCATCCAGCTTGCCCTGTACGGCGAGGTCGAACAAACGCACCGATTCCTTCGGAAACACATTCGGGAATCCGGCGAACCAGCCGCTGGCACCCATGAGCAGCGCCTCCAGCGTGAGATCGTCGGCGCCGGCGATGACGGCCAGGTCGGGCGCGACCTCGCGGATCTCGAGGATCCGGCGAACGTCACCGGAGAACTCCTTCACGGCGACCACGTTCTCGATCTGCGCGATCTCGGCGAGCAGATCCGGAGCCAGGTCGACCTTGGTGTCGATCGGGTTGTTGTAGACCATCACCGGTAGGCCGGCCTTCGCGACCTCGGTGAAGTGGTGGATCACCTCGCCACGATTGGCGCGGTACATCGTCGGCGGCAGGCACAGCACACCGTCCGCTCCGTCCTCGGCAGCCTTCTCCGCCCAACCCCGGGCCTGATGGGCGCCGACGCCGTGCACGCCGACCACCACGACCCCGTCGTCGCCGACGGCCTCGATCGCCGTCCGCGCGACAGCGCGGCGCTCGTCATCCGTGAGTGATGAGTACTCGCCGAGCGAACCGTTCGGCCCGACTCCACGACACCCGTTGTCGATGAGCCAGCGGCAATGCTCGGCGTACTTGTCCAGATCCGGCCGCAATCCCGCCGGCGCCGACGCATCCTCGGCGTACGGCAATGCGGTCGCGACGATGACGCCGTCCAGCTTCTCGCTCATTCTTCCTCCTGTGCCTCAGCCAGATCCCGCAACCGGACAGGCACGGCGATCGGTCGTTTCAAGCTCGGTCTCGGTACGTCGTCACGCTCGCCACCTACCAGCTCCGCAACGGTTCGTGAACACACCCGCCCCTGGCAGAGCCCAAGCCCGGCACGCGAACTCAGCTTCAACCCGCGTCCGTCCCCCACACCCCGCTCAGCCACCGCGCCCTCGATCTCTCCGCGTGTCACTTCCTCGCACCGGCAGATCACCGTGTCAGCAGCACTCCAACTCCTCCAGCCGTCCCGCACCGGATAGGCCTTCGCCAAGGCTGCCGCGAACCGCCGCCTCTTAGCCACGGCCACTCGAGCCACCTCCACCGCCCCCGAATCTGCGATCAGGTGTGGGGACGCGGAGCCGGCGTCCGCAGAGTCGGCGTCGCCAGCGGCGGCGAAGCGGGCGTTGCCTGCGTCTGCAGAGCGGCCGGCGGCGAGGCGGGTGTGGCGGGCGGCGGCTAGGCCGGCTAGGTGACCTTCGGCGGTGGAGAGGGGGGCGCCGCCTATGCCGGTGAGCTCGCCGGCGGCGTAGATGCCGGGGGTGGTGGTCTGCTGGTTCGGGTCGACGGCGACGGCTGGGCCGCCGTCGGGGCCGGTGGTGAGGTCGCAACGGGCGGAGACGGCTAGCTCTAGTTGGCCTGTGAAGCCGAAGCCTAGGCAGACTGCGTCGGCCTCGATGCGGCGTTCGGTGCCGGGGATCGGGTGCCAGTCAGAATGCAGGCGCGCGATGGTGACTGCTTCGACGTGGGTGGTGCCATGGGCGGCTATCACGGTCCAGCCGTGGCGGAGGCGGATCCGGCGCCGGGCCAGGAGTCCGCCGTACGTCGCCGCCTCGCGAAACTTGCTGGAGGCAACTACTGGATCGGTGGACCAGCCCGCGCCGACCGTCTGCAGGGAGTTGGCTTCGAGGAGACCGACGACGTTGGCACCGACGCCGAGCAGGGACTCTGCGACTGGGAGCAGGAACGGGCCGGTGCCGGCGACGACAACGTGACGACCCACCGAGATTCGTTGTCCTTTGGCGAGCGCCTGGGCGGCACCGGCGCTGTAGACACCTGGTAGATCCCAACCAGGGAAGGGAAGTACGCGATCGTACGCACCTGTAGCGAGCACCACCGCGCCCGCGTCGATCGGGAAGACCTCTCGTCCGACAGCATCCGCTGGGCCGCGCTGCACCCACAGCCGCAGGCCTTCGATCGCCCACACCGAGGTGTCGGACAGCTGCGTGATCCGCTCATGGGCCGCGACCCGATCGCGTTGCGCCGCGAAGTCCTTCCACCCGTGCTGTAAACGCTCCGGCCGCTGCGCACCGAACTCGACCGGCAGCTGCCGGTTGAACTGCCCACCCACGGCTCGTCCACTGTCAATCAGCACCACAGACGCGCCCTCATCCGCAGCCGCCAACGCTGCCGCGATACCCGCGGGCCCAGCACCCACCACGACAACCTCAGCCGCCTTAGGCAACTGAGGGGCGCGCTTCGCTTCCTGTGGCCGGATCGGTCCGGACGGCGCTGCAGGCTTGGGGAGGACCGCGCCTTGTTGGGTGGTGATCGTGTCGTTGGGGGTGATCGTGCGCTGGCAGGCTCGGACGTCTGGGGTTCCGTTGACGACTACTAGGCAGTCGTAGCAGGCGCCGATGCCGCAGAAGACGCCGCGGGGTGTGCCTGCGTGACGCGTGGTCCGCCACGAGTCCTGCCCGTTGGCGAGCAGTACGGCGGCAACCGTCTGGCCGGCCAGGGCCGTGACGGGGTGGCCGTCGACGGTGACCTCGACAACAGACGGCGCACCAACGGCGGCGGGATCGTCCGATCGCGGACGGAGGTAGGCGGTCATGCGGCCACCACCGCAGGCCGGTCGACGCGGAACGGCGATGGATCCACATGCGGGACGAGGCCGAGGAACAACTCGGTGACCAGCCGACCGGTGGACGGGGCCAGACCGATACCGGCCCCTTCGTGACCCGTCGCATGCCACAGACCGAGTAGGCGAGGGTCGGCGCCGATGACCGGCAAGTGATCCGGAGCGTACGGACGAAACCCGCCGTACGCGCGCATCACCGGCACATCACCCAGGAACGGAAACAGACCCACGGCCTTCCGGGCGAGCTCACGCAAGACGGCCACGCGGATCGAATCGTCGAAGCCGACCCGCTCCCGGCTCGATCCGATCAGGACAGTCCCAGCCCGCGTCGACTCGACCACGGTCGAGGTCTGCAGCTCGGCGTCCGCACTCCCGACCGCGCCGACGTAATCAGCGTCGTACACCTTGTGTCGCACGCACTCCGGCAATGGCGCAGTCACCAGAATCATCCCGCGCCGCGGCAACACCTCGATCGGCGCGCCCGCCGCAGCGCCGAACGCCCCGGCCCACGGCCCGCACGCATTCAACACGGCGCCGCACGCGATATCCCCGGCTGAGGTATCAACCCCCACTACTCGCCCACGAGACTGCCGCACCCCAAGAGCGGTCACCCCGGACCGAACCTCACCGCCGCGCGACCGAACGGCAGCCAGCAAAGCCGTTGCCGCGAGCACCGGTTGCACCTGCGCATCGTCGGGATAGTGCACGCCAACAGACACGCGTGGAGTGATCAGAGGCTCCAGCTCGAACACCTCCGACGGCGTCAGCACCCGCGCGTCCACGCCGGCCGCCTGCTGCTTCGCCGCGAACTCCTTCAACGGCCCGGGATTGGTCGTCGCCACCACGACCCCGCCCTTGGCCTCCCACTCCACATCAGCAACTCGAGCCGGTAACCGACCACGGACGACGTCCCACTCGGCGCGTGACGCGAGAGCCAGCTCCAACTCGGGCCCGGGCTCCTTGTCCGAGACCAACACGTTGCCCTCACCGGCAGCCGTCGTACCGGTCGCTGGACCGTCGCGGTCGATCACCAGCACCCGAACCCCGGCCGCCGACAGCGCCTCCGCGCACGCGGCCCCGACCATGCCCGCGCCGACGACGACCACGTCAGGTGTCGCGGACCCAGGCATGAGGCCTCCCAAGGCAACCGTTCGCTAAAATGAACGATTACCACCGTACGCGCGACCGCGAAGCCCGGTCAATGCACTCAACCGGAACTCTCCCAGCACTCTCCCGGACCAACGGTCGCGGCAACCGACCCTCGCGCCGGGCAACCGTCGCGGCAACCGACCGTCGCGCTGACCCAACCCGGCGGGACCACTACCGGAGCAGATGTGGCCCGTCAGCCATCATCGGCGAAGCCTCGGGCGGATACTCGAGCAGCAGCACCGACCGCACCGGCCCGTCCACCGCCTCGTACCCATGCGGCCCACCAGCCCGAAACGCCAGATAATCCCCGGGCCCCAACTCCTCGGTGCGACCGCGCGAAGTAATCCGCAGCCGCCCGGTCAGGACGATGTGATGCTCGGTCCCCGGATGCCCATCCGAATGCTGAACCGCATCCGGCCGCACCTCCTGGTTGTAGATCTCGAACAACCCACCCGGATTCTCGAGCCGGCGCAGCATCCGCAGATCGATGGCGTCACCGGACAGTACGTCGATGTCCGCGGACCGAACCAGGACCAGCTCCGCCCCGGCCGACTCGCTCAGCAGCGCCGACACGGGCACACCCAGAGCGTTCGACAGACTGAACACTGTCTCGATCGTCGGGTTCCCCGCACCGGACTCCAGTTGCGACAGCGTCCCCTTCGCGATCCCGGACCGGCGGGCCAGCTCGGACAGCGAGATCCCCTGCTCGTCCCGCCGCGCCCGCAGATTCGTCCCGAGCACTCGCCCCGCACCCATCGCCGCCACAGCCCGGAGCATGCCACATCACCGAACGGTCAGGGGATGATCCGCCGCGCCCGCAGGTCAGCGAAGATGCGGAAGAACATCTGCTCGGTCTCGACGTACTCGTGGAATCCCGCCCGCCGCGCCTTCGACGAGTCCGCGAAGAAGTCGTAGTCCCACCCGAAAACGAAGTCCGCGAACGGCCACGAGGACACCTCGTCGAAAGAGGTCGCCGCCAGCCCATGAGTCGCCTGCATCTGCTTCCACACCGGCTCTTTGTCGGCCATGACGTCGACCAGCGACAACTGCAACGGCGGCGCCACCTCGAGCCCGAACCAGCCGGCCAGCGAAGGCCACAACTCGTTCCACCGGAAGAGATCGCCGTTCGTGATGTTGAACGCCTGGTTCGCCGCGGCCGGCGTGGTTGCCGCCCACGCCGTTGCCTTCGCCAACAATCCCGCATCGGTCAGCTCGAGCAGCGCGTCGTACGCACCAGGCTTGCCAGGAAACCGCAGTGGTACGCCGAGTTCCTTCGACATCGACGCATACACGGCGATCGCGACGGCCAGGTTCATCGGATTGCCCAGCGCGGCACCACCCACGACAGACGGCCGGAGCGCTGACCAGGTCCACGACTTACCGGCTTGCCGTTCCGAGAGGAACCGCTGCTGGTCGACATTGAACTCCGGCGGCAGATGCGGCGGATCGTTCTCCCGGGCCGGTGTCTTGAACGGCCCGAGATGTGCCCCGTACACCTTGTATCCCTGCATGAGGCTGACGTGCCGCAGTCCCCGTGCGACCGGCTCGATCGCATCCACGACGTTCACCAGCATCGCGAGGTTCGGAGCGACCAGCTCGGCCCAGGTCGGACGGTCCTGGTAGGCGACGTAGAAGACATGCGTCACCTCCGACAGCCCGGACAGACGCGCACGCGTGTCATCGGGATCGAGCAGATCGACGCCGATGTGCCGAACCCGCCCGGGTACGTCGATCCCGCCGCGGCGAGACAGCCCGATCACCCGCCAGTCCGGCAGCGAGGACAGGTGCTCGACCAGATTCGTCCCGATCACGCCGCGGGCACCCACCACCAAAGCCACGTTCTCCATGCCAACAGCCTCGCTGACCTGCTCGAATAACTCCAAGACATGGTTTTCACCACGGCCATAAACTCTGCTTATGACCACGCTCAGGCAGCTGGAGTACCTCGTCACGGTGGTCGATCTGGGCTCCTTCACCAGGGCGGCCGAGATCCTGCACGTGAGCCAGCCGGCGTTGTCGCACCAGATCCGCGCACTCGAGCGCTCCGCAGGCGGTCCGCTGCTGGAGCGGTTGCCGCGCAACGTTCGGCTCACCCCGACCGGCCGTGCGATGCTCCCGCACGCCCGCGCCACGCTCGCCGACGCGGACCGGGCCCGCTGCGCCGCGCGCCAGGCGGCCGGGCTCGAGGTCGGCGAGTTGCAGATCGCGACGCTCTACTCGATGACGCTGGGCGTCCTGCCCGCCGCACTCCGCCGCTGGCGGCAGACCCATCCCCAGGTCGGCATCCGGCTGTTCGAGCACCGCCACACCGACGAACTCATCGCAGCCATGTACGCCGGCCAGGCCGACCTCGCCGTGGGTCCCGAACCAAAAGGCTGGACCGGCGTCACCCGAACCCTCGGCACGGAGGAACTCGTCGTGGTCGTCGCGAACGACGACCCGGCGGCCGTTGGCGACACCGTCAGCCTCAAGGACCTCGCCGACCGGGCTTGGGTCCATTACACGCCGGGCCACGGGCTGGGCGACGTACTCGATCTCGCCTGTGCACAAGCCGGTTTCGAACCGCGGATCGCCGTACGCACCGAACAGACCGCCGCCGCACCCGCTCTGGCCGCGGCCGGCCTGGGACCGGCACTGGTTCCCGACAACATCGTTCCCAAGGACTTCGACGGTCACGTCCTGCATCCCGACCCACCGGTTTGCCGCATACTCACGGCGTACACCCGCGGCGAGCCCGACCCATTGGCCGCCGCGTTCATCGACGTCCTCGTTTGCGCAGACGGTCCACCGGGCACGCGGACGTGATGGCGAAAGAAGAATCCGACGGAACAGTCCTCCTGGCCGGTAGTGCGAACCTGGCGATCGCGATCGCCAAGATCGTCGCCGGCCTACTGTCAGGTTCGACCGCGCTCCTGGCCGAGGCGGCGCACTCGGTCGCCGACACGCTCAACCAGGTGTTCCTGCTGACCGCTCTCAAGCGCAGCCGCAAGCCGGCCGACGCGCGGCATCCCTTCGGCTACGGGATGGAACGCTACTTCTGGGCCCTGCTCGCCGCGGTCGGGATCCTTGTCCTCGGCGCCGGCTTCTCGATCGCCGAGGGCCTGCGCTCCCTGCTCGATCCCGAGCCGATTGCCTCGCTCGTGATGATCTACGCGGTCCTGCTGATCTCGTTCGTGTTCGAAGGAACGTCGTGGCTACGGGCAATGATTCAGGTACGCCGGGAAGCCCGCGAGCGCGGCGTACCGGTCAAGGAGCAACTCCGCGACGCCGAGCCCGCGGTCAAAACCGTGGCCTTCGAGGACTCGGCCGCCCTGATCGGGCTTCTGATCGCCGCAGTCGGCGTGACGCTGGCAGTCGTCACCGGACAGCACTTCTGGGACGGCGCCGCCTCGATCGCGATCGGGCTGCTGCTCATCGTGGTCGCGTTCACGCTCGGCCGCGACAACAAGGCAATGCTGATCGGCCAGGCCCTTCCGGACGACACCCAGCGCGAGATCCGCGCGATCATCTCGCGCCAACCCGGCATCGAGTCCGTCCTCGACCTCCTCAGCCTGCGCCTTGCGCCCGACCAGGTGCTCGTGGTTGCGTCGGTCGACCTGGTCGACTCCGCGACCACAGGTGCTGAGATCGAGCAGGTCGCAGAGCGAGTCGATGCCGAAGTACGCCGTACGCATCCGTCGGTCCGCCACCTCTATCTGGACCCGACCCCAGCGGCCAAGGCTCAGTCCTGACCCCAGTTGGCCACGATCACCGCGATCGGCGGCAGCACGGCCGCCACTGCGCTCATCCCGATCGCGGTCGGGATCGAGAACAGGCGTACGACGAACCACGCCAGCCCGATCAGGACCAGGCAGCTACCCATCAGCCAGAAGTAGAGCTTCCGGTTGTTGTACCGGCGGGCCATCTCAGACCTTCGACGTCAGCCTGTCGAGAGCGCCCACCAGCGGGGCCAGCTCCGGCAGCTCGGCGGCCTTCTCCAGGGCGGCCGTGAGTACGGCGTCATGTGTCGGCTGGGCCTGGTCGAGGAGGTCGCGGCCGGCCTTGGTGACCTCGGTATAGATGCCGCGACGGTCGTCCACGCACAGGTACCGCTCGAGCAGCTTGCGATCCTCGAGCCGGTTCACCAGGCGGGTCGTCGCCGACTGACTGAGCACGACCGCGGTGGAGAGCTGGTTCATCCGCAGGTGGTAGTCATCCTGTCGCGCCAGCACATCGAGCACGCTGTACTCGCTCACGGACAGGCCGTGCTGCTTCTGCAGCGCGCGCTCCAGCTCGTCCTCGATCCGGGCATGCAGAGCAGCCAGGGTCCGCCACCCCTGCGCCCGCGCCTCCGCGGCGCCATCCGGTAGTCCCATGACTCCTCCACCTGGGTCGACCAAAACCTGGGTCCACTTGAAACTTACGATTGCATACGCCATCATAGCGCTTATGCAATAGCCCGCGTCTGCAACTATCGCGGACGCCGGTAACCGTTCTTCAAGACTACCTTCGAGGAGAGATCCAGTCATGCCCGCAGCTCTGCTGGCGCTGGCGATCGGTGCGTTCGGGATCGGCACCACCGAGTTCGTCATCATGGGCCTGCTGCCCGAGGTCGCGAGCGACTTCGACGTCAGCATCCCGTCCGCCGGTCTACTCATCTCCGGCTATGCGCTCGGCGTCGTGGTCGGCGCCCCACTGCTCACCGCGATCGGTGCCAAGATCTCGCGCAAGACCGTGCTGATCGCGCTGATGGGCGTGTTCATCGCCGGCAACCTGATCTCCGCGCTTGCTCCGTCGTACGGCGTTCTGATGGCCGGCCGGATCGTGGCTGCGCTGTCGCACGGCGCGTTCTTCGGAGTCGGATCCGTGGTTGCGGCATCGCTGGTGCCGAAGGCCAAGCAGGCGAGTGCGATCGCACTGATGTTCACCGGTCTGACTGTGGCGAATGTGCTCGGTGTTCCCGGCGGTACGGCGCTCGGGCAGGCCTTCGGCTGGCGGTCGACGTTCTGGGCGGTCACGGCGTTCGGTGTGGTCGGTTTGCTCGGCATTGTCTTCCTCGTACCGCGCCAGGGCTCGTCTGAGGGTCCCGGGCTGCGGAGTGAGCTGGCCGTGTTCAGGAACGGGCAGGTGTGGTTGGCGCTGGCCATGACGACGCTCGGGTTCGCCGGGGTGTTCGCGTCGTTCACCTACATCGCCCCGATGATGACTGAGGTCGCCGGCTTCTCATCCGGGGCAGTGACCTGGTTGCTGGTGTTGTTCGGCGGCGGTCTGGTCGTCGGGAACCTGGTCGGTGGCAAGGTAGCGGACCGGTCGCTGATGCCGAGTCTGTACGTGATCCTTGCGCTACTGGCCGCCGTACTGGTCGTGTTCGTCTTCACCGCACACAGCAAGCTGGCCGCGGCTGTGACGATCGCAGTGTTCGGTGCGGCTGCGTTTGCGACCGTTGCGCCGCTGCAGAAGCGGGTGATGGACAAGGCCGCCGGCGCTCCGGCGCTGGCGTCGGCGGCGAACATCGCCGGTTTCAACCTCGGCAACGCGATCGGCGCGTACCTCGGCGGCCTGACCATCGCCCACGGTTTCGGCTACACCGCCTCCAACTGGGTCGGTGCCGCACTCACTGCGTCCGGCCTGGTCGTTGCGCTCATCTCCGGTCTCCTGGACCGCCGTCCTCAGGACACCCGGACACCTTCAGCAAGTCGTGTAGAAGTTAGCTACTGAGGAGAAGGACTTCTTCGGCTGCCAGCGATAGCGGGACGCGGGGTCGTCGTCGTTCACCCGGAGGACTTTGCAGAGGCTGTACGCGGCCATGTCTTCGTCATGGGGACGGTCGTGCGGACGGTGCGGGGCGTCGGGTGAGATGAAGGTGTACGGCGATGCCCCGAGGAACCCTTCACCGGCGAACACATCGAGCATATGGGCCAGGTGGTCGGCCTGCTCCTGCTCGTTGCGGACGTACTGCGGCGGGATCACCGGCACGTCGCCACTGAAGTCGACGATGTCCCAACCCATCCCACCCAGTTCGGCCGCGCCCGTGAACGTGCAGCATCCGAACTCGAGGATCAGGATCGGCTTACCCCACCGGCGGAACGGCGCCAGCTCCTTGGTGTGATCGGCACGGTTCGCGTGGTACGAGTAGTAGTCCAGTCCGACGAGGTCGAACAACGACCAGTCCACCGGCTCCAGATCGGACGCCGCGCCGTACGTGATCCGGCCCTTGAAGTTGCTCCGGGCAACCTTCACCATCCGCGCGGTGAAGTCCCGGAACTTTCGTTGCAGCTCGGGCCAGTCGAACTCGCCCTTGGTCAGGTACTCGATCCGGTCGAAGAAGGTTGCGCCCGGGACGATGCCGGGGGTGAACAGCATGAACTCGCAACCGATCACCAGAATCACCTCCTGGTCGTACCGCCGCCGCAAGCGCTCGGCCTGCACTGCGACCTGGCGCAACTTCTCCAGCTCGTCGACCTGCGGCTCATCGAACGACCGTGGCTGAATCGACACCGTCAGCCCCTGCTCGAGTGCGGCGGTCGCGGTATCGGTCAGACGCCGTACGTCGCTGCCGTAGATGCTCACCCAGTTCGCGTGCAGCCGATGGCGGATGGCGCTGAGCTCACCACGCATGATGTCGTCGCGCCACAACACCCGGCTGTCGTCACCGATGAAGCCGGTCCCGGTGTCGTACGCGACCCCCTTGAGTTTCAGCCTTGGCCGTCCAGCCGCTGCGGTGGTGGCGGTCGTGATTCCCGTCGTCGTTGCGAGCAGGCCGAGGGCGGCCGCGCGCTGGAGGAACTGTGCCCGGTTGATGGTCATGGTCCTGAGTTTTCGCCGGTACGCCGGAGAATTCGTCGTGCGGAGGTCTATCAGGCGGCGACTTTGGTCGCGAATGGTCCGGAGACGGCAGGGGATGGCACGGGGATGGCACGGGGATGTCCCGTCACCGATGTGCCCGGTCAAGCGCTTGCCCTACTCCTCGTAGGCAGGCAACTCTTCTGAGTCATGGGGTCGCACCGCCCTGGCGACCCACTGAACACTGGAGTGTGAGGCATGTCCGGAAAGCTCAAGCTCGCCCGTGCCGTCTTCGCCGCCGCCGTTCTCGCGGCCACCTCGCTCGGCGCAGTCGGTGCCGCCGAGGCGAAGACCCCGCCACGGGCCGACATCGTCGGTGGCACGCTGGCCAGCACCGCGCAGGCGCCCTGGGCGATCGCGCTGAACAACAGCCGCTCGTCGGACCCGTACGGCCAGTACTGCGGCGCGACCCTGGTCAAGGCGAACAAGATCGTCACCGCGGCGCACTGCGTCACGCAGTCGATCAGCACGTACACCGCGGTCCAGGGCCGCGACGACCTGCGCGGCACCGCCGGCAAGACCTCGAGGATCTCCAAGATCTGGAAGGACCCGCAGTACGGACGCGTGGCCGGTCACGACGTAGCAGTGATGACACTGACCACTCCGTTCACCGGAGTCGCGACGCTGCCGCTGGAATCGAGCCGGGCCGCCGACGCGGTCGGTGCACAGTCGACGGTCTACGGCTGGGGCACCACTGAGGGCACTGGACCGGAGGACCGGTTCCAGAAGGTGCTCGTGCCGGTGCTCGGCGACGCGTACTGCGGTGACGTGTACGCGGACGACGGGTACGTCGCCAACGGTGAGATCTGCGCCGGATACAAGAACGGCGGCAAGGACTCGTGTCAGGGCGACTCCGGTGGCCCGCTGGTGCTGAATGGCCGGCTGTTCGGGGTCGTGTCGTGGGGCATCGGGTGCGCGGACGCCGGCAACCCCGGGGTGTACGCGGAGGTCGCGTCGTACTACTCGGCGCTGACAACGCAGATCAACGACTAATAACCCGGCACCGGTGGCCGATCCACGGGGATCGGTCACCGGTGCCGTTAGTTCTAGAGGTCGGCGAAGGCTGACGTTGGGTTTTCGAAGGCGTCGGCGACGAAGCGGAGGAACGCGGCCGCCGTTCCGCCGTCGCAGACACGGTGGTCGAAGACGAGCGACAGCTGGGTGAGTTTGCGGATCGCGATCTCGCCGTTCACCACCCACGGCCGGTCGATGATCCGTCCGACGCCGAGGATCGCGACCTGCGGGTGGTTGATGATCGCGGCGCTCCCGTCGACGCCGAAGCTGCCGTAGTTGTTCAGCGTGAACGTGCCGCAGGACAGCTCGTACGGCGACAACCGGCCGGACCGCGCGGATTCGGTCAACCGGCGGATCTCCTCGTCCAGACCGCGCGTCGTCAGCCGATGCGCGTTCGCAACAGCCGGTACGACGAGACCCCGGTCCGTCTGCGCGGCGAGTCCGAGGTTGACCCCGTCGTACTGCACCAGTTCTTCACGCTCGGTGTCGACGAACCCGTTCAGCTCTGGGTATTTCATCAACCCTGCCACCACAAACCGGCCCATCAACGCAAGCAAACCCGGCCCGGGATCGGTTGCCGATCGCAACGACGCGCGCAACTCCATCAGCGCGGTCGCGTCCACATCCACCCAGGTGGTCGCTTCCGGAATCTCCGTCCGGCTACGCGACAAGGTCGCCACCACAGCCTTACGGAACCCACTCATCGGCTCCCGCTTCAACTCGTCCAGCCCGGTTCGAGACTCAACCATCCGAGGCGTCTCCAACCGAGCGGCGATCGCCAACTCCACGTCCCGCCGAACAATCAACCCATCCGGCCCAGACCCAGCCACCCCCACCAAGTCCACCCCAGCATCCCGAGCCAACCGCCGAACCAAAGGCGAAACCACCAAAGCCACCCGCCGCCCACCAACATCACCCGAGGAAGCACCGTCACCGCCCAGAGCCACCCCAACCCCAGAAACGTCACGCCCCAGCGCCACCCCAGCCGAGTCACGGGCGGGGGCTGCCCCAGCCTGAGAAGTGTTACGGCCGACGGCTACTACTGCTCTTCCGGCGGGCGCGGCAGAAGACGCCGCGACAGCGTCCGCCGCATGGGAGGCGACGTCAGCCGAGCTACCAACTGAACGAGGCTTCCGGCGGCGGCCGGAGTGTGGGGTGTCTCCGGTGCCGTAGCCGATCAGGACGTTGCCAGAGCCGGCCTGCTCCTCTTCGCGGTACGTAGACCCAGCGTCACCCGCGCCAACCGTGATGAGCGGCTTTCCGACCGGAACGACAGTCCCCGGCTCACCATGGAGTTCTGAAACCACACCAGCATAAGGAGACGGCAGCTCAACGATCGACTTCGCGGTCTCGACCTCAGCAACAGGCGTGTCAACGGCGACAACATCCCCGACCTTCACCAGCCACCGCACGATCTCAGCCTCGGTCAGCCCTTCACCGAGGTCGGGCAAATGGAAGGTATTCACGAGTCCTCCCATTGCAGATCGTCAACAGCGTCAAGGATCCGGTCCACCCCCGGCAGCTGGTACTTCTCCAGCTTCGGCGGCGGATAAGGAATGTCGAACCCGGTCACCCGCCGAATCGGCGCCGCCAACGAGTGGAAGCACCGTTCGGTGACCCGAGCAACGATCTCCGAAGAGACACTCGCGAACCCACTGGCCTCCGCAACCACGACAGCCCGTCCAGTACGTCGTACCGCCGCACACACCGTCTCGTCGTCGAACGGCACGATCGACCGCAGATCCACCACACCCAACTGCCGTCCCTCAGCAGCCGCAGCCTCCGCGGCCTCGAGCGCGACCGGCACCGTCGGCCCGTACGCGATCAACGTCGCGTCCGCGCCTTCTCGCCGTACGACGGCAGTCCCGATCCCCGGCTCGTCCTCGGTGAGATCGACCTCTTCCTTCGCCCAGTAAAGCTTCTTGGGCTCCATGAACACCACCGGGTCAGGCCATTCGATTGCCTTGCGCAACAACGTGTACGCGTCCGCGACCGTCGCCGGCGCAACCACCGTGAGCCCCGGCGTGTGCGCGTAGTAGCTCTCCGACGAGTCGCAGTGATGCTCGACGCCGCCGATGCCCCCGGCGTACGGCATCCGGATCACCATCGGCAGGGCGACCCGGCCGCGGGTCCGGTTCCGCATCTTCGCGACGTGCGAGACGATCTGTTCGAACGCCGGATACCCGAACGCGTCGAACTGCATCTCGACGACCGGCCGCATCCCGTTCATCGCCAGGCCGACCGCCATCCCGACGATCCCGGACTCGGCCAATGGGGTGTCGAAGCAACGATCCTCGCCGAACTCCGCGGTCAGCCCGTCCGTGATCCGGAAGACACCGCCGAGCGCGCCGACGTCCTCACCGAACATCAGCACCGAGTCGTCCGCCCGCATCGCGTCGCGCAGGGCCCGGTTGAGCGCCTGGGCCATCGAGATCTTCTCGTGCGTCATCTCAGGCCTCCTCTCGCGCCAGCTCGTCGTGCAGGAACGCGGCCTGCTCGCGCAACTGCTGCGTCTGCTCGGCATACAGATGGGTGAACAGCTCGTCCGGGTCGACCGACGGCTCCGGCATCAATCCCGCGCGCAGCCGATCGGCGACCTCGGCCGCCTCGCCCTCGGCCCGCGACCGCAGACCGTCGTCCAACCAGCCCTGCTGATCGAGATAGGTCTCGAGCCGCTTGATCGGATCGCGTTCCAACCACGGCGTGACCTCGTCGTCCTCGCGATATCGAGTCGCATCATCGGCGTTCGTGTGTGCCTGAACGCGATACGTGTGCGCCTCGACCAGCTGCGGACCTTGGCCCGAACGCGCCTTCTGCACAGCGTCTCCGAGCACGGCGAGCAGCCCGGCAAGATCGTTGCCATCGGCCCGTTCGCCGGGGACGCCGTACCCGATCCCCTTGTGCGCAAGGGATGGCGCCACGGTCTGACGCGCCAGCGGTACGGAGATCGCGTACTCGTTGTTCTGGATGAAGAAGACAACCGGTGCATGGAACACAGCAGCGAAGTTCAGCGCCTCATGGAAGTCGCCCTCGCTGGTCGCGCCATCACCGCAGAGCGCCATCACCACGGTGTCCTCGCCCTTCAGCCGCGCCGCGTGGGCGACCCCGACCGCATGGGTGAGCTGGGTCGCGAGCGGTGTGGACTGCGGCGCGACGTTGCGTGCGTACGGGTCGTAGCCCGAGTGCCAGTCGCCACGTAGCAGTGTCAGCGTCTCGATCGGGTCGACGCCGCGGCTCATGATCGAGACCGTGTCGCGGTACGTCGGGAACAGCCAGTCCCCATCGCTCAGGACCATCGTGGCCGCGACCTGGCAGGCCTCCTGGCCGTGCGACGACGGATACACGGCGAGCCGGCCCTGGCGAACCAGTGCACTGGCCTGATCGTTGATCCGGCGGCCCTTGATCAACTGAACGTAGCCGTCGACCAAGGCGTCCTTGGACGGCAGCCGGTACGACGGGTGCTCGTGCGGAACGCCGTCCTGGTCGATCAACCGGACGGGTTCCGCGGAGGGGAGCAAACGCTCCTCGACGGTAGTCATGGGCCCTCCAGCGCAGGAGACAGACGGTGGCCTCATCGTCGTACTTCTGGCCAATCGGATCTATAGGTGGGAGAATCGCGAGACGTTTGGTTCGACTGAAGCGAAGGAGCGGCTCAGATGTCTGAACAGACGATGGTCCACCGGGCCGGTCCTGGACAGATGGTCGTGGCTCCGGCGCTGGACGAGGTCGATCGGCAGATCGTCGAGGCGCTCGGCCGGGACGGACGGCTGTCGATCCGGGCCCTCGCGGACCAGGTTCACATCTCCCGGGCGAACGCCTACGCGCGCGTCGAGCGACTCACCACGACCGGGGCGATCACCGGATTCACCGTCACCGTCGACCCACTCAAGCTGGGCCTGGCGACCTCGGCGTACGTCACACTCAGTCTCCGCCAGAGCTCGTGGCGATCCCTGCGCGAGCAACTCCAGGCAATTCCCGAGATCAAACACATGGCCCTGGTCGGCGGCGACTTCGACGCGATCCTCCTCGTCCGAGCCGCCGACAACGAAGGTCTCCGCCGCGTAGTCCTCGAAAAACTCCAAGCCATCCCCGAAGTCCTAGGCACCCGGACCGCCCTCATCTTCGAAGACCTGGGAACGCTCTAACAGCCGCAGGACTGCCGCAGGATCAACTCGGTCGGATAGGTCAAAGCCTCGACCGCATCCTCACCGTCGATCAGCCGGCGTACGGCCGCACGCGCCAACCGCTCGAGCGGCTGACGTACGACGGTCAGCGGCGGCCAGCTGTACTCCGTCTCCGCGGTCCCGTCGAACGCGACCACAGCGACATCCTCCGGGATCCGCAACCCTGCTTCGTGGATCGCCCGGAGGACCCCGATCGCCTGGAGATCCGAGCTCGAGAAGATCGCGGTCGGCCGATTGGTTGCTGCGAGCAACTGACCGCCGGCGTCGTACCCACCGATCCGACTGAAGGCGGCGCGTGCGATCGGCCCGTCCCCGAGCCCCGCTCCCCGCAGCGCATCTCGCCAACCGACCTCTCGCTCCCCAACCCGCACATCACGGTTGTCAGATTCGGCTGCTCCCCGTGGCACTGGACCGATCACCAGACCAATTGTTTGGTGACCATGGCCGATCAAGTGCTCTACTCCGGCCCGCGCGCCCTCGCGGTATTGGGGCCGGACCGACGACACCGCCGGGAGCACTCGGTTGATGGCGACGACCGGCACGCTGCCTTCGACCTCCGGCGCTTCAGCCGGCGCGACCAGGATCAGACCGCTCACCTGCCGTACGACGAGCTCCGCGATCTTCGCCTGTTCGGTGACCGGGTCCCCGTCGGCGCTGGTCTGCAGAACGACGTACCCGCGCGCGGAGGCCTCTTTGTCGATCGCCTTGGCGAGCTCGGCGAAGAGTGGATTGCCGCCGTCCGGGGTGATCAGACCGAAGGTCCGAGTCGTGCCCATCCGAAGCGCGCGGGCGGTCGCGTTCGGCCTGTAGCCGAGGACACGGATCGCGTCCAGCACCCGCTGCCGGGTGTCCGGCGCGACCGGTCGTGGGCCTTCGTTGACCACGTAGCTGACCACCGCCGTGCTGACCCCGGCGTACTCCGCGACGTCGTTCCGCGTGACAAGAGCCTTGGGCATGAGCCGATACTACGACCCTTGACCGTGATGGAAAACGATTGCTAGCGTGCGGGGTCTACACGAGTAGAGGAGCACGTCGTGCCGAGACGCTATGCAGTCGCCGGGACCGGTTCGCGGGCACGGGAGTATGTGCGCGCGATGTTCCAGGAGCATCCGGAGGAGGCTCAGCTGGTCGCGTTGCTCGACCCGAACCCGGGCCGGCTCGCGTTCCACGAGCAGTTCGTGCAGGAGCTCGGTGGCCCGGAGCTTCCGCAGTACGGCGCAGACGACCTCGAACGGATGGTCAAGGAGCAGTCCGTCGACAGGGTGGTCGTGACGAGCCCCGACTACACCCACGCGTCGGTTGTGTCCCGGCTGCTGCGCGCCGGCGCGGATGTGATCGTGGAGAAGCCGCTGACGATCGACGCCGACGGTACGCGGCAGATCGTCGACGCGATGAACGAATCCGGTAAGTCGGTCGTCGTCACCTTCAACTACCGATACTCACCGCGGAACAGCGCACTGCGCCAACTCATCGCGGACGGCGAGATCGGTGCGGTCACCAGTGTCGAGTTCCAGTGGGTGCTCGACACGCGGCACGGCGCGGACTACTTCCGCCGCTGGCACCGGGAGAAGAAGAACTCAGGCGGTCTGCTGGTCCACAAGGCCTCCCACCACTTCGACCTGGTCAACTGGTGGATCGCCTCGTCCCCTACCCGAGTCTTCGCCTCCGGCGGACTCTCCTTCTACGGTTCGGGGAACGCGGCAGCTCGTGGCCTTGGGCAACGACCCGAGCGTGGCACGATCGATGGTTCGGCCAACGATCCCTGGCTGCTCGATCTCCGCATCGACGAGATCAACCGCCAGCTCTACTGGGAGTCCGAGCAGTACGACGGGTACCGGCGTGACCAGGACGTGTTCGGTCCCGGGATCACGATCGAGGACAACCTGGCCGTGATCGCGGAGTACGCGAACGGCGCCCGGCTGAGCTACTCCCTCAACGCCCATTCACCGTGGGAGGGGTATCGCGTCTCGGTCAACGGCACTCTCGGCCGCGCTGAACTGGAGGTCGTCGAGCGGGCAGCGGTCATCGACGACCAGATCGACCCGAGCTATCCGTCCGACCGTGTCGTCGCCGGCGAGGTCCGGTCGGACGGCGAGCGCCTGATCCTGCAGAAACACTGGGCTTCCGCGGTCGAGGTGGAGATTCCTCAAGGCGTCGGCGGCCACGGCGGCGGCGACCGTCTCCTCTACACCGACCTCTTCCAAGGCCCGACAGACGATCCGCTTGCCCGCGCGGCCGACGTACACGACGGAGTCCGAGCCGTAGCCGTCGGCATCGCCGCCAATCAATCCTTGGCGACCGGCCAGCCCGTCGTCATCGCCGACCTCGACCTCGGCGGCTGGAGGCAGGCCTGATTCTCCAGGCCATCACAATCGCGGTCGGCCCGCAGCCGCACGCTCAGCCGGCGGGACCCGCCACGATTGTGATGGCCTGGAGATCGGCATCACCAGGCGGCGGGGAGTCCAGGACGGTGGGTGCCGAACGTCCACTCGTAGCCCTCGGGGTCGGCGACGCGGCAGCGGTAGTTGCCCCACTCGCTCAGGGCGGGCTCCCAGATGGACTCCGCACCGGCGGCGACCGCGGTGGCGTGGATGTTGTCGACCTCGGCTTGAGAGTCGACGGCGACGTACGCGCCGTGGCCGACGGTGTCACCCTTCCGGGTCGGCCGGTCGTAGCCCACTTCGTCGGTGAACAGGGTGAACGCGACGCCGTCGGACCGCATCTCGGCGTGCATGACCCCGCCCTTGTCGTCGGGGACCTCCATGGTGGTTTCGAACCCGAAGGCCTTCTCCAGCCAGCGCAGAGCACCGGTCGCGTCGCGGTAACCGAAGTACATGTGGAAGGTAGTCATGGGTCCAGCGTCGACCAGGTAGCGGACAGCTTCCGTCCGCTACCAGATCTGATAGCGCTACTTCGGGAGCTGCCCCGGCACCTGTCAGCCCTTGGTCGTCGGCCCGTCGGCGCGTCAGGAAGCTTGCCGACCGGACTGCCGCTGCCGACGGAACCACACCATCAGGGCGATACACGGCACCACGAGACCACCGATGCCCAGGGCGAGGAAGTCCCACTCGGCGTTCACATGGTCGACCAGCCAGCCGAAGTTCTGACCGAAGAACCCGGTCACGAAGGTCAGCGGCAGGAACACCGTGGCGATTTTGGTCAGCTGTTCCATGCTCGCGTTCTGGCGGACGCCGACCTTGGTCTGTTCGACACCGATCACCGCCATGTTCGCTTCCAGCACAGTGGCGAGCAGGTCGCGCTGCGCGGCAACCTCTTCGTTCACCAGGACCAGGTGGTCGTGGACGTCGCGGAAGTACGGCAGCAGGGCGGTGTCCCGGGCGCCCCGCTCGATCGTCGCGAGTACCGCGAGCAACGGGTGCACGGCTCGGTAGAAGTCGGTCACTTCGCGGCGCAGGAAGTAGATCTGCTCGGTCGGCGCGACAGCACCCGCGAACACGGTCTGCTCAACGCGCTCGATGTCTCGCTCGAGTTCGGCGACGACCGGGCCGTAGCTGTCGACGACCTGGTCGAGGATCGCCCACAGGACCGAGCTCGTACCGCATTCCAGCAGCTCAGGACGCCGCTCGAGCCGGATCCGGGCGCCGTGCAGATCGCTGGCCACGCCCTGCCGGACAGTGATCACGAACGACTTCCCCACGAACACGCTGACCTCGCCGAAGTCGACTTCCTTCCGCTGGTCGTCGTATCGGGCTGTGCGCAGGATGACGAGCTCGACATCGCCGGCGTACGGCTCGACCTTGGGGCGGAGGTGGAAGGTCTGCGCATCCTCGACGGCCAGCTCGTGCAGGCCGAAACTCTTTCTCGCCTGATCGAGTTCCTCGGCGGTGGGCTCGTACATGCCCAGCCAGACGAACCCGCCGGTCTGGCAGTGCCGAGCGGCGTCCTCGACCGACATCGCCTCGACGTGCTGGCGGCGTCCGTCCCGGTAGTAGGCGCAGTCGATGATCATGGTGCCTCCTCCCTTCGATCGTCGGTCCTCGCGCCGTCAGGAAATAGGGTTGAGCGGGAAAGTGGCGGTGAACATCGGGGCCGGCCGAGGGCAGGAAGAGTGCCGGAAGAGTGCTGGCTGGGTTCCTGGTCCAGGCACTGGAAGTCAACAAGGATTGGGGCCAAGGAGGAGACATGGGACTACCAGTAGTGCTGATGCCAGGACCGATGAATCCCGCTGTCGCGGCGGGGCTGGAGGGTCATTGTGAGCTGATTCGGCTGTGGGAGGAGAGCAATCCCGACGCCGTGCTCGCCGAGCGCCGCGACGAGATCGTTGCCGTCGCTACCGGTGGGACGCGGATCGACGGCGCATTCCTGGACCGATTACCGGCAGTGCGACTGGTGGCCAGCTTCGGTGTCGGCTACGACCGGATCGACGCCGAGACCGCAGCCGAGCGCGGCGTCGTCGTGACGAACACGCCTGGCGTGCTCGATGCCGAGGTCGCCGATACCGCACTCGGCCTGTTGTTGATGACGGTCCGTGAGCTACCTCAGGCGGAGCGGTATCTGCGCGAGGGCCGGTGGAAGGACGGTTCGTATCCGTTGACGCGGGCAACGATGCACGGCCGCCGGATGGGCATCCTCGGTCTGGGCCGGATCGGCCAGGCGATCGCGGACCGGGTGGCGCCGTTCGGCATCTCGGTTGCCTACCACAATCGCCAACGGAAGGATGTCGACTACCGCTACTACTCATCGCTGGTCGAGATGGCTCGGGACGTCGACACCTTGGTGATCGTGATTCCTGGCGGCGACAGCACGCGTCACCTCGTCGACGCCGAGGTCCTGAAGGCGCTGGGGCCGGAGGGCATCCTGATCAACGTTGCCCGCGGTTCGGTCGTCGACGAGCAGGCGCTGGTCGACGCCCTGCGGGACAACACGATCCTGTCCGCCGGACTGGACGTCTTCGAGCACGAGCCCGAGGTTCATCCAGACCTGCTCACCCTGCCGAACGTCGTACTCCTTCCGCACGTGGGCTCGGCCACGATCCCTACTCGCAACGCCATGGCCGGCCTGGTGGTCGACAACCTCCTCAACTGGTTCGCCCGCGGCACCGCGCTCACGCCCGTGCCAGAGTCAGCAGACCTCAACCGATCAACCTGACCCGGGCCGGTCAGCGGCTGAGGGTGATCTCCTGGTCCAGGCGGGACAGCTTCTCGGGGTTGCGGACGATGTACATGCCGGTGATGAGTCCGTTGTCGACGTGCAGCGCCATCACGGTGTTGATCTCGCCGTCCGGTCCGAACAGGAGGACCGCCGGTTGACCGTTGACCTGGGTGAGTTGGGTCGGCGACTCTGCGAAGCGGGTCACACCGTTGAGGAAGGCCGCGACTCGATCCGCGCCGACGATCGGTTCGAGGACTGCCTGGACGACGCCACCACCGTCGGCGAGGAAGACGACGTCGGGAGCGAGTACGTCGAGCAGACTCTGCAGATCGCCCGTGGTGATCGCGCGCTGGAAGGCCTGGATCGCGTCCCGGGTCTCGCCGGCGGAGACGATTCCGCGGGGTCGACGGGCGGCCACGTGGTCGCGGGCGCGGTGGGCGATCTGACGGACGGCGGCCGGCTTCTTGTCGACGGCCTCCGCGATCTCGTCGTATTCCAGGCCGAAGACCTCACGCAGGACGAAGACCGCGCGCTCGGTCGGTTTCAGGGTCTCGAGGACCAGCAGCATCGCCATCGAGACGCTGTCGGCCAACTCGATGTCCTCAGCCACGTCCGGGGTGGTCAGGAGAGGTTCGGGGAGCCATGGACCGACGTACGACTCCTTGCGGCGGCCGAGGGTCCGCAGCCGGCTGAGCGCCTGACGGCTGGCGATCCGGACCAGGTACGCACGGTGATCGCGCACGGTCTCCAGGTCGACGCCGACCCACTTCAGCCAGGTCTCCTGGAGGACGTCCTCGGCGTCGGCCGCGGAACCGAGCAGTTCGTACGCCACGGTGAACAGGAGGTTGCGGTGGGCAACGAACGCCTCGGTGGCGAGGTCGGTGCCGGTCATGGGTGGCTCCTTTGCGCCGTCGGCTGTCCCCCACCTGACGTCACAGCCCGCCGTTGTGTGACATCGGCACCGGTGTGGCCCTCGTCACGGTCACATCCTGCCGGGTCACCGGTGTCTTGGTGTCGTTCAGCCGTCCCCACGAGTGAGGACCTACCGATGGAACCCCGTATCGACCTGATGAGCAACGAACTCGGCGCCAAGATCAGCAAGAGGATGTTCAACGTCAGCCTGGCGATCCAGGAGTCGACGCTGCCCGCGGCGACCCGGGATCTGGTGATGCTGCGGGCCAGCCAGATCAACGGCTGCGGATTCTGTCTCGACATCCACACCAAGGAGGCCACTGCAGCCGGTGAGACCGCGCTCCGGCTCAACCTGGTCGCGGGCTGGCGGCACTCGACCGTCTTCACCGACGCCGAGCGGGCCGCGCTGGCCCTGACCGAGGAGGGCACCCGATTGGCCGACGCCGGCGAGGGCGTCTCGAGAAGGACCTGGGCGTGGGCCGGCCTGCACTACGACGAGGATCAGCTGATCGCGCTGGTCGCCCTGATCGCGATGATGAACGCCACCAACCGGATGGCGGTCATGACCAACAGCCTCGGCGGCGCGTACGAACCCGGCCTCCTGACGAAAGCCCTCGATTGAGGCCGGGGATGTCGAGAATCTGGAGCGGGCTCCGTCCCAGGTACAACAGCGACCATTACGGGCCGCGTGACGATCGAGGAGAACCACCATGACGATTCAGTCAATGAACAACGTCGGCATTGTCGTCGATGACATGGACGCCACTGTCGCCCTGTTCACCGAGCTCGGGCTTGAGGTGGAGGGCAAGGGCCAGGGCCAGGTCGAGGGATCCTGGGCCGACGAATGCGTCGGGCTGGAAGGTGTCCGCTGCGACATCGTGATGATGCGGACCCCCGACGGTCACAGCCGACTAGAGCTGGCGAAATACCGGTCACCCGCCGCCCAGCCCGCCACACCCCAGAACCCACCGCACAACACGATTGGCATGCACCGCGTCATGTTTGCCATGGACAACCTCGAGGGCACCGTTGCCCGCCTCCGCCCCCACGGCGCCGAGCTGGTCGGCAGCGTCGCCCGCTTCGAGAACGCCTACCTACTCTGCTATCTCCGCACGCCCGAAGGAATCATCGTCGGCCTCGCACAACATCTCCAGTAGCCCTCGCCCCGACCACACCCACGTACGCCGGAGCCCAGCTGTCCCGGCGCCAGACACCTGCCCCGAGCCTCCCCTGGCGAACACCAACTGGCGACCACGCACACGAACTGATCCGTCCGCAGTCCCCACTACCCCCTGGAACCAGACGAACCAGAACTCACGCCGGACGAACCCGCGATCCCGCAGTCCACTGCCACCCGACCCTCGAACCAGACAGACCGGGAACTCACCCCGGACGAGCCCGCGATTTCGCGGGACACTGCCACCCAGTCCTGGAACCAGACGGACCGGAACTCCCGCGGGCGAGCTCGCGACTCCGCAGTCCACTGCCACCCAGCTCTCCGACCAGACGGACCGGGGGCTCACGCTCGATAACACGAGACTCCGCAGTCCCATGCCACCAAGCTCTCTAACCTGACGGGCCGGAACTCGCGCGGGATGAGCTCGAGATTCCGGGGTTCATTGCCACCTGGCTCTCGGACCAAACAAACCGCGAGTGCTCCGGGGGTGACCGGGCTGTTGCCGGAGCGTTAGTTCTGTTTCTTGGGGAGGTCCCAGATGCGTTCGGTTGTCCAGGCGTATTCCCAGGCTTGGATGTCGGGGGGCTCGATGCCGAAGCCGGTGAGGATGGCGCAGACCTGTTCGCGGTGGTGGTTGGCGTGGTTGATCGCCTGCGCGATGAAGATGCCGGCTCTCGTCCCGCGGGTCTCGTTGTCGACGATGATCACTCGCTCGACGTCGATCGGCTTCGCGAGGACGTCTTCCCACACCGCTCCTGCCTCGTCGTTCCAGCGCTCGAGCGTCTCGAGATCCGCGGTCTCCGGAGCGTCGACGAAGGCGAGTGTTTGGTCGGCGAGACGCCGTACGTAGCTGCCGTCGCACCGGATGATGTGGTCGAGCGTCGCGAGGATGCCACCGAACGTGCCGACACCAGTGACCTCGAGCTGATCAGCGGTCAGGTCCTGCGCGCGAACGAACTGGGTGAGACTCTTCGTCGCCCAGTTGTTGTGCCGAATCGGGTCGTACAACAAGTCGTTGAGTGCCATGCAACGGACAGTAGCCGCGCCACGCAGATCGTCGTACCGAATTTCCACCGGAAACCACCTCCGGACAGCGAACAACCACACCTGCTGCAGCCGCGCAGGCCCGGGCCACCAGCACCCGCTGCAGGCCCAACACACCAGCTCCGGTCGCAACCAGCGCAGCCCCGAGACACCGTCAGCTGGTGCGGCCGGCGCGGGCCCAGGACACCGGCACCTGCTCACACGGGTGCTACAAGCTATCCGCGACCTGTCCCCGCCCGGCCCGGCCTGTCACCGCGTCCCGGCATCACTGGTCCGGATCGGCCACGGCCGTCCTGCCGACGTTCAACCGGCGGCTCCACTACGCGATCGAGGCCGAGGGCTGGAAGTACCCGACCCAAGCGGCCCGTCCAGAAGTCGACGCCATCCGGCCTCGGGCGTCGGTGAGCAGAGCGGACACTGTGGGCGCCGCCCTGCTCACCGGTGTGACTCAGGCTTCGGCTGCGATGTTGACCATCCAGTTGATGCCGAACTTGTCCTGCACCATCCCGAACTCGTCGCCCCACATCTGCTTCTCCAGCGGGACCGTGACCTTGCCGCCCTCGGACAGCTTCTCGTAGTAACCGCGCAGCTCGTCACCGTCACCACTGAGGCTGATCGAGATGTTCTCACCCGGGTTGTACGGGTTGCCCTGCGGCGTGTCGGCCGCCATCAGCGTGAACCCGCTGGGCGTCTCGAGCTGGCTGTGCATGAGCTTGTCGTCGTCGTCCGGACCGTGGCCCGCGCCGAATTCCTTGAAGGTGTTCGACGACAGGTCACCCCCGAAGACACCCTGGTAGAACTCCATCGCCGGCCGCGCGGTGCCGTCGAACTGAATGTACGGATTGAGCCTGGACGCCATCGGTTCTTCCCTTCCCCCAACCGGCCACACCTTTGTGGTACGGCGCTCTGTTCGGCACAGTAACGCCGCTCGCCGACACTTTCGACCCCCTGCGGTTTAAGGTCTCGGCATGATCCCGCGACACATCACCGTCGACGCCGCAGATCCCTACGAGCTCGCGCAATTCTGGAGCCGCGTGACCGGCTGGCCGCTCGGCGACGAGGACGAGCCGGGCGACGACGAGGTCCTCGTGATCGCCCCGAAGCCGATCCCCGGCCTGCTGTTCATCGCCGTTCCGGAATCGAAGACCGTCAAGAACCGCGTCCACCTCGACTGGGGTCCGACCGAGCGCACCCGCGACGAGGAGGTCGAGCGCCTCGTCACCTTCGGCGCCACCGTGCACGACGACCACCGCACGCCCGAAGGCCCGGGCTGGGTCACCATGCGCGACCCCGAGGGCAACGAATTCTGCGTAGAACGAAGCGACGCCGAGGTCGCCGCCTTCAGAGCCGCCCAGCAGTCGGCTCAGCAGTCGACCCAGGACTCGGCTCAGGACTCGGCCCAGCAGTCGGCTCAGGACTCGACGCAATAACCGAGGCCGCCAGCTCCGTCATCGTGCGAACGACGGCATCGGGCCGGCCGGCCGAAGCCGAGCCTCGTGCCGGTCCGACTTCGCATAAGCGATAGCCCGTACGCCGACCGCCCGCGCGAACTCCACATCCGTCACCGCGTCCCCCACCATGCAGCACCCGGCCGCCGGGCGATCCAGACTCCGGAGAGCTCCGACGGCCAGGTAAGGGTCGGGCTTCATCAGATTCGGCTGCGCGAAGGGACGACAGGCGATCGCCGTGATCAAGCTGGTGAGTTCGTGCCGCTCGAGGAACAGCTCGATCACGGCAGCCGCGTTGTTGCTGACGATGACGACAGGGCGGTGGCTCTGAGCGCAGGCGAGGAGGAACTCGCGGGCGCCGGGGGTGAGCGGTGCAGTGCGGGCGGCCTCGACCTCGCCGGCGATGGCGGCGGCCTCGACCTGTGCGAGTACGGCCGGGGCGTGGGCGGCGGCGTACGTGAGGATGCTGAGGTGCTCGTTGGTGTGGGCGAGCGTTGGGGGTAACTCGATCCCCGCCTGCTCCATCGGCGTACGGGCGTCGGCCGCGATTGTCGTCGTACTCCCGGCTGGGAAGAGGTCACACACCGGCCCGTCGAAGTCCAGCAGGAACGCACGTACCCCTGCGACGACAGCGTCGAGCCCTGGCATGGTCTGGAACCTACCCCGTCGGATGCGGGAGAAGGGCGATGACAACTAATTGCGGTCGGCACGCATCTCATCCATGGCAACGAGATGCAACGTTTTACGGTGCTCACCGCATGTATCAGGTAGCGAGCACTTGTCCGGGGGGCTGTGGTGGAGGGGCGGGGTTACACATGAAGGACGCGGGGGTGAAGCGCAAGGTCCGGGACGTCGTGGTCGGGCCGCTGGCCGCGATTGTCGCGACGTTGGCGGTGTTCGCCTCGGTCGGTGGGCTGTTGACGCTGCTCGAGCCTCGATCCGACAGCGCGATCGCTGTGACGACCAGCGGCTCCGGGTCCGTCGCCCCGAGCGACGCAGCTCCCAGCAACGGTGCTCCCAGCGAGGGTGCTCCCAGCGACGCAGCGCCTGATCGCCATGGAGCCGCTGGACGCTACGGCTCCGGCACGCTCGCCCCATGGGAGGACCTGAACCGGCGGATCTCGTCCGAGGACCAGATCCGGGAGGTGCTGGCGTTCAATGGACTCTTCATGTTCGGCGACAGCCTGTCCGTCCAGGACAGTGCGGCGCTGGAGCGGATGCTGGCGGCGCGGACCGGCGACTCGATCGCCGAACACAACTGGTCCGGTCAGCCGACCTCCGCAGCGGTCGACGCGCTCGCCAACTGGTCTCAGGACTACGGTCTGCCGGACCGGATCCTGATGGCGACCGGCACCAACGACATCTTCGATCCGCCGGCGTTCGCCGCCCAGGTGGAGCGGGCGATGGCGATCGCCGGCCCGAACCGGACGGTGTACTGGGTCAACGTCGAGGTGAGCCGCTTCAAGCGGCCGGCCGGGACGCAGGCCGCGGACCGGACCAACAGCGCGTGGATCAACCAGCAGTTGGAGTCGGCGGCGATGCGACACTCGAACCTGCGGATCGTCCACTGGTCCGAGTTCCTGAACACGCAGCCGGCTGGGTACCAGAAGTACCTGCGTGATGGCGTCCACACCACCACTCCGGTCGGCGCGGCGGCACGCAACGACCTCATCGCCGACGCCATCCAGGCGGCCAGCAAGCCGTAACAACAGATCGGCGCCGATGGCAACCTCGGCGCCGCTCTGCGCGTTATCCGTAGGAATACGGCGTCACAGGGAGGTCCGTGGATGTTGCGGAGTCATGCACTCGCCACCGCTCGGCGCGGTGCGATCTCGGCAGGCGTCATCGTGGTTGTGGCCGCGACTCTGCTGGCACTCCTGCATTACGAGTCCCCCAACGCGCACGCGAAGGCGCCAGTACCGGCCGCGAGCACGGATGGCTTCGGATCGGGAACGCTCGGTGCGTGGCGGTCCAACGCCAGGGTGATCTCCAGCGGTGCCCACGTCCGCCACGTCGTGGCCACCAACGGGGTGGTCCTGTTCGGCGACAGCATCGCCGTACAAGATGGAGAGGCGCTCGGACGACTCCTGTCGCAACGATTGGGTACGACGTTCGCCGAGCACAGCTGGGCGGGTCAGCCAACGTCGGCTGCCGTCGATGCGCTGGCTGCGTGGGCGTCGGCGTACGGACTGCCGCATCGGATCGTGATGGCTGTCGGCTCGAACGACATCTTCGATCCCGCGGGGTTCACGGCACAGGTGGATCGAGCGATGCGGATTGCCGGGTCGGATCGGATCGTCTACTGGGTGAACGTCCAGGTGTCGCGGACCGACGTACCGGCGGCGGTTCGGGTTGCCGATCAGCGCAACAGCGAGTGGATCGACCTCCAGTTGGCACACGCCCAGCTGCGCTACCCGAACCTGCGCATCGTCGACTGGGCACAGTTCCTTGCCGCACGTCCCGAACGCATCGCTACCGACTTGCGGGACGGCAGGCACACCACCGTTCCCGCCGGGCAGAACGCGCGGAATGACCTGATTTTGCAGGCGATCCAGCACACCTGATCCCGATGCAACCTTTCTCCCCGATGCGACATCTATTGAGTGGAGGGGGACGCAGCCGCGAGTGGAGTGGCCGGTATCAGTTCGATGCCGGATGCAACATTCGGCCGACCGTGCACCGTCACTAAGGCGTACACCTCCGCGCTGCAGAGGAACCACCACTGACTCATTCCCGGGGATCGCCCTGTCTCCGAATTCAGGTCTAGGCCATTATTGTGCGTGCCCAGGGCATGCGGTGAGGAACGAAGCATGCCCGCGAGACAGCCACGGACGACGCTACGAATCGCCACCGCGGTCGTGGTGAGCATTGCCGCTCTGGCCGCCGCTCTGGTGATCCCCTGGGGCGGCACCGAACCTGAGGCCGCCCCGGACCCGACCGTTGCGCAGCTGCCCGAGCCGCCGATCGCGCCGGTGACCCCGCCGCGGCGCGACGGTTATTCGTGCCCGGGGTACAGCAAGATCGACAAGACCAATCCCCTGACAGATCTCTACCAGGACAAGTTCACCTGGGGGACGATCCCGGCGTACAAGGTTGGCGACGGCAAGGGAAACATCGACTGGCGGGTCAATCCGGGCAAGAATCCGAGCTGGTACATGTGGCTGCATTCGCTCCGCTGGCTGGGTCAGGGAATCATTGCCGGTGGCAACGGTGACAAGCTGGCGTTGCAGCGGGTCAGCACGATCGCCCACGACTGGGTGATCGACAATCCGAACTCGTGGAACGCGAACGCCGGCGCGTCCGAGTCGACGATGCATCGCACCAACGTGCTGATCTGCTTGCGTCAGGCAATATTGTCCGCCTTCCACGTGTCGCAACTGCCACTGAATTACACCTGGGTGGACAAGGCATTGCTGGAGCACGCGCAGTTCCTGCAGCGGCACTACAGCGGCGACTGGAACCACGGCACCGACGAGAGCATCGCGTTGTTCGGAGTCGGCTGCACGCTCGGACGCCGTGACCTGAAGCAGATCGCGGCCAATCGGCTGACGACCGCGATCAAGACCTCGATCGACACGCAGGGGTCGACCAACGAGCAGTCGACGGGGTACGCGCAGTTCAACTACGCCCTATGGGGGCGGGCGGCCGACGTACTGCAGAAGTGCGGCGTCGACCCCGGTCCGACGATCAACGCGCGTCGACGCCAGCTCGCGACGTGGCTCGCGCTCGCCACGAACTCGCTCGGCAACCTGCCCCAGATCGGCGACTCCGAGGTGGTCACCACGAATCCGGTTCCCGGGACCGTGCTCGAGTACGCCGGAAGCCACGGTATGCAAGGGATCCGGCCGACCCAGCGAGTCGGGATCTTCGACGCCGGATACATCTTCGGCCGGACCGGATGGGGTGAGAAGCGGACGTTCGCGCAGGAATCGACGTACAGCATCAGGTTCGGGCCGTCGCGCCGGCGGCACGGACACGACGATCACACGTCGATCACCTATACCTCGCGTGGGCGCGACATCCTGGTGGACGGCGGTCACGCCGGCTACAAGGGCGACACCTGGCAGGACTGGGTGAAGAGCGAGTTCGCCCACAACGAGCTGACCGTGGCGTCGACGGCGAACGACCATCCTGATACCAAGCTGGTGCGGTCGTCGGTCGGGCCGACGTCCGAGTTCTACGAACTGCACGACACGCTGGGGTCGGGGATCTCGCGGACGCGGGACGTGCTGGTGCTGAAGGATCCGGATCTGATGGTGGTGCTGGATCGCGGGTCGTCGACATCGTCGCAGGAGTACGAGACGTTGTGGCACTTGCCGTCGGATCAGAATGTAGTTGTCAATGGCAACGGTTCGGCGGTGGCGCGGAAGCCTGGCGATTCGGTCAAGACCACGTTGCTGCAGATTCCGTTCCAGCAGGAGACCACGCCGATCCAGGTTGTGACCGGGCAGAGCGCTCCGATCCAGGGGTGGCACTACCAGACCATCGACAAGCGCGATCCAGCGCCGGTGGTCAAGTTCACCCGGTCCGCGCGCACCGCTTCGATCCTGTCCGTGATCGTCCCGAGCCGCGCCAACGCCGCCGTCACGTACACCACCACCCAGCAAGGTGACCGCCTGCTCGTCCACCTCACGGTCGACGGGACGGTCACCACCATCGCGATCGACGCCGACGGAAGCCTTACCCGGCTGAAGTGACGGCGTTCTGGAGGGGCCCGACCGGCTGCCAGCCGCCGGGCGGGTCCTCGCCGACGCGGCCGTCGACGGCTTCGCGGATCAGGTCGGCGTGGCCGGTGTGGCGCCCGTACTCCTCGATGAGGTCGCAGACCAGTCGTCGGAGGCTCGGGTGCCGTCCGTCCGGCCAACTGATGTGCGCCGGCTGTTCGAGACCGCCGTCGGCGATGGCTGCGGCCAGCCGCTCACGCGCACGCGCGACCGCGCCGTCCCACATCGCATACAGCTCCTCTGGGGTGTTCTCCACCGCGGAGTCGAACTCCCAGTCGTTGTCGTCGCGCCACCCGTACGCGTCCCACTGCGGATCCATCGGCTCACCCTTGAACTTCACGGTGAACATGTAGTCCTCGTTCGCCGCCAGGTGTTTGGTCAGCCCACCCAGCGTCATCGACGAGGCCCCGATCCGCACCTGCAACCCGTCCGAGTCGAGCTCATCGACCTTGAAGCGGAACGTCGTACGCAACCGATCCAGCGCGCCGACCAACTGCTCAACCTCGCTCCCAGCGAGCGGCGGCTCCCACCAATATTCGTCCATACCTGCACCGTAACCCCCATTCCGGACACTCCCCTTCCGGAACTACTACCCTCCTCAGATGACCATCATCAGCCTCGAGATGACGTCTCCCAGCCAACTCATCCCCGCCCGGCCGGCGCCGTTGGTCCTGGACGAGGTTCACAACGCGGCGCTTGTCCGGTCGCTCTATCAGCGCATGTTCCCGAGTCCCGGCGGGCGCAGCGCGTGGTCTGTCGATCAGTGGGCCGAGGAACTGTCGCTGCCCGGCATCCGCACGTGGACTGTCCGGCTCGAGGACAACTCGTCAGCCATCGGTTTCGCTGAGCTCTCGCCCGAGCCGACCGGCGGTGTGGGCATCGTGGTCTTCGGGCTGGTCCCCGAGGTTCGGTCCAAGGGTTACGGCGGCGCGTTCCTCACGCTGATCACGCAGACCGCCTGGCGGCTGAACTCTCCGACCACCCGCGTCTGGCTACAGACCTCAACACGAGACCACCCCCATGCCCTACCGAACTACCAGTCCCGCGGCTTCCACCTGTTCACACCCTGAACCGCGATACTCGGGGGATGACCTGGGGAGTTCGCTGATGCAGCGGTATGCGGGGGTGGTTGCGGTGTACGACGGCATGGTGGCGCTGGTGCGGGAGGAGTACGAGGGGTGGGCGGCGCCGTACTGGAATCTGCCGGGCGGCGGCGTCGAGGCCGGCGAGACGCCCGCGGCCGGGGCGGTCCGCGAGTTGCGCGAGGAGTCCGGACTGCGGGTGGACGCGGACGCGCTCGAGCTCATCTGGACGACGCATCAGGTTGAGGGCGGACGAACGCTCTCACGCTCCTGGAACTATCTCGCCGCGGTCACCGATCCGACGTTCGCCATCGACGATCCGGACGGTTCGGTCCTCGACGCCCAGTGGTTCTCCCCGGCAGACGCCGTACCACTCCTCCAGGCAGTGCCCTACCCACCAATGATCATCCCCGCAATCGACTACCTCACCCACAACCCACACCCCCGCAACTGGACCTTCACCCTCACCAACAAAACCTGGACCTGGTGATGTCCCATTTCACGGCCTCGCATCCGACCAAGCGGATGGCTGCTGATTGTCTCTTTACGGATGAGGATGGGCGTGTGCTGCTGCTCGATCCGCCGTACAAACCGACCTGGGATCTGCCCGGGGGCATCGTCGAACGGAACGAATCGCCTCGGGAGGCGGCTCGGCGTGAGGTTCGTGAGGAGCTGGGGTTGATCGTCGAGCCTGGGCCGCTGATCGCGGTTGATTGGGTGGCGCGATCGGGCGACTTCAGTGAGATCGTCGCGTTCCTGTTCGACGGCGGGGTTCTTACGCGGGCAGAGGTTGACGGGATTGTGTGTAGCCCTGCTGAGGCGGTTGGGTTCAGATTCGTAGGGCTCGGGGAGGCCGGGGAATTGTTGGACGGTGGGCAGTTCGCGCGGGTGACTGCAGCTCTGCGGGATCGGCGGGCTGGGACGTATTTGGAGAATGGGAGGGTGATGTGGTGATTGTTGCGGGGCATATTGTTGTTGAGGCTTGGCGGCGGGAGGAGTATCTCGCCAGGTGCGTGCGGGTTGTCGAACAGGCGCGGCAGGCGGACGGGTGCCTTGACTACGCGCTCAGTCCGGATCTGATCGACGCGGGTCGTGTCAACGTCTTCGAGCGCTGGGAATCGCAGGAAGCCGTCGAGGCCTTCCGTGGTGGCGGTCCGAGCGACGAGCAGCGCGCGGCGATCGTGTCGGCGGCGGTGGCCGAGTACGACGTTGCCGCCGTACGCATCCTGAGCGGGGAGTGACTCGTGGACTGGAGAGATCTGCCGAAGAACGAGTGCCTGCGGGGGAACGATGCGGAGATGCTGCAGTTCGCTGTGGATCGCGCGCGACAACAGTTCGCCTGGAAGACGGGCGGGCTCGATGCCGACCAGCTCCGTCGTACGCATCCGCCGTCGACGATGACGCTGGCCGGGTTGGTCAAGCACATGACGTTCGTCGAGGACGCCTTTACCGGGCTGGCCGCGGAGGTGCCGCTCGGGCCACCGTGGGACATCGACATCCGGAGTTGGCACGGAAACGACGAGTGGGTGTGGGCCTCTGCTTGCACAGACGAGCCGGAGGCGCTGTACGCGCAGTGGTACGCCGCGGCCGGCCGAGCCCGAGCCACGTGGGAGCAACTGAGCGCTGACGGCGGTCTCAACGTAGTGGTCGACACGGGTGATCCGGAGTGGACCCAGAACCGTCGGCGGATCCTGACCGACATGCTCGAGGAGTACCTCAAACACACCGGCCACGCAGACCTCCTCCGCGAAGCCATCGACGGCCTCCGCGGCAACGACCCCGACTGACCCGGCCCGGCGTACATCTCATTAGGACGTCTCCCGGCGCCACCTAGTGCACCCGAGCGTGACGGCCGCACCGCGTACAGCGTTCCGCAGGTGCTCTACCTGTCGAGCTGCACACCTCAAGACAGGAACGACGCGATTTCCGCGGTGTAGCGGTCGGGCTCCTCGACGTTGGGGAAGTGGGCGCTGTCTTCGAAGACGCGGAGCTGTGCGTGCGGGAGGCGGGTGGCCAGGTCGCGGCACGCGTCGACCCCGGCATTGCGATCCCACAGACCGATCAGGATCAGCACAGGTACGTCGAGCGCGGCCGACTCATCCACCAGAGGTACGACGCGCGCCGGCTGCCGCTCCAAGTCACGCGCCAACTCTCCCGTGTTGACGAGCCCACTCGCCTCCCACAGATCTCGGACCAGCTTGGCCGAGCCAGACCGGTGGAACAGGAAGCGGTCGACAGTCTCCCGGTCGACAACGCCCCAGGCTGCCTGAGGGCCGGACTCCTGGACCGCGGCCCGGATCGCCTCGCGCATCGCGTCGTCCGTGGCTACTGCCTCGAAGCCGGCGCCCCACGGTGATGGGGTGAGCGGGCCGGCGAGCGCCGTACCTTGAAGGATCAGTCTGTCGACGCGGTCTGGGTACGCGACCGCGTACTCGGCGGCGAGATCGCCACCGAACGAGATTCCCAGCAAGGCGATCCGAGGCAACCCCAGGTGCTGCCGCAGCTGCTCCAGGTCGTCGACGAGGAGCGGCACGGAGTACGTCCCTCCCGACGGCCGCTCGCTGCGTCCGCAACCCCGCTGCTCGTAGTACACGACCGTCCCGAGCTGCTCCAGCCCCGGACCGGTCAGGCGCTCGAAGTCATAGATGAACCCGCCCGGCCCGCCGTGAACCACCACCAGCGGCACCCCATCACGAACATCACCGACCACCCGCACCCAGTGCCGCACCCCATTAATCACCACCACGTTGCCTCCTCCACGGACACGGCCCGACTAGGCGTCTTTCGCCACCCGGGCGCGGTGGGCGGCAACCGTCGTACGGCTTGCGCAGGTGTTGGAGCAGAATCGACGCGTGCGGTTCCGTGACTGGTCGACGAAGTAGTTGCCGCACCCCGCCGCGGCGCACCGGCCCAGCGTCACCGACGGATCCCCGGCAGCGACCAGAGCGAGCTTGGCGGCGATCACCTGGCCGACCCACTGCTTGGCAGGGGTGCCGTTGCGGCTGAAGTGGACGTGCCAGCCGAGACCGTCATGGTCGGACAGATGCATGTCCGGTGGATAGTCGCGCAGCAGTCGATGCACAGCGTCGGGGGCCGCGCCGTCGACCGACTGCGCCAAGGCCGCGCGTACGACGTTCGGCAGCTCGCCGAAATCTCCGTCCGGCGGCGGCGTGATCTCGTGCTCCGTGAAGAACGCCGCGACCAGCTCCCCGTCCTCATCGAGCGTGCCGGTGTTGGCCAGCTCGACGGCCAGCCGCGTCACGTTCCCAATGTAGTCACCGTATTCCACTTGACCACCTACGTCGTCGATATCTACGGTAGGCATCATGATAACTGATGACGCCTACATCGCCCGCCACCTGCACCTGCTCGGGGAGTGGGACACCGCGCTCGCCGTACTCGGCCCGGACGCCGAACCCGGGTTGTACGCCGAGATCGCCTTCGACCGTTGGTTCTTCCAGATCGAGGGTCACGACGAGGCGGAGAAGGCCGTCGCGGCGCTCGACCCCGGGTCGTGGACCGCGCAGTTGCTCACGGGTCGTCTTGCGTACAGCCGGCTGCTGTTCCAGCGCGACCCCCGCCCCGACGACCGGGCCGTGTCCGAAGCCGCCTACCGCGCGGCGGCGCAGAGTGGTGACGAGTTGCAGCGCGGGTGGGCCGAGTACCACTGGGGTGTTCTGCTGGACAACATCGACGACGACGCGGCCGGGGCTCTCGCGCGGTACGAAACGTCGCTCGAGATCGCGACGAAGTACGGCGACGGGTACTTCGAGTCGTACATCATCCGGCACATTGCCCACCTCAAGGCGCCCGTTGAGCGGAACGCCATGCTTCGCCGTTCGCTCCACCTCCGCGCCGCGCTCGGAGCCCGCCCGCAAACCGTCGCCGCCCAGGCCGCGCTGGCCAACGACCTCCCCGAGGACGACTCCGAGCGCGCCGAACTGACTCGGACCTACCGCCCAGCCGCCGAGGAACTGCGCATTGGCTGGCTCCTACCGGGATGAGGTGCGTGGATCGCGGACTGTCGGCGTTCCGGGGCAGAATTGCCGTGTGAAGAAGCCCGAGGCCGAACCCGTGATCGCGCGCAACCGTAAGGCTGCCCACGATTACGAACTGGGCGAGTCCTGGGAGGCGGGGATCGTCTTGCAGGGCGCGGAGGTGAAGGCGCTCCGAGCCGGCCGGGCGTCCCTGGTCGGCGGGTTCGCGCAGGTCGAGGAGCGGGAGCTCTGGCTGCATGGCGTGCACATCCCGCAGTACTCCCAGACTCGCTGGTTCAACGACGGGTCACGCCGCAAGCGAAAGCTGCTGCTGCACCGTGCCCAGATCGACAAGATCGAGCGCAAGGTCAACGAGAGCGGCCTGACGATCATCCCGGTCCTTCTCTACTTCAAGGACGGCCGCGCCAAGGTCGAGATCGCACTGGCCCGCGGCAAGAAGACCTGGGACAAACGCCACGCCCTGGCCGAACGCGAAGCAACCCGCGAGACCGAACGCGCCCTCAGCCGCCATCTGAAGGGCCACGGGGCCTGACCCCTGGCTGCTGCCGGTGCCGACCTCGCGCAACCAACTTCCTCCGTACGGCGACGCCGAGCCCGACTCCCGTTCCGACCGCAACGGCCCCGCCGAGTACTCGCACCAGGTTATGGAAACTCGAGTCAGTCGCGACCGCCAAGCCACCTGGGATCAGCACGCCAACGCCCCAGAAGAGCCCCTGCCCAAGCCGCGAGTCGCGCCAATCACCGGAGAAGCCCACACCGAGATAGTCCCACCCTCCGCCTGACCCAAGCTGCAGCGAGGCAGCGACAGGTGGTGGCGGATCCGGTTCTGACGGCGCAGTCGTGGCGTCAACCGGCAACGTACGCAATGCCGGCGGGCACCCGGTAGGCGTCATTCAGCCGGCGACATCGGCGGTTGCGACGGCCCACTGGTGGCGGTCAGCCGGGAACCTGCGCGGTGCCGGCGGAGGCCCGGTGGCGTCGTTCAGCCGGCGACGTGGGCGGTGTTGTCGAGCCAGTGCTGGGCGAGGTTGGTGTCCCCGTCGATGCTGACGGCTTCGTGATCGGTGAGGGGGATCCTCCGGGTCATGACCAGCAGCAACGATCCTGCCGGGCCGGAGATGGTCACATCGGCCTGGTGGGTCCCGCGACGCCAGATTGCGCCGTCCGGCCGCCGTTCGATAAACCAAGCGCCCTCATCCCCCGCGGTGTCGGTAGCCAGCCATTGCAGCGTCTGGCCGGTACCGCGGAGAGCGTCAGCGGACTCAGACCGCCGCATCGCCCAGGTAGGCGACGTAAGCATCGCCAGATGATTGCCAATGAGCTCAACCGCGACATCAGCCTCAACATCAGTACGCACCTGCCGCCCCACCATGCCGGCGGCCTGCACAGCACCGCCTCGGTTGGCGGCTCCATCAGCTCCGTCGGTTCCGTCCGCTCCGGTCGCGGCGTTCGCCCCGGTCGCGGCGTTCGCGGCGTTCGCGGCGTCGAAGCCGTGGACGACTGACTCGTTGAGCATGCTGGTCATCCAGAACTGCGCACCGGACCGCTCGTCGCCTGCGGCGTTGAACACCGGCGCCTCGAGCGCCTCGTCGGAGCATGCATCCGCGACCCGCCGTGCGGACTCCGCCAACCACGCCTGCCACTCGCCAGGATCGCCGGGCATGGCAGCCATCTCGGCTGGGAGCTGCGTTGGGTCAACTATGCGCCGCTCGATGATCTCCGCAACCCAGTGCTGCGTCTGCCCGACATGCTCGACCAGGTCAGCAACACTCCACTCCGGAGCCGTCGGCACAACCGCACCAGCTCCAGCCGCAACAGCCGACCCCGCCAATCGCTCGCTGTACTCAACGATCGCTTCCCGCACCCGCTCTGCACTCAACGAACTCAAGGCTCTGTCCTCTCCGGGTTGATTCAGACGCTCGCCGTCTGGCCCAGACTCTGCCGAAGAGCCCTTACGGTTTCTTTCCGGTCCTCCCACCAACCATCGAAAGATCCCGCTGCCCGCGCGCCCGGCATAGTGTGGTCCACCGTGAGCACTGACGCTGAGCGATACCCGGAGCTCGACGCCGATGAGCGCACTACGCTCAGCCAATTCCTCGATCAGTACCGTCGCCGAGCGCTTGCGCACCTCGAACGGCTGACGGACGAGCAGGCGCGAACGAAAAGCCTCCCGGCGACAAACCTGACTCCAGGCGGGATCGTGAAGCATCTCGCGCACATGGAAGATCATTGGTTCATCGCGCGAGTCGGCGGAGGCGAGCTTCCTGACCCATGGGCGTCCGCGCCGCTAGACACCCAACCACAGTGGGATTTCGAGTCAGCAGCCGACGACACAGTCGCAGAGATCTCCGCGCTCTACCGAGCAGCCTGCACCCGCAGCCGCGAAGTAGCCAGCCGGCTCCCCACCCTCGACACGAAAGCGCCCAGCCCCTCATTCGGCAAAGGGCCCATCACCCTCCGCTGGGTCATGGTCCACATGCTCGAAGAAACAGCCTGCCACGCAGGCCATCTCGACCTACTGACCGACGCCATCCCCCACTAGCCACTCGAGAAGTAGAACGAGCAATAAACCGCCACCTCAAGGGCCGCCGCCTCCCGAACTCAGATGAGCGCGGTCGGTTATGGGCGGTGCGTCAGGAGGTGTGGAGGCGCGCCCACTGTGCTGCCGTCATCGCGAACTGGCGGTAGTAGGTGGGCCGGCCGAGGAACAGGGCCTCGTCGCCTCGGCCAGTCTCAAGGAAGCCAAGGCGCTGAAGTAGCCGAACCGAACGCTGGTTGGAGTCCAGAGCCTCAGCCCAGATCTCCCGCAGGCCGAGCTTGTCAAAGCCGTAGTCGAGACCTGCGGTCGCGGCGCCCCGTCCCATCCCTCCACCCCAGCGGTCCCGCTCACCAATGACGAAGCCGATCTCACGCCGGCCGGGCTCGTCTCCATGGAGATCGACGTACCCAACCAAGGCACCTCCCTGGACCGCCCCGAGCCTGATCAGATCAGACGGCGGCGACTCGATCACTCGCCGGTGGACTTGCCGACGCTCAAAGAACGTCAAGCCCTGGACCCAGTCAGCCTCACGACAGAAGTCAAGATCCTCCGCCCACCCCGCGATCACCTCAGCATCCAGCGGTTCAAGAGGCCTCAGACTCACAGGTCTCGCCGAGTGATTCACACCCTGAGCCTAAGCAACCAATCCACCACCAGCACTCGATTTCCTCACTCGGCGAAGGTCTCGCGACCTGCCATCCCGAGCGTCGAACATGCTCACTGGTCGCGGGTCGTTGACGGCTGTTCCAGGCAGTACGACGGGGGCCGCGAGACGACGTGTGTGAGTGCGGGATTGGTGGGCTCGGGGTCGTGGGTAGGGTGGTCCGGTGAGAGTTGGGAACGGGCGGTTGGCGATCGGGCTGACCGCCATTGCGGTTCTGGCCGTGGCTGGTGGTGCTGCGTTCGCGGCTGATCGTGGTCCCGAGACATCTTCCACGGCCGCGTTGCCGCTGGCCCCTATCGCGTCCAAGACTTCCGTGCCGACAGTGAAACCTTCCGCTGCGTCCGGGGCCGCCGTACCGACGGTGTCGGTGAAGCTCGGCGACCTGCCGACCGGGCGCTCGCCGCAAATGGCGTACCTGAGTGGACGCGTGGTCAGAGGCGGCCTCGGCGGCGACATCACCGTCCCCGGCAAGCAGACGATCATGGGCGCGGTCCGGTACGACGGCGACGCGATGGTGATCCTGGAAGTCGGCCTCGGCGGCTCTGAGCTGGTACAGGTCGACGGCAGCACGGGCATTGTGCCGGACTCTCGCATCCCGGACGTCGGGAGCCTCGTGACCTCGGTCGACGAGGACATGATCGCGTTCGGGACGGCCCGCCAGAACGCCGACCACACGGCCAAGCAGGGCAACACGGTCTACTTGCGCACCAGCGTCGACGAGAAAGAGCTGCACCGGCCCGACGACTGGGCGTCGAACGTACTGGCCGTGGTCGGCGACACGGTGTACTTCGCGGCGCAGACCGACCGCGACGACCAGACCTCGACCCTGAACGCCTGGCACTGGAAGACCGGCAAGGTCGATCTCCTGAGCTCTTTCAAGTCGCCGGCGGGCGTGGACTTCCAGGGCGCGCGCGGAGTGGACCAGCTGTCCGGGGCCGCCCAGACGTTCTGCTCGGCGATCCGGCAGCTTGCCGACGGCAAGCAATTGTGGCGGACCTGCGAGTACTCGTTGAACGGCTTCACACCGGGCGGCGGCACGGTGTTCGCGACTCCGGACTTCCGCGGCGAGGGCAGCGATCCGTCCACGACGGCGATCGACAGCCGGACCGGCGAGGTCTTGCGGGAGTGGACCGGCGTGCAGTTCCGCGGCACGGTGGCCGAGGACGACGACCACCTGCTGATGGTGGTCGACACCGGGGAGAACACCGCCGCCGCGATCATCCGGTGCAGCATCGGCTCGGGCAGCTGCGAACTGGCGACCACCCCGACAAAGACGGCCCGCCGGGACGACCTCTGGCTACTGGGAAGCCGAACCTGAAGGATCTAATCGACGACATGCCAGCCGCCGTACACGTCGCCGTACCGCGTGGCAGTCGCCGTCCGGCGATCTCCTAGCCAGCCATCGTCATCGAGCAGTACGCGGCCAAGTCCTTCGACCTCAGCATCGAGCAATACGAGGCCGGGCCCGGCGAGTTCTTGCCGGTCTGTGACGCAGCCCGGAGCGTGGTCGACGCTATGCGCCACCGCCATCGCATCGGCCAGGTGCTGGCCCTAGCCGCGCTCAGCCGCTACGTGCGAACCAGCGGATCCGACGGAGTCAGGAATCTCCAACACATCGCGCGCGACTACACACCTTGTCCGTCATCCGGCCCGCCATCGAAGCGATGCTCGCCTGATGGGCGGCGTCACGTTTCTGATGGCCATCAGCCGCGGGGCCGGGCAGAGAGTGGGATCCTGACAACGCTCGGTGGACCTGTCCGAGAAGCGAATCCCGGGTCGTGCTGGGCTTCACTCCGTCAGCGAAGGTCCATGAACGGCGCGAACGGGGTCCTGGAACACGGGTCGAGGCTCTGGAACTGATGGGCTTGTGCGCAGCGGTTTGCGCCGAGGAGCCTCATTCAGACCCGCTCAAAACGCAGCCGCTTGTACCCGGGCATGCGTCGCTGCAGCGAGGCTGCCAGCAACGGGACGAGCGGATCATGGTAGTCGTGCACCTCGGCGACAGTCTTGCCTGGTGCGGGGCGCACGACTCGCCCGGCACACTGGAGCAGGAGTCCGTCGAAGGAGATCGGCGCCGCGAGGAACAGGGTGTCCAGGGCCGGTGCGTCGAACCCTTCGCCGACGAATGGCGTGGTGCCCAGGACCAGGACACCGTCCCCGGCTCTGGCATCGGTGAGACGTTCGACGATTGCACGCCGTTCTTTGGCCGGCATGCCTCCCTGGAGTACAAGCGGCTGGTGGCCGCGACCGGCGAGGAGCGAGGTCAGCGTTTCGAGGTGGGCTACCCGGCGGGTCAGTACCAGGCAGTTGCGCCCCTGGGCAAGAGAGGAATGGACGTCGTCAAGGATCTGCGCGTTGCGGTCTTTGTCGACGGTGAGTGCCCGGTGGGCCTCGGCGATAGGCGACGGGGCGCCCTGATCAATGCCTGCTGCGGTGAAGATGGTCTCGTGCACGTGCAGCACTCGTGCCGGTCCTGCAGTGGCGCCGGCTGCTTCGGTCAGCGTCCCAGGTATCTCATCAGTCATCGTGTGCCGGACCGGTCCGAGCTGCCAGCGCAGGAGCTCGCCGAGGCCGTCGCGGCGGTCGGGGGTGGCCGTCAGACCGAGCCAATACCGGGCTGCGATCTTCTTGACCGAGTGGTCGTAGGCGGCTGCGGCGACGTGGTGAGCTTCGTCGATGATGATCTGCCCGTATCCGGCAGTCAGGGTCTCGACGTCGTCGTGCCTGGCCAGGGTGGGCAGCATGGCGACATCGATGATCCCGGTCAGTTTGCTCCGTCCGCCACCAAGCTGTCCTGGTTTGAGGCCGAGGAACTCGGCCAGTCGTGTCCGCCACTGGTCAGCAAGGGCTTTGCGGTCGACCAGGATCAGTGTGGACACCGCTCGTTCGGCAATGACCGCGCACGCCATGACGGTCTTGCCCGATCCTGGCGGAGCGACCAGGACGCCGTCGTCGTGCGCCAGGAGTTCGCCGACTGCCGCGGCCTGCCGGTCGGTGAGCTCGCCGATGAGCGCGACGTCGATCTCCTTGCCCGCAATCCGGTTGTCTGTGACGTCGAGGCGGGCACCGCTGCGCTCGATGATGTCAGTGACCAAATGCCGGAGTCCGCGGGGCAGAACGAGCTTCTCGTCCAGGGTCAGGTGGTAGCCGGTGACGAACCGCGGGGTATCCCAGGTGGACTTGCGCAGCCGTTGTAGCTCGTAGAACTTCGGATTCGCCATCGATGCGGCATGCTTGAAAGTCGCAAGAGCAGCAGGTGGGAGCACAATCGCGTCCAGGACCAGCCCGGCAGCGAGTTCGGCGCGCAGAACCGGCGGCATGGGCGGGTGGACCTTGGTGGATTCAGCTCGTGCCAGGGTCGTGACGTCGCGACCGACGGCGGCGCGCGACGCCCTACGGGCGATACGGGCGGCATCACCCGGAGCGAGCCGGTCCAGCGTCGAGAGGAACGCCCACTGGTCTTCGTACGGTTCCAGCGTGGCCGGGTCGAGGAAGAGCGTGAGCCCGTTACTGCGGCGGTTGCCGTGAAGCGGAGCGGCGATCTGATTGCCAGGGCCAGAGCCGGGCAGTACGTCCTGGCTTGGAAACAGACGGTCGTAGGAGCCTAAGCTCATGGCCCCGCGCTGGAGGATGGCCTCGTGGATCAACGCAGTCCCGACCGCGCGTGCCGTCTGTGCGGGGATCGCCTCGGTGAAGAAGATCCACACGTGCGCACCAGTACCGGACTGGGAGATCTCTAGAGCAGCGGGGACGCCCGCAGTTCGGGCGGCCTTGACGTACGCCAAGGCGTCGAGCATCGCGGTCTTGCCGTCGAAGTCGGCAGCCAGCCACCAGCAGGTGTTGTTCGGGAGCATTGGATACAGGCCGATGAAGAGATCCTGCCGCGACCGTGCGGCCAGGTGCTCAGCGACGACATCCGGGGTCAGCGGGAGCAGACGGGCGGTCTCGCGGGTCATACCCTTGCGCCATCCACCCGCCGCTACGGGCATCCATCCCTTCTTTCCTGTGCGCGGATCTTCCCAGCGCTTTGCATACGTGTCGTTCCTGGCACGGAACAGGTCCAGGTAGAGAGCAAGCTTCTGCTGCGGCGTCGAGCCTGCCATCGATACCAGCCCGCCAGGCCCGATAGGGGCAGCGAGTTGCTCGTCCGCGGGCGTAGTGTCTTGGCCTCGCAGCTCCAGCAGACGGGACAGCCGCGCGTTCTCGACCCGTAGCCGGTCTCGCTCGACCCGGAGCTCGGACAGCTCACGACGCAGGTCGAGGCCGTCACCATCGCGATCATCACCGAGACTCACGCGACCATCCTGCCAGGGCGCAAGAACGCGCTCATCTGTCAACGCCGACTGTGGACTACGGATCATGAAACGCTGGCTCCTCACCCGATCATCCCCGCAAACCCGGCGCGACAACGAGCCTCAATACGACGGCTATGCCGCCGCCCATTGCGCGAAGAGTTGGGAGATTCGTGGCGTCGCTGGTCGGCCGGTGGCAGATCGTGCAGATGTGTGGTTGGGACCGCCTTTCAAGAGCGAACTGGACGGGGTAGTAAGCGAGTACCGCCTCGGCACGTTCACGCAGCGCACAACCACCCTGCAGCGCACGCACATCCATGCCTCAACCGGGCCGGCGCCCAAAGGGCGGCGCCGTGAGTTTCTTCGAGCGGTGGTTCTGATTGCCGGGGCTTCGCACTCCGGCGTCGAGCCCGGACAGCCGCCGACTTAGACGAACAGCGCATAGGTCTGCTCGCTGTGCTGACACCCAGCCTGGACGGGCTCGGCGAGCAACTGCGCAGCCTCTACGGCTTCCTGGCCGAAGCCGACTGCTAACTTCCGTGATAGAGCCGCTTCAGGTCGATCAGTTCGATGTCGTGCCGTCGTTCGGCTTCTTCGCGAAGTTCTGCGGTGAAGGTCGGGGCTGCCAGCAGCAGCTTGGCCTGCGTGGCTCTGCTGCCGTAGGCCGCACGAGCTTGTTCCAGTACTCGAAGGTGTCCGTGACCGATCGTCTCACCGGACTTGGCTTCGCCGATCGCGGAGATCGTGCGGGCCCCTGGTGGCTCGTCGGGGTCCTTCGCTTCGGCGACGACCACATCGAGCTGCCGTTCGGTTCCATCGATCACCACCGCCGACGGTCCCACGTGGTCGGGCTCCGCGCCGAGCGTTTCCGCAGAGGCAAAGCGGCGTACCCAGCTGCGCACTTGCTCCTCGAAGACCGGCCCGCGGACATGCGCGTCGAACGTCGGCGCCAGACGCCGCTTCCATAGCGCGGACGGCTCGCGGTCACGCAACAACGAGGCGTGTGGCTCCAACACGGCGTAATGGAACTGCAGAAACGGATCTGCCAACGCATACGTCGGGCGCTGTGACCGCACCGGATCAGCGTGGCGGACAACAAAGCCGGCCGCGATCAGACGCCGAACCGCCGGCTCGATGTTCGACACCGAGCGGCGAAGCTGGTTCGCGATCTTGCCCGCGGCGACGGACCCGTTCGCGATCGCCCCAAGGATGCTGTGCAGGATCACGGGATTCGCGGCGGCGAGCGTGGGGTCCTCGGCGAACAGCGTCGTCGCCTCGTAGTGCAGCGTCGCCGCAGGCGACAACAACCGCTGGGCGACCCAACGATCGAAGTCTCCCGGCCCAGATGGCAGGTCATGGTCGACCATGTCCGTCGCGTAGCCGACCACGCCACCGATCACGGCATAGACCCGCGCCGCCAACACAAGATCCGCATCTGCGCCGAGCCAGCCGGCGGCCTCACGAAAGTCCGCAGGCTGCATCACAAGCTCCAGACCCGCCCTCCCCCGAAGCGGTGCTTCCCCGGCGGTGAGCGACCCCAGCAGAGCCATGGCCGACCCGCACAACACCAGCCGTGCCTGCCCCTGGCTGGAACGCCGCGCCGCCGGCCCGATCGCCGTGGCGACGATCGAGTCCGCCGACGGATCAGCCGCGAGCACGTGCCCGAACTCGTCGACGACGACCGGCAACTGACGCTCCTCGCCCAACCGCAGCAACTGCCGAAAGGCCTCGTCCCAGCTGTCCAGCGCGACCCGCCCGACTCCCAGGTGCTCCCCCAGCGCCTCGCCGAGCCGCGACAATTGGATCGCCGACTCGGTCCGGGTGGCCTCCCAGTAGAAGCCGCCCCGTTCCCGAGTGACCGCCTCGAGCAGCGTCGACTTACCGATCCGGCGCCGACCGTACACCAGCCCTAGAGTGTGCCGATCTGCAGCCGAATCGATGAACTTTTCGACGTATTGCCGATACTGGGGCGATCTCATCAGTCCTCCGGTCAGGAATACTCAAGTCAACCATACTATTCTCAACCTGAGTTCCGTACGCCTCGAGAGCCGGCCTTGGCTACGGCGGGGATGCCGTGACGCCAGATACGAGCACTCCTCGACCGAGGAACTGCCCCGGCGACCCTGTCGTGGCCGCCACCGGGTGATTCGGAGCCCACGCCCCATTCAGGCAGAAGGGGGTACCAGGCAAGGCCGTGATTAATGCTCAGGCAAGACCACGAGTGGCCCCTCGCCCGCACGCCGGCGCGGCCTACACCTCTGCAGATACCTGCAGAACCCTCCCCGTTTTGCCTGGTCAGAGGCGGTCTGAGGAAGTCCCTCGGGGCCTGCTAACGGACGCTCGGCAGGCTGGCCAGGCCGTCGACGAGTTGGGTCGCGGAGGCGCCGTCGACCAGGTGCTGGGTGACGATCAGGCCTGGCAGCATGGTCAGCAGTACGGCGCCGACCGCGTCGGGGTCGGCGCCCGGCGCGAGCCGGCCGTCGTCGCGCCAGCGTTGCGCGAGCTGGGTGAGCTGGGCCCGGACGCCGGCGTAGAAGTCGTGCGTCCGCGTCCGCACCTCCGGACGGCGGAGCGCCTCGGCCCAGGCGTACACGGCGATCTTGGACAGGTCGTAGTCCTCATCTTTGTTGTGCTTGGCAACATAATCCACGAGAGCTTCGACGACCTCGGCCAGGGACGGCGCAGGCTCCTGGGCGAGCAGACCGGCCAACAGGTCCCGGATCCGCTTGAGCGACTCCTCCGCGGTTGCATCCACCAACTCGCTCTTGCTGCGGAAGTAGCGGTACACGGCGCTGGAGGACATGCCGGTGGCGGCGATGATGTCGTCCATCGACGTGGCGTGGAAACCGTCACGGGTGAAGCACTGCCAGGCACTGACGAGGACGTGCCGGCGGCGCTGTTCCCACAGTTCCGTGCTGAGACGCGGCATGCGATCGATCCTAACCCAAAACGAAACGGTCGTTGGCGTTAAGTCACTGGACGTGCTACGTTCGAGATCGTAAACGAGAACGTACGTTTCGGTTTGAGTCAGGAGGAATCATGACCTCGTCAGCAGCGGTTCCGACCCGGACGGATGTCCTCGTCGTCGGTGCCGGTCCGGCCGGTCTGGCGCTGGCCGCGAGCCTGCGGCAGTTGGGCGTCGACCACGTGCTGATCGACCGCACCACGTCCATTCAGCCTGGTAGCAAGGCGGCCGCCGTCCAGCCGCGGACCCTGGAGTTCCTGGACCGGATCGGAGTCGCCGACGCGCTGGTTAAGGTGGGCGTTCGCAGTCCTGGTTTCTCCTTGCACGACTGCGAGAAGACCCTGCTCCGGGCGTCGTTCACCGAGCTGGACACGCCGTTCCCGTTCGTGCTGCTGGTGTCGCAGCAGACGACGGAAGGATGTCTGCTCGACCGGCTTCTGGAGCTCGGCGGCACGGTCCACCGCGACCACCGGTTCATCGACTTCACCGACGACTTCCCCGGTGTCAGCGCAACAGTCGCCGGTCCGGACGGCGTACTGCGCTCAATCTCGGCGCGTTATCTCGTGGGCTGCGACGGCATCCGCAGCGGAGTCCGGGCGGCTGCGGGTATCGGATTCCCCGGTACGGCGCGCGAGCAGCGGTTCACGATTGCCGACATCAGGCTCTCCACCGTGGCCGAGGAACTGATCGCGCAGGACACGACGTTCTTCCTGTCCGGCGCCGGCATGCTGCTGTTCTCGCCCTTGGCCGATGGGCAGTACCGCGTGGTCAGCCCGGCGCCGCCAGGGATGAGCGAGCCGACGCTGCACGACGTGCAGAAGTTGCTGACCGAACGCGGACCACTGTCCGGGCAGGCCACAGTGACCGAGGTGATCCGGGCATCGACGTACCGAGTCCAGGAACGAGTGGCCGAGTCCTTCCGCAAGGGACCGGTCTTCTTGGCCGGAGATGCCGCGCACACCCACAGCCCGGCGGGCGCACAGGGCATGAACACCGGCATCCAGGACGCGGGCAATCTGGCCTGGAAACTGGCCGCCGTCCTGAAAGGTGCCGCTGGCAACGACTTGCTGGACAGCTATCACGCGGAACGGCATCCGGTCGCCACCGAGATGGTCGCCTTTACCGCGACGTTCGCCAAGCTCGCCTCCGTTCGCGATCCGCTCGGCGCGCGGCTGCGCAACGACGTACTGGCTGCCGCCGCGGGGACGCTCGGCGTCACCGAATGGGTCGCCGCCAAGCTGTCCGAACTCGACGTCAGCTATGCCCACGGTCCGACCGGTTCGCTGCGGATCGGCGACCGCGTCCCACCCACCGCCGTCCCCGGCAACGATCTGACCTGGACGCTCGCGACGCCTGACCCTCGGGAGATCCACGGGCTTCCCGAGCACATCACCGTCCAGCGCCTCCCCGGTCTCGACACTTCACTGCTCGTGCGACCCGACGGCTATCTGGCCGCCAGCGGCGCACCGGCCGACCTCCTCAAACACCTTCCGATCGCTTAGGAGATGCCGCCCATGACCACCGCACCCACCATCATCCGGGAGGTCGCCGTCTTCGACGGTGTCCACCTGCAACAGCGCGCCGACGTCCTCATCGACGGTCCCACCATCGCCGCCGTCGGCCCCTACCTCGCCGTACCAGCCGGAGCCACCGTCGTCGAGGGCCTCGGCTACACACTGCTGCCTGGCCTGATCGACGCTCACACGCACACCATGAGCACCGCTCAACTCCATCAGGCGCTCGTGTTCGGGGTCACCACGGAGCTGGACATGGGCGGCGTACCCGAGCACTCGCGCGCACTCCGCGCCGCTGCCCAGCAGCGTTCCGACCTGGCTGACTTCCGGATCGCCACCACCGGCGCCACCGCACCCGGCGGACACCCGAGCCAGTTGGTCGAGCTGGGGATGATGCCGCCATTCCCGACCGTCGCCGGTCCGGAGGACGCCGAGCGCTTCGTCGCCGATCGGATCGCCGACGGCGCCGACCATCTCAAGATCTTCATCGAGGACGGTACGGCGGCCGGCCACCCGATGCCATTACTCGCGCCGGAGACGATCAAGGCGCTGGTAGCCGCCGCCCACGACCGCGGTCTGAAAGCCGTCGCACACACCATGACTCGCGCCGCGACCTGGACGGCGGTCAACGCCGGAGTCGACGGCCTGGCCCACGCTCCCGCGGACGGCCCCTCCGACCAGACGCTGATCGATGCGGTCGCCGACGCCGGGCTGTTCGTCGTACCGACGCTGGCAACGCTCGCCGGGATGAGCCGGCACCCGATCGAGTTCCGGCTCGCCGCCGATCCGCGGCTGCGCCCGTACGCCGATCCGCAGCGGCTGAACGATCTGCTGAACCTGCCGGCGGATCCGGCCCAGCGCCTGGGCCCGAAGGCGATGGACGTCCGGCACGCGGCCGACTTCGCGATCCGGGTGTTCCGGGCCGGCGTACCGCTGGTCGCGGGGACCGACGGCACCGGCGGTGCCGGGCATCCGACCACGCACGGCATCAGCCTGCACGGCGAACTGACCCTGATGGTGGAGGCCGGACTCTCGCCCGCCGAGGCGCTGACCACCGCCACCTCCGCGGCCGCCGACGCGTTCGGGCTGAGCGACCGCGGCCGCATCGTACCGGGACTGCGCGCCGACCTGCTCCTGGCGATCGGCGCCCCGAACGCCGAGATCACCGGCGTCTACGGCATCGCCAAGATCTGGAAACAGGGCGTACCCGTCGACCGCACCGCCACCTTCTCCGACAGCGAGGACTGACCATGACCACGATTCCCCCGTACGCCGGGATCCACCACCTGCAGACCCCGGTCAGCGACCTGGACCGCAGCATCGACTGGTACGGCAAGGTCCTCGGCGCCCGCCGCCGCGACCATGTCGACCACAAACCCAGTGACGCACCGCTGTTCGCCGTCGGACTCGAGGTCCCCGGTCTCGGCGCCGGCCTCGAGCTCCGTCTCAACCCGACCGCCGCGGCCGGGATGGCCGGCTGTGGGCCCCTGGCCCTGGCCGTCGAAGACCCCGCCGGCCTCGACGCCTGGATCGAGCATCTCGACGCGATCGGGGTCGAGCACTCGCCGGTCCTGGTCGGCATCATCGGCTGGGTGGTGGTTGTGCCCGACCCGGACGGGCTCAAGCTCCGCATCTACACCAACGCCAACCACAACCTCGATCCCAGCCGGATCCAGTACCACTCCCCCTGGCTCGAGAACGGCCCGTCCGGCCGCAGCGGCACGACCGCGGCCATCGGCCGGATCCACGCCGTACCGGGTTCGGCCGACGAACTGGAGTCGTTGCTCATCTCGCTGGCCGGCGTTGCCCGCAAGGAGCCTGGGAACCTGGCCTACCGCGTCCATCGGGCCACCGACGATCCAGGAGAATTCGTCATCTACGAGGAGTGGTCCGATCCGGCCGCGCTCGACAATCGCGAGGAGGCGCCCGGGTTCGCCGCCTTCTTGGACAAGGCCGGCCCACTCATCGCCGGCCAGCCTCAGGTCACTTCACTGGTCCGCGAGGACTAGGCCTTACTCGGCCTGGAGCTATCGAACCGTCTTCAAGGCGTTGATCAAGCGCACGTTCGCCTGCGCCGGGGTCATTCCCCAGCTCCACTCGGTCTTGTGCAACCGCAGGGAAACGAGTCCATGCCAGACGGTCCACAACAGGAGAGCCGCTGAGAAGGGGTCGCCGGCGTCGACGGCCCTGGAGAGTTCGACGATGCGGTTCTGCAGCCGCTGACCGTGCTTGGCGCGGGTCTCGGGGATCGGATCGGCGCTCTCGAAGAGCAACTGGTAGGCACCAGGGTGGCTCAAACCCCAGACCACATAGGCCTGACCGGCCACCTCCAGGGCATCCGAGTCCGCCGGGCGTTCGTCGAGTGCGCGCTCAATCGACTCGACCATGTCGGCGTACTCGGCATCCAGAACGGCCGAGCGCAGGTCCGCCTCCGACGGGAAATGCCAATACACGGCCGACGGCGCGACCTCGCAAGCCCGAGCGATCGAACGCAGCGACGGTACGGCGACCGCCTGCGGCTCGGCGAGCAAGTCGATCGCCTTCTGGAGCAGGACGGCGCGCAGATCACGGGACTCCTGTTTGGGCACGGGCCCTATTGAACACCTGTCCATGATACTTTGCTGTCCTGAACAGGTGTTCAGTAGAGGGAGATGATCGTGCACACCTTGCTGACCGTGATCCGGAAGAAGTCCGAGATCGGGACCGCCGAGTTCCGGCGTTTCATGAAGGACGACTACGGACCGACGTACCAGGCGCTCCCCCAGACCAGGGCCTACATCCAGTACTTCTTGTCCGACCTCGCGATCGACGGCGCCGAGGATCCGATCGACGCGATCGTGCAGATCAGCTTCGACTCGATCGAGCAGATGCAGGAGGCCCTGCAGTCCGAGGCCTACCAGAAGGCTCACGAACTGCGGGCGGCGTACATGCGTGAGACCTCGGTGGGGATCCACTCCGCGGTGGTCGAGGAAACCAATCAACTCGTCTAGCAGTCCCGGCGTGATCAGCTCGCTATCTGGTTGTTCCACATGCGGAACATGCTGCACCTGCCGCGGCTGTTGAGGGTCACTGTCCAGAGATTGGCGAAGGTGCCGAGCTCGGTGTAGGTCCCGGTGCCTTCGATGGCCGCGGTGTCGCCGTTGATCGCGAGGATCGACCACTCGAACCTCCAGCCGCCCTGCTGCCAGTCCTCGCGCGACCGCCAGCCTTCGACGATCGCGGGCCTGCCGATCCAGTCGGTTGCGTAGGGCAACTCGTGGTACTCGGCATTCGCCGTGAACAGCGCCGCGATGTCCTTCGCCGCGCCGCTCCGCCATGCCTCGACATAGCTCTCGACCCATTTCGTCACTTGCAGTTCTGAGATCACACTCCCAGCATGCCGATCCCGCGACCCGACAGACAGGACGGGTCTTCCGGGGTGCAGTACTCCTAGGAACGACCAGATCACTGCCGACGGCGCGGATCCCGGCGTACGCTCCTGATGTGAGCGACCTGGGTGAGTTTCTGCGGTTGCGGCGCGCTGAACTGAACCCTGCGGACGTCGGGCTCCCAGCCTCTGGCGCTCGCCGGGTCAAGGGGCTGCGCCGTGAAGAGGTTGCGGTGCTGGCCGGCGTCAGCGCCGACTACTACACCCGGCTGGAGCAGGGCAGGGAGCGACGTCCGTCCGGCCAGGTGATGAGTGCTATCGCCCGGGCACTGCGCCTCACCGCGGATGCTCGTCTGCACGCCTATCGGCTGGCCGGCATCGTTCCGGAGTCCGAGGAGGCTCAGTCCGACGAGGTGGACCCGGCCCTGCTGGATCTGGTCGCGGGCTTCTCGACAGCCGTTGCCTATGTCATCAATCGCCGGATGCAGGTGCTCGCGTCGAACGACCTCGCCAACGCGCTGCTGTCGCGCTTCGCGGACCCGCGCAACATGCTCCATACCTTGTTCCACGACCCGGTGGCCCGTGAACTCTTCGCCGATTGGGAGGCCGTCGCGAGAGACTCGGTCGAGGCCTTGCGGCTGGCGGCCGACGAGGATCCGGCGGTCCGGCCGCTGGTCGACGAACTGATTGCCAGCAGCAAGGAATTCGCCGCGCTCTGGCGCGAGCACGGTGTCAGCAGCCTGGGTGCCAAGTCGAAGACCTTCAACCACCCGGACGTCGGCAAGCTGACCCTCACCTATCAGACCTTCACCGTTCAGAGCGCGCCAGGCCAATACCTTCTGGTCGGGACGGCCGCACCAGGCTCCCCCGACGAGGACTCACTGGCGCTGCTCGGTTCCTTGTACGCCGACGCTACCGCGCGCTGACCCGATCAGACCGAGTGACTGTACGGGCCGTCGATCGCTGTCCAGCCGCCGTCGACGACGAGCACGCTCGCGGTGACATAACTCGCCGCGTCCGAGGCGAGGTACACGATGGCACCGGCGAGCTCCTCGGGCCGGGCCCAGCGACCGAGCGTGGTGTGCGACGCATAGGCGGCGTACCGCTCGGCATCGGAGCGGAGCGGAAGTGTCATCCCGGTCTCCGTCACACCCGGCGCGACGGCGTTGACCCGAACGCCGTACGGGCTGAGTTCCGCCGCAGCCGCGCGCAGCAGTTGGTTGAGTCCGGCCTTGGACGCCGCGTAGAGACCCTGTCCCGGCTCAGTGACCAGTGAACGGATGGACGACGTACCTATGATCGAGCCGCGTCCTCGCGCCGTCATCGGCTTGCCGAAGGCCCGCACGATATCGAAGGCGGCCCGGAGGTTGACGGCGAAGATCTGGTCGAACTCGGCGTCGGTGTAGTCCAGAAGCGGCCGGCGGACGTTGGTTGCCGGGGTGAAGACGACGATGTCGAGATCAGTCAGCTCCTCGGCGGCCGCTCGAACGGCAGCACGGTCCAGCAGGTCCAGCTCGCGTGCCTCGCCGTCGATGGCGGCCGCAGTGTCTTTCGCCGCCGCGCCGTCACGGTCGGCGCAGACCACGTGCGCTCCTTGGGCGGCGAGGCCGTGGGCAGCTGCTCGGCCGATTCCGCCACCCGCGCCGATGACCAGGGCTTTCCTGCCAGTGAGGTCGAACATCCGCGCATAGTCGGTCCACGGCGGGCGGGCGTAGCCGGTGGTCAGATCGCTCATGACTCGCTCTCCTGCGGCGCGAACATCGCGTGTGCCATCTGGTCCGAGCCTCCGATCGTCTCGCTGACGACGAGCGGATTCGAGTAGTCGCGCCAGTAGACGACCTTGCGATCCTTGATCGCGACGATCGACAGGTACTTCTGGTGGTACGGACGGCCGGTGACCACACCCTTGCCGTGACTCTCGTACTCGAGGATCAGCACACCGGGATCGGTCGTCCGGTAGATCTTCTCGTTGCTCATCCGGTCGAGCCGGATGATGTCGCCGTACCCGCGCCACGCGTCGATCATCGTCTGCCGTCCGTGGATCGAGGGCGGCGTACCGGGTGGGGCGTAGATGAACTCCATCACGACGTCCTCGGCGAACAGATCGAAGTACCGATCGCCGTCGACGAGCCCTGCCAGGGATTCCTCGACCAGTCGCAGGAACGGGGCCAACGCCTCGAATTCCGAATAATCCACCATGCACTCATCATTCGGCCCGCGGCCGGACCGAGGAAGGGTGCTTCTGCCTAGGAGCGCCACACCCAGGGACATCCACCCTTCTTCAGCCGTGGCAGCGATTCCAGAGTCGAACCATGACCTCTCCTTTCACGATGACCATCGGCGGCAACGCTGTCGACGGTGACGCCTTCTTCCCCGTCGTCAACCCGGCGAACGGTGCAGTCGTCGGCGACGCACCCAACTGCACGCCGCAGCAACTCGACGCCGCCGTCGCCGCGGCCCGCGACGCCTTCCCGGCTTGGTCTGCCCGCCCCATCGCGGAGCGGCAGAAGGTACTGATCGCGATGGCGGAAGCCATCGACGCAAACACCGAGACGCTCGCCCAACTGATTACCGCCGAACAGGGCAAGCCCATCGACGTGGCCCGGACCGAGGTCTCCGGACTCAGCTACTGGCTGCGCGAGACCGCCGCTCTCGAGCTACCCGAGACGATCAACCAGGACGATGCCGAACGACTCTCCATCACCCGTCGGCTCCCGCTGGGCGTGGTCGCCGCGATCACGCCCTGGAACTACCCACTGGGCCAGGCCTCCTTCAAGGTCGGCCCGGCGATGCTGGCCGGCAACACCGTCGTCCTGAAGCCATCGCTCGCCGCGCCACTGGCGAATCTCGAGCTGGGCGCGATTCTGCGGGACGTCGTCCCAGCCGGCGTACTGAACGTCATCACCGGGGACGACGGCCTGGGGGCACAGGTCACCGCACACCCCGGCTTCGACAAGATCAGCTTCACCGGCTCGACCCGCACCGGCAAACTGGTGATGGCAGCCGCGGCAGAGTCGCTCAGTCGCATCACCCTCGAACTCGGCGGCAACGACCCTGCGATCGTGCTACCGGACGTCGACGTCAAGGCGACCGCGGAGAAGCTCTTCTGGGCAGCCTTCAGCAACTCCGGCCAGATCTGCCTCGCGGCCAAGCGCATCTACATCCACGCAGACATCTACGCCGAACTGGCCACCGAACTCACCGCTTACGCGAAGGGTGTCAGGGTCGGCGACCCGACCGAGGAGGGCGTCCAACTCGGGCCCGTCTCCAACCAGCGGCAGTACGACACCGTCGTAGAACTACTCAAGGACTGTCAGCAGAACGGGTACAGCTTCCTGACCGGCGGCCTGCCCGACGACTCCCCCGGGTTCTTCATCCAGCCCACCCTCGTGGACAACCCGCCCGAGGACGCACGCATCGTCCAGGAGGAGCAGTTCGGCCCGGTCCTGCCATTACTCAAGTACGACGACGTCGACGACGCGATCGCCCGCGCCAACGCGAGCCAGTACGGCCTCGGCGGGTCCGTGTGGTCAGCCGATCCGGACGCCGCTTTCGAGGTCGCCCAGCGGATCCAATCCGGCACCGTCTGGGTCAACGAGATCATGCACCTCAGCCCGCAGGTACCGTTCGGCGGGCTCAAGCAGTCCGGCATCGGAACCGAGAGCGGCCTGGCCGGCCTGCTCGAGTTCACCGAGCCCCAGACTCTGACCATCAAGCGATGATCATCCGAACATCGGAACCGCGTGGAAGGCGTCGGGCAGGTCCGTGACGCGCAGGATCCGAACCGGCGTCTGCCTCGCAGCCAGCTCGGCGACCTCGTCCAGGTTGTCGTTGAGATCCAGGTAGGCGCCGGACAGTACGTCGTACCGGCCGCTCGCGAGATCGGCGATCACCCGCGCGGCGTCCTCCGGGCGATCCGGGAAACGATCCCGGGTCACGACTCCGCGCTCGATCATTTCTTCCACCGAAGGGTTGGGGATGCCGCCGGGGTGCAGGCTGAACGCCGATACCCCGGTCCCCCGGGTCTCGACGGCGATGGACTCGCTCAACCGGATGGCCGCGGTCTTCGACACGACATAGCTCGAGCTGCCGGGGACAACCGCCGTACCGGCTCGGCTTGCCACAGTGATGATTCGGCCGCGGCCGGCCTGAAGCATCGCCGGCAGCACCGCATGCGCGAACAGGAACGGCCCGTAGACGTTGGCCAACAGGGTGTCCCGCCAAGCCGCCGGATCGCTGTCAGCCACGGTGGCCATCCCCTCGGTCGCACCGGCGTTGTTCACCAACGTCGTGACCGGTCCGAATGCCTCGTTCGCCCTGCTGACGGCCTCCTCGACCTGGGCGGGATCCGTCACGTCCCCGACAACCGCTTCAACGCGGACCCCGCTGCGACGCAAACTGTCGGCCACCTCCTCCAGGACCTCCTTACGCCGCCCGGTCACCAGCACGGCCGCACCACGCGCCCCGAGCTCGGCCGCGATCGCGCGGCCGATCACACCGGTCGCACCGGTCACCAACGCGACCTCGGACCCCAACTCCGCACTCGCCATCATTCGCTCCTTCTGCTCTCGGCCCCCCACGTCGAGCGTACTCCAAAGCGAAACGACCGTTCTCATTTACTGCACGGCTGTTCCAGATGGCACCGGCGGCAACAGCAAGGCCGGCACCGAAGGACCGTGACTGGGGTACGTGCGCCGGATTGGCTTCACCACGCGAAGAAGGCCCTCCAACTCAGGCGTTTCGCCTGGTCAAAGGGCCTTTCGTGGAGCCGCCTGTCGGAATCGAACCGACGACCTTCTCATTACGAGTGCCGCGACGGGCGTCCAGCGGAGTCCAGAGCAGCCTGGCTGGTGCCCGCAGAGCCGCGCCGATTGCCAGCATCTTCTACAGGCGTCCACACGGTTGTTAGCAGAGCCGTTAGCAATCGATCGCCTCGATGCTCTACCGTCCTGGACTGCGACCAGCGAGATAGTCCGTGCTGTCTCGAACGGCCTCGAAGTCTTCCGCGTTGAGGAAGTGACAGTACGGCGTGTTGCGGCCCCTGGCACGCTCCTCAGGAAACCAGAGAGTCTTCTGGCCGCTCCAACATGCGATTTCAAGCCGGGTCTCGGTGTCGTAGTAGGCCATCTCAAGCGCGGGCAGCAGGTCCGTGTCACAACTGAAGACCACGGCTACATCGAAGTCTTGATTTACCGCTGCTCTCACTAAGCTGATGGCCAACGCCACGTCTACGCCCTTCTCGCGGGCAGACTGCTCTGGCCACCCCCGGTAGTTGAGATCACGACGTATGACCGTCACGATCTCATCCTGCTCCCAGGCGTAGGCCTGAGCGTCGTTTGCCGCTGTAGGAGTCGGCTGATGCTCAGGGTTTGGCCGGCCTCGGAAAACCCTGACAGCCGCCAGCTCAGACGGACGTTTGATTGACCGCTTCTCAACGATCTTCTGTCCCAGCCGCAACGGATGCACGAGAGCTTCGTGGATCTGCGTCCCGTGGTCGCAGAACTGCCGATGCGCACCGTTATGAACGTTCTGATAGTCAACGAAAACAGCGACTCGCTCTACCAACGTGGCCCCCCACGAAAGAAAAATCCCCGCCAATCCCAAAGGGACGACGGGGAGGAATGACCCCCAGAGTAGGCAGAGTCGCACAGCGCTCGCAAGTCCTCGTCTTGTTGTGACCATCACAAACCTGCAACACCTGGTGCGACTGCAGCCGCGCTCAGCGTAACGACAGCCGAGCTCTCCTCCTAGCTTCCCCGCATCTCAAACAGCTGCAAAGCCCACGCTGTCAGGCTCCAACCAAGCGTCCGCTCTCGGCCTGCGGCGGCGTCCACATTGCCCACGCTGGCCAGTTGCCTGCACTCGCGATGCTTCCGTCGTACTCTCGTCGCGTGTCCGTGATGGAGTTCGTCGCTGCGTTGGTTCAGGCCATGGCATGGCCAGTCGTCGTACTTGTCGTTGCCCTGTTGTTTCGGTCCAAGATCATTGAGCTTTTGACTCCGGCGATCCGCAAACTCAAGGCTGGACCGTTCGAGGTCGAGTGGGATCGCACGATCTCCAAAGCCGAGGTAGAGCTGGAGCAACCTGGCCTTCCCCCTATAGCCGCGAGAGTTCTCCCCCGCGACTCACTAGTGGACGAACTCGGGGAGTTGGCCCGCGCCATGCCCACTGCGGCCGTGATGGAGGCAGCAGCGAGAGTTGAGGCTGAGCTGCGAAACACTGTCTCTGGTGAGCTAGCCGCCCGAGGCATTCCAATGCCATCGCCCACCAGTCTCGCCAGTCTGGCGCGCCTGGGTCGACAGCACGACGTAGTGACCGAAGAAACCCTGCGAGCAATCGAAGGTCTGGCCGTACTACGAAACATGGCGTCCCACGGCCTAGCAGCAGACACGACTGCCGAGCGGGCGATCGAGTTCCTCACTCTGGCTGATGCGGTCATGTACACGGTCCGGGCGCAGGGCGGAGGCAGAGGTGGTCGTGGTGGCGCGGCATCGGTCGGTAGGAACGGCGTTGCGATTGGCGGCCCTGGCGGCGGCGCAGGCCCAGGGGGCACCGGTGGGGATGGCGGTGGTGGACAGGTTGAGGGCGATGGCCTCGCGGTTGGCGGTGAGGGCGGCGAGGCTGGGCAACTCGATAGAGGAGGGCGTGGCGGCAGAAGCGGCATGGAAATCGCTGCCGCTGCCGGCATAATTCCACCCCCTCCGGACTGGATGCTGCAGTACGGCCGCGGCGGAGCCGGTGCCGGAGAGAGGCCGGCTTCATCACCCGACGACCCCGATGCAAATCCGCCAAACACCCCTACCTCCGCCCCCTGAGAGCGCCGGCAACTAAGGTCGGTGCGGCGCTGGGCTTGCGATCCCGCAGGACCGTCGGCACTCTTGATGCGCGTTGTGCTGGCTGCTCGTGAGCGACGAGGGAGTGGAGGCGTAGCGTTGGAGCATGTCCGTTCTCGGTCGGCCACCGACTCCTGGGTACCTGCGCAAGGCAGCGTTCGCCGTGTTCGGGGAGCAATGCCTGAGGTGCGGCGCAGATCGCCCGGTAAAGGTCGCACACATCCACGATTGGCCGAGGTGCAGGGAGCGGGCAGGGGCCCCGATCGACGATCGCGTGCCGCCGACAGACTGGCATATGGGGGAGGCAGTTCGGCTTTTCCATGACCTGGGAAACGTTCTTCCCCTTTGTTCGAGCTGCCACGACCTCTACGACGGTGTTGTGTATGACGACGTAGATGAGGCCGAGATCAGAGGATATCGAGATCGCGCCGTCTTGAAGAGTGATGTACTTGCGAGGGCAATCGACTTCGTGGGTATCGAGCTGGCCGGCAGGCCGAACCGCGGTACAGATCGAGTCACCGGACAGCGAACGCCAGCGGTCGACCCCAACGCTGTGATGTGTGTGTTGTCCTGGCTTGCTCGCGGATACGAGCAAGGAATCCTGAACGACGATCCACGAATGATCGTCCGTACCCGAGACGGTTGGCACTTCCACGTCAGTTTGGACACGACTACATCCCGCCTATGCGCCGGGGACCTCAGCAAATGCCGTGATCGTGGCTGGATTTGGCAGCGCCGCGCCAAGGGATCGACCGCCACACCTGCCCCGTCCCCCTGATAGCTGCCACCCCGGTCAGCGCGGCACGGGTCAAGAGTCGGCTTGCCGATCCCGCAGGGACGCCGCAGGCGCTCTTGATGCGTGTCGTGGTGGCCGTACGATCGAGCGACCAGGGGGACGAGGCCAACCGCCGGCCTTCGCCGAGTTCGTCACTCGGCTGCCCCTGTCAGGCGGCTGAATTCTTAGGGATCGGCGATCCGCAGATGTCGCGTGCGGCGGAGGGCGTCGGCCGGAGGTCGTAAGCCCGGGCCGCGCTGCGCGCCGCTTGCGGCGCGCCTTGATCCATAAGAGGTCAACCCGGCAGACAGGCATGAGCCGAGATTGTCCTCGGTCGACTGATGTGCGGCTCTTTCCGCCGGTCGACCTGGGAGGGCGCTCCAGCGCGGACAGCATGGCAGGATCTGCACGAAAACCGTTTGCGCACTGGAACAGAACGCCGACAGAGTGACGGTCATGGTGCCTGAGGACGTCGTGGACGAGTGGCGAACGCGTGGGTTTGTGATCCTCCCGGGGTTCTTGTCGACCGACGATCTGTCGCCGGCCCGGGGCGAGCTGGCAACGATGTTTCCGACGCCTGAGGGGTTCCACGACGGCACCGACGATCGGCGGTCAAGGTACGTCGAGGACGAGTTCGACGGGATCGATGTTTTTCCGTTCGCCAGCAGCGAGTTCAGCATGCTTGCCGTGCATCCGAAGATCGTGGCCCTTGCCGAGGTGCTGCTCGGACAGACCGATCTGCGGCTGTCATCGGCTGAGGCTTGGGCGAAGTACACAGGTGCTGCGTCGTATGACCAGGAGCTGCACCGCGACTATCTGAACCAGACGGTCCTGGTGCCATCCACCGATGACCGATACCAGCACCTCGAACTGTTCGTGTTTCTGGTCGACGTCCCGGAAGAGCTCGGGCCGCCGCACCTGGTGCCTTACGACAGCACCGCTGACCTGCCGATGAATCCGAACTTCTATCCGCGTACCGGCGGCAGCGGCAACTTCGTCTCCCCTGATGACAACACCCGCCTGTACGACGCCGAGGAGTCCGGCTCCGCTCCAGCAGGATCGGTAGTCGCGTTCAACACCCGCACCTTTCACCGCGGGACCGGGCTGCGGAAGGCCCTGGGCGCTCGGTACTCAATGCAGGTCATCTATCGGCCGGCGGAGGCGGATTGGGGTCAGCGCGTTGCCTGGGCGGCCCGCAGCCATGATCCGGCCTGGTACGAGTTCGTCCGCCGCGCGACGCCGCGACAGCTCGAACTGTTCGGCTTCCCCGCACCCGGCCATCCGTTCTGGACCGACGAGACGCTCGCCGGCATCGCCCAGAGGTATCCGATGCTCGATATCGCGCCTTGGCAGGCCGGAGGCCCGCACTAACCCCTCGCTACAGGCTCTCGGGCGACTGAGTCGGTCACTACAGCAGGCTGATGTGCAAGTTCAGAGGGGTCGTGCCGACCGGCGGCCTGTTGGCGGACGGAAGCCCAGTTCGGCGTCGTTGCTTGCTCCGAGGATGAGGCAGAGGGCCGCTCGGTACTCCTGGCAGGGCCACCACACCGCGCCGCGTTCTAGCTTGGCGATGTAGTGGCCGGTGATCGGGTAGCGCCTGGAGTTGACTGCGTACAGCAGCTCGGCCACCCGTTGGGCGAGTTCGCCGCGGCTCGGTTGGCGTCGTGGAGGGCGAACGGGTGGAGGGGACCACGAAGGGCGGACGGGAACGGGTCGTGAGCATCGACCGCGACACGGTGAGGGAACTCAAGGCGCACCGTCGCCGCCAGATGGCGGACCAAGCCAAGGTTGGGGACGCCTGGCCTGACACCGGGCACGTGTTCACGACAGGGCTTGGAGATCCGGTCTACCCGGATACGGTCACCCAGCTCATGGGCAAGGTCATTCGGGCCTACAACACACCCGACCCCGAGCACCCGGAGAAGGCGCCGGCCTCTCCACTTCCTCACGCGAGGCTTCACGACCTCCGACACGTACACGCGACGCTACTTCTGATCGCCGGGGTGCCGGTGCATGTGGTAGCTGAGCGACTGGGCCACGCCGACCCAGCGATCACTCTCCGGATCCATGCGCACGTGATGCGGACCCACGCGGCCGGTGTCGCCGGCGTCTTCGCCGCGGCGGCTGCCCAGTCGGGGCCTGCTAACGCCGAGGAGGACGGTGACGAGGAGACAGACGAGGACGAGGGTCCGGAGGCGTCCGCGCTGGTGCCCAGTTAGCAAGAGTGTTAGCAAACCCGCTCCATGAGCCGCACCACGAGGCGGTCGGAACATGCAGAACCCCAGGTCATGTACGTCGTGACCTGGGGTTTCTCCGTCTAGCGGAGTGGAGCCGCCTGTCGGAATCGAACCGACGACCTTCTCATTACGAGGAGGAACGTCACCGCCTCATCCAGCCTCTACCAGCGCTTTTGTTTGCGTACGGCTTGCACCACGCCCCGCTGATCACCAGCGATTAACACCATTTCGCACCACGACCGGCACCACGAGGCCGAGGCCTGCGCGGGCGCAGCATGGTCAGCGGGCAAGCCCGCCGGGTCGTCGCGTCCGTGGGCGCGCCACGACTGGTCGCCCGCCTGCTACGTGTCCAGAAAGTCCCATTCGCTGCCCAAGACCCACCGCAGAGCAGACAGCTTGCCGTGAAGCATGCCCAGTTCGAAATCGCTGTACGGGCCGAGCTGTCCGGGCTCGTGATAAGTCACCTCGACCCGTCTCCGCCCTGGGCCTGCGATCGCGAGAAGACGGTCGATCCCTTCTCCGTCGCCGGCATCCTCGAGCCGATACTCGTGTTGCAGCGACCGGTGGTACCAGACCCGGTCGTAGAACTCTTGCTCCGCAGCTGTGATCTCGGCGAGTTTCCGAGGTTCCTCCTCAAAATATGTCTCCTCGTAGAGCTCCTCTATCTCACTGCCGAAATGGTCCAGGAGTACGGCATCCAGCCCATCAACACCCAGACCGTAGTTCGAGCCATCCACCGCGAACAGGCTAGCGATGTCCGGGTGAGGTTCTCGCTTGTCCCCGTTCGGTAGTGAGAAGTCCTCACTGTTAGAAGTTACGAAAGCGTGTGGTTCTTGGCCGAGATCGACTTCACTGGCCGCGGTCGAGTACAGCTCGATGAGGAGAGCATCGGCCACGCTGCTGCGGGAGCGATGGAACGGCGCTCTCTTGTCCAGACCGCGCTCCACGACTCGGCTGCGGTCTGCCTCCGTCGGGACGAGGACGCGGGCGTTTCGAAGCAGTTCGAGAACGTCCTTGAAATTGCGTGTCGTCATTGCACCGATGAGCGGGACTTGATGAGTGAGACCCTCGATGACGGAAAGCGCTTGTTCGTAATCAGTGCCTCCGTAGTCACCGAGATCCTGCTTCATGAGCTTGAAGCGTTGTGCGACAGTCGCCGTCATCGACGTCTCGACCCGCTCACGGTTGCGCTCGAACTCGTCAACGACCACCTCAGGAACCAGCAGCTCAAGCTCCCCTTGATGAACCAGCAAGCGGAGCGCCACAATCCAACGCTGGCCGTCGCGCCGCTTAGACAAATCCAGCCACGTGGAGGTGTCGATGAGCAGATGTAGCACGCCGCCGAGGCTAGCGGCGCATGCGCGGGTCCGCTAGATCCACCAGTTACTCCGCCGCAAGGGCGGGTCACGCTCGGCCCGTCTCCCAGGTTGTGGGAGTGCCGTACGGCAGAATTCACGCCATGCCCGACCTGTCCGCCTCACTTGACACTGCCGTCCTCCGCAAGGCACGTGGCGCCTTCTTCACACCGGAGCCGTTGGCCCGCTACGTGACAGAGTGGGCCGTCCGCGACGTCACGGACAAGGTCCTGGAGCCGTCCTGTGGGGAGGCCGCCTTCCTCCTCTCCGCGGTTGACCGCCTGGCAACCCTCCATGAGAGTTCCAAGGCCGCGGTGACGCCGCACCTCGATGGCGTCGAGCTCCACGAGCCATCCGCTCGTGCCGCCCGGAAGGTCCTCCGGCAGGCCGGAGTGGACGCCCGCGTCCAGGTTGGAGACTTCTTCACCGTCGACCCGACCGGCTCCTACGACGTCGTCATCGGAAACCCGCCTTACGTCCGTTACCAGGACTTCTCCGGCGAGGCCCGTGCCCGATCGCGGGAGGCTGCTCTCCGAGCTGGCGTCCCGATGTCAGGCTTGGCCTCCTCATGGGCGGCGTTCACAGTTCACTCCGCGCTTTTCCTCAAGAAGGGCGGCCGTCTCGGCCTTGTTCTCCCTGCCGAACTCCTGACCGTCAACTACGCTGCCGAGGTTCGACGCTTCCTCATGCAGCGCTTCGCTCGCGTGGACCTCGTTCTCTTCGAGGAGCGGGTCTTCCCAGAAGCCGAAGTGGACGCCGTCCTCCTCATGGCCGAAGGCTACGACGACGGCCCGACGGACCACTGCCGCATCTACCAGGTGCGCAACGGCGGCGCTCTCTCTGAGGTCGTCAACCAGCCCCGTACTTGGAGGCCGGCGTCCCCAGAGGCGAAGTGGACCGGCTCTCTCCTATCCAGCCAGGCCTTGGCCGCCTACGCCTCCTTGGCGAACGGCGAGCATTTCACCAACCTGGAGAGCTGGGGAGACACGACGCTCGGCATGGTCACGGGGAACAACCGATACTTCACCCTCTCGCCGGGCCGTGTACGCGAACTCGGCCTGACGCCGTCCGATCTAATCCGCCTGTCCCCGCCCGGATCTCGGCATCTCCGCGGCTTATCCTTCACGGATTCCGCGTGGCAGGAGATGGGGGCGGCTGGGTCACCCACATACCTCTTCCGGCCTGCCGGCGCGCCATCGGCTGCGGCAGAGGATTACATCGCCGCCGGGGAGGCCATCGGCGTTGAGCGTGCCTACAAGTGCCGCGTTCGTTCCCCGTGGTGGCGCGTCCCGCTTGTGAGGCCTGCCGACCTCTTCCTTACCTACATGAACGCCGACACGCCGCGCCTGTCCACGAACCGCGCGAAGGCGCACCACCTGAACTCCGTTCACGGCGTCTACTTGAAGCCCGGCCGCCGCGCGCTGGGAATGGACCTGCTCCCGCTCGCCGCGCTCAACTCCATGACGCTCCTCGGCGCGGAGACCGTCGGCCGGGCCTACGGCGGCGGCATGCTGAAGATCGAACCCCGCGAGGCCGACGTTCTTCCCGTCCCGTCCCCTGCGCTGCTGGAGTCCGCCCGCAAGGACCTCGCGGTCCTCCGCCCGCAGGTGGCGGCCCACCTTCGCTACGGCCGCCTTCTGGAGGCCGTGCGGCTTATGGATGACGTCCTCCTGGTCGCGCTGCTGGGTATCTCCGCTGAGGAGGCCCAGGCACTCCGCGACGGACACGCGACGCTCATGGCCCGACGTCTGGCACGTGGCGGAAAGGGGCGCAGCTGAATGCCCCGCTCGGACAGCCGCGCGGCCGTCTACGACGCAGTCCTCGCATCCGCCCAGCAGCAGAATCCGTGGACCCATCAAAAAGGGCAGTCCGCTACGTACAAACCCGACTATGGCCTCCTGGAGGACATGCTCTCCGTGGCCGTCGCTGCCGGCGCAGGCGAGAACACACAGTCCGGCGTCTTCCCAAAGGGAATCGACCTCTGGCTCTCCCACGAGTTGCGCCGGGCGGGCTTCCTGGACGCAGAAGTCTGGCCACGCGCAGACCAGCCGCGGGTCCTTCCGCGCGACGTCGCACTCTTGATCGACTCATTGCCGAAGAACCCACCCGGTTGGCCCCGTCAAACCAACAAGGGCGAGCCACTGAACCTGCAAGAGGAAATCCGACGACGTGCGGCGGAGGCTGCCGCTGTCACGCCTAACGACGCGGTAGTCCTGGGCCGCGCCTACGACAAGCAAGTGGACGTGGTCATCTCCCGATGGGACCGCGGCCCGGAGGTCCTCATCTCCACGAAGGCCCAGGGAGCGTCCTTCGCAAAGAATCTCCCGAACCGCTTCGAGGAGGCCGTCGGCGACGCCGCGAACCTCACGAGCCGCTATCCGCTCGCCGCCGTGGGCTTCTTCTTCGTTCAACGCGCGACCATCCTCACGACGGAACCGGAGACCTGGGAGCGGACGAAAGACATGATGAGGAAACTTAGGTCCGACGTCCCCGGTCTCGGCTACACCGCCACCGGACTCTGCCTCGTTGACTGGGACGACACCGTTGCACCGGCGGACCGCCGCGTTGAGGTGATGACGGAACCCGTCCCCGAGGACCTCCAGCCTGACGTGTTTCTTGCCGGCATCATTGAGCGCGTCCTCGCGGTCACTCCCGTCGCCCATCACGTCGCGGTACGCGAGCGGTACGAAGGCCGCGCCCTGCCAATCCCCATCACTGACCCACTGGGCGAGGGCCTCGCTCCCGAAGACGCCGACCTCTTCTCAACCGACATCGAACGGTAGCCGACGAGATCCGCCCCTCCCTCAGGGCCGACCTGGATACCTAGACCTCCTCGGTCGCGAGGTCCGCGAATCGCTCGGATCTGGAGCAGATCCGAGAGTCGTGCTTGAGGCTCGAGTCGAACTGCACGCCTGTGGATAAGTGCCGACGCAACTCTTGGACACCTGGCACGCTTGGAGTATGTCGTCAGTCCCCGGCCCGGAGCCACCGGCGGGTGGAGCCGCCGCCCGCATGGCGTCGAGGCGCGAGGCCCCCGTCGGCAGGCAGGCCCGGGACTGGCGACACTCAATCCCTCTCGCCAGCTGGTCGCTTCGCCGGCCAGTCCTGTCCGGCGGCCCAGACCCAGCGGCTGCTGCCAGGCATCTCGGGTCGGTAGGCGAGGGGCCAGCCGCAGAACTCGTCAGCTGTTCGCCCCATCCGTTCGGCGGCTTGGCGGGTGTCTTCCCAGTCGGACGCGTAGTACACCTGCCGGTCCCACGGCCCACCGACGAGCGTGATCGTCGGTTCGCGCTGTGGGCCGGGCATCAGCTACCGGCTTTCCCTGGCGCGGGCGCCGTTCCACCAATGGCCGAGGTTGGCCGGATGTCGTCGCCGTTGATGAACGAGATCTTGCCGTCGGCGTGCCGGACGCGGCCAAGCCACCGGCCGCCCTCGTTGACCCACGCGTCCAACTCGCCGGCGCGCTGCTGCCAGGCATCAACCGAGATCGGCGGATCGACTCGGCGTACGTTCGCCGGATCGCGCGGGCCGTGGACCGTGTACTGGAGCTCCAGATCCGCGGCGAGCGCGTTCGCCTCGGCCTCGCTCGGGCAGCGCCCCCGGTGGCCGTTCACGGCGTTGTCCCACACCAGCCATTCGTCGCCGTCCCCGTTGTCACCGGGCCGGACATGGAAGCGTCCCACCATGACCTCATCATGACATTAATCGAACTGATGTTCTAGTCGGACCGATCCAGCAGTCTTCAGCCCAAGGTCGGAAGATCCTCTGGGCGTAGATCGGCCCGTACTCGGACGTAGCGCATGCCGTGACGGACCTGGCCGGCCTGCGTCGCGGCATCGGCACTTACCTCGGCGACGACGGTCGGCTGTACCTTGACGAGCGGCTTCTTGCTGTCTCGCCCGCCCCAGCGCTGCGAGCTGATCTCGTCGGGCCAAGGGTGGCCGCGCTTGGCGGGTCGCAGCACAGAGGCGAGCTGGGCCGACTGTTCCGGTTTCAGTGGCACGGTGCGCCCGATCACGGTCAGCACGCCATCGGCGTCGTACGCGCCGGCGATCACGACTTCCGGGTGGGTGATCGAGCCGAGTACGCCGCCCACGATGACTTCGCGCGTCTCGCGGTGCTTGACCTTAATCCAAGCGTCCCTCCGTCCAGGGGTGTAGCGAGTGGCGGCGCCCTTGACCACGAGGCCCTCAACACCCATCGCCTCGGGCAGTACCTCGAACCATTCGCGTGCCTCGTCAAGGTCCGCGGTGACGGGCGTCAACTGCATAGGCGGCGCCCACGACCGAGCGAGCTGCTCGAGTCGCTGCCTGCGGACTGTCCAGCGCTGGGTGCGCAGATCGACTCCCCCGATCGCGAGCAGATCGAAGGCCGCATAGGCGGCTGGCACCTGAGCGGCCCGGTTACGGGCTTTTGCCGGGCTGGTCACGAGACGCTGCTGGAGGGCATCGAAGCTGAGGCGACCATCGGCGCCGAGGACGACGAGCTCGCCGTCCAGAACGATGCCAGCTGCCAGCTGCCGCGTAGCGGCGGTGACGATGTCAGGGAAGCGGTCGCTGATGTCGTTGCGGTTGCGGGTCCATAGCCGCGCGCCGGCACCGTCGCGGACGATCGCGACGCGGTAGCCATCCCATTTCACTTCGTAGCGTGATCCGCCGGGTAGGGCATGTGGGCCTGGGATGTCATTCGCCGACTTCGCCAGGGCGACCTCGACTGGCCCGGCCAGGTCAGCGGGGACATGCGGAGGTGGCGCCTCACGGCGTGGTGTGGCCGGTGTCATTGTCTCGGCTGTTCTCGCGCTGGCGGAAGGGTGGCCAGACCACGATGATCACTCGCCGTACCGTGAGCCGGGTGTCACGATGTGGGCAGAACCGGTGGTGCTCCGGAACGTTCGCCCCGTCGCACTTCCCGCACTGCCAAACCCCGCCCACAGCACCAGCATGCGCTTCACTATCAGCTCATGTCGCCATACGGTGACCGGTTCGGTGGCGAGAGGGCTATTCCCTCGGCTTGCGCCTTGGACCGGATCGAATCTTCGGACCGGCCGAGCTTGACGCTCATCACGCCAACAGGCGTGTTCGCTCCAGCCAGTTCACGCAACTGCTGCGTCTGGTCCTCGCTCCACTCCTCGCCGCTGTGACGGCTCGACTTCGCCTCAGCCACTGTGCTTCCCTCCTCCGTCCGAGTCGTTGCTCCTGGCATCCAGTACCCAGCCCGACACCCCCCACTTAGGTAGATTGCGCGGGCCTCCGCCGTGCCCCACTCCGATCCGGCGAGGGTAGAAACTGTCGGCAGGGGGTGGGATCGTGTTGTGGTATGGAGCTGACTGCCCGGGATTTCGAGCGGATACCGCGGACGAATCTGCACGTGCCGGTGCGTGAGTTTGCTCGGTTGTGGCTGGCGGCTGAGCGTCGCGGCGATGCTCTGGCAGCAGAGGGTCGGGGCGACTGGTACCTGACCGGCGTGCAGATGACGTGCAGCTGGTTGGCGTGTGCCTTCGCGACATTCAACTACCCGTCCGGCCCGGTCAAGCAGCGGGCGCGTGCTCCGATCACCAGGTGCTCGACGAAGGCGTACGAGGAGCTGATCGCTGCGGAGGCTGAGGCTGCGGAGCGTGCGGTAGCTCGGGGTGGGGTGCCGGGTCGCCCGGGTCTGGCTGAGGGTGCGATGGCGACCTTGGCGTGGGCGTGGCGTCGTTCGGGTGTACCGCCGATCGATATTGAGCACGCGCAGGCGGGCTGACCAGGTTGCCGGCCCCCATGAGAAGCGGGCCTCAGGAGCCGTCGTTCGGCTTCCTGAGGCCCGCTCTCGTCCCACCGGGGTCCTCCCACCCAGCAGTCAGGTGGCCCGTCGGCGTGGGCGGTGTGCTCCGGCGGTGAGTCCGGAGGTGATCGTGCGGTCGGCTTCGGTCCGGGGTAGGCCGATCCGGCCGGCGGCGGATACGAGTTCGTCGCGAGCGATGTGCTGGTCGAGCAGCTGGGCGCCGACGAGCTGACCGAGTGCGAAGGCGGCGCGGTTGAGGGTGTCGTTGCGGCGGCCGGGTGTGGCGGCGAGGACCTTCTCGAGTTCCCCGGTGAGGGCCGCGAGGGTGTACGCGCTCGTGTTCTTCAGGCCGGGCGTGGTCCGCGGTTGTACGCCGGCAGGCTGGGTCGTGTCGAGGGCGTTGATGATCCATCTGGGCAGCGGTCGGGGTGACTCGCTGCGGTCGGCGAGGTAGCGGCCGTCGGGCGTGATCGATCCGACGCCGACGACGTAGCCGCCGTGTCCGCGGGTGTCGATCTTCCATCCGATGCGCCCGGCGCTGTTACCGAGCTGCTCGGCAACAGGCTGGCGGTAGTACAGGTGTCGTCCTCCCGAGGGGGTGGTCACGGTGTAGGTCGGCGGCAACAAGGCGGCATGGTCGGCGGCCACGAGCGCGAGGACGTCGGCACCGCTTGACGCGCCGCGCTCGCGCCATTGTTCGGGTGCTTCGTCACGTGGCGTCTTGGGCTGGTCCAGGTCCACGACGAGCAGGCCTGAGGGTCCGGCGGCGACGCCGATGTTGTACGGGGCTTTGCGCCAGGTGCGGGCGATCGTGAGGTGATCGGTGGTTGCTTGGTGTTCCCAGTCCTTGCGCACTGCGGGGACCTTGCGTCCGGGGACGAGCGGGAAGACGGCCAAGCCGTGGTCGGCGTGCCAGTGTGCCGCGCGGCTGAGTGCCTGGTGGTCGGTGTCCGGGACTGGCCGAGCCCGGCGGTCGCTGGTCACGGTTCGAGGCCTTTCCGGTCGGGGTGCACTCGTTCGCTGCGGACTCGCTGCGTAGCCGGTTGTGTGGTCTGGTGCGGGTCGGCGTCGCGGAGTTCGAGGTAGACCCGGACGCCGAACGATCCGCGGTTAGGGTAGGCGCGGTCGGCGCCGGCGACCTGGAACTGGTCTCGCAGGTGCTCGACCAGTCGGGCGATCTCGTCGGGTTCTCCGGACAGCCGGACCTTGATCGTCATGCGGTCGCCTCCTGGTTCATGGCGGGCCAGGCGGAGGGGCGGTTGTCGCCGTTGAACACAACGCGCAGCGGGCCGCGCTCGTAGAGCCCGTCGAAGTCCGTGCGGCCGTTGATGTTGTCGTCGGGGCAGGGCGCGGTGACCGCCCAGTCGTCGCCGTCCTCGGTCTCGAACACGATCCAGGGCGTACCGACGTTGTCGATCACCACGGGGGTCGTTGCCCACGACACCAGCTCGGTCAGTTCGTCGTACGTCGTGAGGACGGTTCCGTTGGAGATGCGCTGTGACATGGTCAGTTCTCTTCCGTCGCGGTGGTGGGTGTGCCGTAGTGGGCGAGGTCGCGGATGCGCAGGTGGGGCCAGTGGCCGGCGTCCAGCAGAGCGTGTGCGGGCGTGGGCTTCGACCAGTCGGGGGTGGTGTCGCTGCCGGGCAGCAGTACGGCGCCACGGGCGTGTACGTAGAGTTGGCTGGCCAGGCCATGCTCCCAGCCGTCGGTGAGGTTGTCGTGGTGGTTCACGAATCGGACGTTGACGGTGAGCTGGGCGGGCAGGTGTCGGTCGGCCGTGGCGCGGCGGCGGTCGAATTCGGTGGTGACGGCGGCGGTGAAACGGCGTTCGAATTCGGAGCGGTCGGCGTCTTCCAGGTCGGCGAGGGCCTGCTCGATGTCCTCGATCTGCTCCAGCTGATCAAGGGTCAGCCGGTCGCGTGACGGGGTCCAGCGGTCGCCGAACAACACCGAGCCGATGTGGTTGGTGCTGGCCTCGTAGGTCTCGTACAGGCCCAGTTCGTCCAGTTCGTCGACGCTGTTGACCACGAGTTCGACCGGGTCGCTGCGGTAACCAACTAGGTACTCGTCGGCTTCGCCGACGGTTGATGCGAGCAAGGCCGAGACCCGATCGGCTTCCCACGACCCGGGGCGGGCCTTGATGAGGGCGTAGCTGCTGCCGAGGTTCGCGGCGACTGTGGCGAGCAGATGCGTGACGAACTCGGCACCGTCACCGCCGCGCTGTCCCGCGTTGATCGCGCGGATCGCGCGGGTGATCGCGGACGCGGCCACCTGGAAGTCGTCCGGTTCGGCACTGTCGGCGTGATGGTCGATGCCGGTGGCGTGGTGGTTGGTCGGCTCGGTCATGGGCTGTTTCTCCTTGCTGGGTTGGCTTGTTCCCGAGGCTTGGGTCAGGAGGCGGAGTGCGCGGTCAGGACGTGGCCTGGTTCGCCGTGGACGTCGGTGGCGATCTCGACGCAGGTGGAGCGCTGGGGGTCCAGCCACGACAGCTGCTGGTCCTTGCTCAAGTTCTCCATCGCGATCCGCCGCGCCTGGTCGGCGTCGCCGGCGATCACGACCTGAGCCGCCGCCTCCTCGTAGTCGACCTCGTCGGTGCGGGTCAGCAGGAACACGGAGAGTCTGGTGTTGCGGCTGTTGCAGGTTGGGTAGTTCATCGCGGATCTCCTGACGTGGGTTGACGGTTACGTGTCAATGGCCGGGCGGCCGAGGGGCCGGACCTGCGACGAGGTCCGGCCGACTGCGGCCCGGTCAGGCCTCGTCCTCGTAGGGGTTCTCGCGGTGGAGTACGGCGCGCAGCCGGGCGCCGATCCACTCGCCGACAGCGGGGGTGACGGCGTTGCCGTATCCGTCGACCTGGTCGCGGGCCGATCCCCATACGACGTAGGTGCCTTGGTGGTCGCCGAAGGTGACGTCGAAGCCGCAGCCGCGGCCGATCTCGTGGGCGGCCATCATGCGGAAGTAGCAGTCTTCGAGCTTCAGATCGGTCAGCGCGGTACGCCATTCGGCGGCCAGGACAGCGGTGGTGTCGCGGGAGGTGAGGGTGCCGAACGGGTCAAGGACCGGGTGTGGCGCGGTTTCGGTGCCGGTCGAGCCGTTCTGCTTGTACCAGCCGGAGAACAACAGCCCCGGGATCTGCTCGGCCGTCACGGTCGGCATCGCCTCGGCGTGCACCGTCGGGGTCGTGTTCTTCCGGAACGGCACCACACCACCAGACAGCCCGCAGGGCAAGCCGGTGGACAGTTCGGTGGAGATTAGCCCCATGGTCTGCGACCCGACCTGTGTCGGCAGCGGCTCGGCGGCGCCACGGGTGGCGCCCTGGTAGTTGTCCACGGCAAGCAGCACGGCCTTCTCGTGGGTGGCGGTGACGGTGTCCATCGGCTGGGTGATGTGCTGACCGTCGCCGTTGTGTCGATGCGCGACCATCACCTGGCCAGTGACCTGCCCGGTGGACAGGATTGCGGTCTCCTGCTGGCTGGTCTGGGTCGAGAGCGGCTGCCACGGGTGCCGCTCGGACCCCCGGACCGCCTTGGCCGGCATCAGCACGGCGGGGAACTCGGCGAACCGCTGCCGGCACCGCTCCGCCCGGGCCATCGTCGTGGCTGCCAGCGGCTTGTCCCGGTCACCGATGCGGGTGCCGAGGTTCGACAGGTCGAGCGCGTCCAGCGACGGCGTGAACGACGGAACGACCGCCTTGCGACAGCGCGGGCACCGGTAGTCGTACTGCTTGCCGTAGCACACCGTTCCGGTCGCGGGGATGCCGGTGCGCCAGGTCCACACCGCCTCGACAACGGTCGAGCAGTGGTCGCACCAGGCCGGCGGACGGTGCTCCAGGTCCGGTGCCGGCAGAGACTTGTCCCAGAACACCCAGTAGCCGCGGTCGCGGGACTGCCCAACCCCGAAGAACATCGAGTTCAGGTACAGGATCTTGTGCCGGTAGCCCAGGTTCTCGAACTGCTTGAGCCACCAGCGGTGTGTGGACCCGTCACCGACCTTCCGCTTCCCCGGCACGAGATGTCCCCAGGACTGCAGCTGGGTCGTGCACTCCACGAGGATGAGCCGCGGGTGGTGCTGCGCGGCGTAGTGCAGCACGCAGTTGGCCGTGGCCCGGTCACGCTCGGAGCGGGTGACTCGTTCGTCGTAGTCGGGGTCGTCCAGGTCGAAGAGCGTCAAGCCCTGCTCGTAGGCCTTCATTGTGTTCGCCGGCGAGTGGTTGACACAGGAAACTCCGGCCGCCAGCAAGTCGCCTGGGGGAAGGTCGCGGGCGGAGTGGTAGTCGGCGGAGTCGGGGTTGGCCAGGTCGGCGATCCAGTGCTCGGTGGTGGGGTGGTTCGCCTCGTGCACCTCGACCTTGTAGGCGTTGTGGTTCGCGGCGGTGATCACGTCGAACCCGGCCCGCTCGATGCCCTGCGTCAGGCCACCGAACCCGGAGAACAGGTCAACGGCGACGAGGGTGTCGTGACGGAAACGTCGGCGTACCGGCGCCGGGCGATGTGTGGCGACGCGGGCCTTGCTCATCGCTTGCCACCCGTGCGCTGCGCGAGTTCCGGACGCTGTCCGACTGCCTGGGGGCCGAGATCGACCGTCACGGTCGGTTCAACGCGGATCTCTCGGTGGCTGGGCTCGCGCGGGTCTGCGGTCGCGACCTGGACGATCAACGACGCGTGAATGCCGGCGGCGGGACCGGAGGAGATGGAGTAGTGCCGGACCGAGGTGAGCACCCCGTGGGTCACCCCGACCTGGATATGCCTGCCGAGATCGGCGGCCGTCAGGGAGCCGGCGGGCGTGGTCGTCGCGCTGGTCATCGCTTGTCTCCCTTGCGGATAAGGCTGTTGCGCGGGTTGGGGACGGTGTAGAGCTCGGGGCAGCAGTACGGGGACCCGCACTTGTGCGCCGGCGTGCACCAGGCCTGGCACGCGGTCCTCGATACGTTCTTGATTCGCCGGGTCCTCATCGGATCTGTCGCCTCCCGCTGGTGGGCTTGTGTGACGGCAGCCCCGTCCTTTGGGGCCTGCCGGCTACTGCCGTCTGCCGGGCCGCTAGAGGCTCCGAAGTCAAGGGGTTCTCGGCTGGTGGACAAGGAAATAAGCGAGCGCAGCGAGCGCCGCCGTCCTCCAGGCGAGAACCCCTTGACTTTGGAGGGGGCGGTCTGGCACCGCCCGCCAAACCCAGCCACAGAAGGCTTTTCGCCCGGCCGGAGGCCGGGGTCGCTCTCCCGCCCGCCAGGGGCGGGAGAGCCTGGCCAGCGCTCTTAGTCGTCGTAGCGGCCGAGTTCCAGCACCGGGCCGTGGTCATCACTGCCCTGCTCGGTGGTGCTGACCCGTGCGGTGGTGGCGTGGTCGGCGTGGGTGTCGTCGGCGTGCCAGCGGGCGAGTTCTTCGGCGCGGGCCTCGGCGTCGTCGGCTGCGGCCGCGTGGCGTTCTTCGGCTTCGTGGCGGTGCTGAATCTCGATCAACGCGCGCTGCGCCCGGCGTACCGCTTCGGCGGTCTCGTCCGCGGACGGAACCCGCGGCACATCGGATTCCGCGACCTGTTCTTCATCGGCGGCCACCTCGCGGATGTCAGCCGGTGCCAGGTCCTCCTGCGCGGCCCGGTCCTCGAGCGGCTCGGCTTTGTCGACCTCCGCGACCGCTTCGGGAGTGTTGCCGTCGGCCACTATCTCCGCGTCAAGGTATTCGTCGTCAGCGACGTCTGGTTGCGCGGCCTCGCTGGGCAGCTGGTCCTCAACGAGTTCGGCCTCTACGAACTCGTCGCCCGGCTCGGCGGTCGCGAAGTCCCGAGCGCGAGCCTCGGCGACCTCGGTCAGGTCGCGCCCATCGACCACGTCGAACTCGTCGGCGGCGGACTGGCCGGCATCGGCGGTGTCGAGCCATTCCTCGGGGGTGGGTCCGTCGTCGCTGTTGTCGATGCCGCGTTCCTCCAGTTCGGCCTCGGCGCGTTCGGCGTTCGCGCGGGTTTCGGCGGTGTGCGCCCACCAGACGGCGCGAGCGTCGTCGGCGAGCTGCAACTCGGCGGCGCGAGCGTCCAGCGCCTGGGCCAGCGCTTTGGCCTGCTCGGCTTCGGCGAGCAGCTGCTCACGCATGGCGTCGTGGGCGTCGGCTTCGGCGGCACGGAGTGCGGCGGTGCGGCGTTCCCGTTCTGCGGCCTGGCGGGTGCCGGCGAGTTCCTCGGCGACGTACGGCGGTGCCCATGCCTTCTCGCGTTCGTAGGCGCGGACCCGGACCCGCAGTTGGCCGTTCGACATCTCGGTCTCCGCGCGGTCAGCCTCCGGTCTGCCGAGTGCTCGCCACGCGGCGCGCCAGGAGGCGTATTGCTCGACCTGACCCGGCTTGGGTGCCTTGCCGAGCGCGTCGTCGGTGGCCTCGTGGGCCATGACTTCGCGGTACGCGGCCACCGTCCCGGCCTTTTGAATCCACTCGTCGCGAGCCCGGCCGGGCTCGGTCGGTGGCTGATCGAAGGCCTCAATCGCCCACTGCGGCCGTTCGGCGGCAACCTGTTCGCCGAGCTGAGCGGCGCGGCGGTCGGCCTCAGTGGCGAGGCTGGACAGGTACGCCGACCACTTGGGGTCCTCGATCTGCGGGAGCCGGTCGGCGAAACTGTCGCCGAGTGGATCGAGTGTGCCGGTGGTGTTTTTGATCCGGTCTTGGATGACGTAGCTGAGCTTGCGAGCGTCGTCCAGCGACCGCTGCTGGATCGCGTCGGCCAGGACCTGGCGCGGGTCGTGCCCGGCCAGCTCGGCCCGGCGCAGCAGCGCCTGGAGGGTTCCGGCGCCGTCCTCGACGGCCAGCTTGGTGCGCTGGTCGGGCGTGAGCACCCCGGCGGCGGTGAGTTCGTCCAGCCAGCAGCCCGTCCGGCCGGCGGTGGCCAGCGCGATGCCGTCGGCGAGCAGCTCCGCCGGTGTCCGGAGCCGATCGGCCTCGGCGGCGTCCTCCGCGGCGGTCTGCAACGCCGACAGCTGCGGGTCGTCCATGTCGAACGCGCCGCGCAGCACCGACAGCGCCGACCGTTTCGCGGCGTCGTTGGTCTCGCCGTACTCGGCCTCCTTGGCGAGTGACTGGGTTACGACGTGCGCGGTATTCGCGACCCGCCCGCGGGTCATCGCGACGTACAGCGCGTACACGGAGGTGTTCTGGGTGGCGACCAGGTGACTGGTGTCCACGGTCAGGCCTTGGGAGGAGTGGACGGTGGCGGCGTAGGCCAGCGCCACCCAGTCTTGGACGTACTGGGCGGGCAGGATCATGGTCTCGTCGGCCACCGGCTGGCGGGTGCCGCGGACAAGCGGCGCGACCCGCAGGCCGCCGTCGTCCAGCACCTCGACCACCTTGAACTCGTCGCGGTTGAACGCGGCCCGCTTGTTGCCGCGGTAGCCGTTGAGGTGCCAGGCGTTGAGCCTGGTCTGGATCAGGTCGCCGGCACCGACCCGGTTGCCGGTCGAAGCCAGCCAGGCGGTGCGCTCGTCGTCCACCTGGCCGAACCCGACCAGTCGCGCACGCAACTGCGCGGACAGCTCGGCCGCCTGGGCGTTGGTGTCCACGATCAGCAGGGCATGACGCCCGTTGAGATGGTCGGCCAACCACGCGTCGGCCGCGGACCGTTGCGCGGCCTCGAGGTGGCCGCCGTTGAGGATGCGGCCCTGCTTGTGGTAGTCGCCCAGCACCGACTCGTCGCCCTCGCGCAGCCGCAGCGACGCCGGGCCTTCCCACCCTGCGGTGAAGCGGCGGGTTTCGCTCAGCTCGTGGTGGAGCGCGTTCGCGGTGACCAGCCGCATGCCGCCGCCAGCGCCGACCGCTGCGAGCTGACGGTGGTCACCAACCAGCAGCAGCTTCGCGCCGGCGGCGTCACAGTAGGTCTGGATCTGGGCCAGGTCGGTGGTGTTGGCCATCGCGGACTCGTCCACCACCACCAGATCGCCGTCGCGCAGCGACCAGGCCTGGTCCTCGGTGGCGGCCGAGCCGTCGGCGAGGCGCTGCTGGGTCATCAGCCACCGGGTGATGTTCTTCGCGGTGACGCCGTCGGCCGCGAGCACCTCGGTCGCGACCTGGGACGCGGCCAGCCCGACCAGTCGTCGCTGCTGCCCGCCCCACAGGCTCGGGTCTTCCCACGCCTTCGCCAGCGCCCCGACAACGCGGGACTTGCCGGTTCCGGCCGGTCCGACGAGCGTCTCGACCTTCGCGCCGGAGGTGAGAACGCCGCGCACCGCGGCCTCCTGATCGGCGCCGAGCTGGAGTCCGTCGGCAGTCAGGCGCTCCACGAACGCCTGCACGCACGGCGGGCTCATCGCGGCAGCGCCACGGGCGTACCCGGACGCGGCGAGCTGCCGTTCGGCCTTGACGTGATCCGGGGTCACGTACCGGGTCGCGCCCGGAGCCGAGTACGCCGACGACCCGTCACCACGGCGCAGCTCGTCCGGCAGGTCCGAGAGTTCGCCGGCGCTGTGGCCAGGGCGGTCCGCATCGACCTGCTGCGCGAGCTTCAGGCCGCGCTCGGTGAGCCCATCCAGCAGCCGCGCGATCTTCGCCTGCTTCATGTTGCCGAGGTTGTCCGGCAGCGCGTTGCTGATCGCACGAGTCAGGTCCGCCCGCTGCCACGTCGCGTGCTTGGCCTGCACGTCGGCCAGCGCCGTCTCGAGGACCTTGGCCTGGTTGATGCGGCCGGGCAGCCACTGGCGCTGCTGCAACGCGAGCACGTCGCGGGCGACCTTGCCGAGTCCCCCGCGGACCTCGGCGCGCAGCTGACGGTCCCACCGCTCCAGGCGCTGCTCGACGGTCTCACCGTCGTGCGACTTGGACTTGCGGGTCGCCAGCGACGCCTCCTGCTGGATGTAGGCCATCTCCAGGTTGTTCGGCGCGCGGCCCATCTTGGCCTCGAACGCGGCCACCATCGGCGCGGTCTTCTTCGTGATCGCCTTGCGGCGCGAGGAGAACAAGTCCATCGCTGCCTGGTCGATGCCGACGATCTCGCGGGCCTTGCCGTCGGGCCGGGTCTTGAACTGCACGCCGAGTGCCTTGATCAGGTGCTGTTCCATCACTCGCTCGCCGACCGCGCCCGCGGCTGGTTTCCATCGGTGCAGGGCCTGCCCGTCGATGGTGCGCCACTTGCCGTCCGGACCCTGCACGCGATTGAGGATCGCGTTGTGGATGTGCAGCTGCGGGTCGTGCTCGCGGCTGTCGTGCTGGAAGAACGACGCGACCGTCCAGCCGTGCGCGTCGGCCCACCGGCCCGTGACACCGCCGAAGCGGCCGACGCGGGTGTAACCGGCCTTGTCCTGCAGGTAGTTCAGCGCCGCCACGTTCCCGGCCCAGATCGCGTCCTCGACCGCCTTGCGGTGCCTGCCCCACTGCACCGCTTCGCGCTCCGCGCGCTGCACCGCACCGCGGTAGTGGCGCACCGCTTCCCGGTCCAGCGGTGCACCGGTGCGCTCGGCGTCAGCCAGTGCGGCTTCGAGTGCACCGCGTGCCCGCTCCGCCTCGGTGCGGGCCTGCACCTCTTGCGCCTCGAACGCGGTGTGCAGCACCGTCACCGACTTCTGCGGACTGAACGTGGCGTCGTGGAACGACACGTTCTTGCGCACCGCCTTACCTGCCAGTGCACGCAGTTCGGCGCGGCGCTCCGGCGATGCACCGGGCTCCTTGGCCAGCGCATCGGCGTACACCTGTTCCTCGGACTTGTAGTTGCGCCCGGTGTGACCGAGGGTCTCGGCCTCGTCCCACCGCGCCGGGTCCCGGAACGCCTCGTCGCGCGGGTCGATGAACTGCTCATACAGCGCGGTCATGTCCTGGTTGTCGACCTCGCCGGACAGCCCGAGCGCCTCCGCGCCCTTGCCGAACCACCGCCCAGGCGGCTCGCCGGCCGCCACGGCGCCGGTGTAGTAGTTCTCCCGCCCGGTCGCGACCGAGCCGGTCAAGTAGCTGGCACTGTGACCGCTGCGCACGCTCAGCACGAGGCACCCCCAGCCCCCGGCGCGCCCGTCGCGCTCAGCGCTGCGGCGGCGACAGCCAGCGCCAGCGGCAGGCCGATACGACGACGCGAAGCGGAGTCAAGGCTCCATTTGATCGTGATGCATGGGTGTGCATCATCAATCTTTGGTCTGTGGTCTCTGCTGCTGGCTGTTGCTCGGACGGATTCTGGGGTGATGGTTGCTGCGCTGCTGGTTGCTTGGTGACTGGTGGTAGCTCGGTTGCTCTTGGGCTTGTTCATCGGCTGCTGCTCGATTCGAGTTCGCGGCTGCTGGTGGTCTCGGTGGTGATCGCGTTGTCGGCGGCGTCAGGGTTGCCGTCGGTGTTGTCGGCGGTGATCTTGTCGGGGTCGGTTTCACCGGCCTCGGTGACGAGTTGGAGCTGACCGCGGATCTGCGGCGTCGCGGGATCGCGGTCGCCCGTCCCGGAGCCAGTGGGGTCGGCCCACCCGGCGAGTTCGGCGAGGCGCCTGGCGCGGGCGGTGCCGACACCGGTGGCGCGGCGGATCGCACGCTGGCTCATCGGTCCGCCGTTGTGCTCGGTCGCGGAGTGGTGGCGCACCACCGCGAGCAGTTCGTCGTCGGTGCGCTCGTCGCTGGCCGGGGAGTGCGGCCCGGGGGTCGGCTCGGTGCGGCTGGCGGTGCGGTGCGGTTCGTGCACCGGTGCGGGCGCACCGCCAGGGGTGTTGTCGTGCACCGGTGCGGGCGGGGTCGTCGGTGCGGTGCGGGCCGGGTGGTGCACCGGTGCACTGGGCGCCGTGCTGGCTGGTGCACCGGTGCGGAGTGCACCGAGCAGGTAGGCGAGCAGCCACAGCGGTGCACCCGGCTGCTCGGCACGGACAGCCAGGTCGGTTTGCTCGACGGTCGCGGCGGCCGCGGCGGTCGCGGCGGTTTCGTCCGGTGTGCTCGCACGGGTCAGCCCGAGCGCGGCGGAGTCAACCAGCGCGAGCAGCTCACCCGGTGTGAGCCGTCCGGTGGCCGGAAGCAGCGCGGCCAGTTCGCCGGCCGACAGCAGGCCGTCGCGGATCGTCTGCAACGCCGCGGTCCGGGCGGCCCTGGCCGCATCGAAGGGCCACAGCTTGTGGCTGGGGCACAGCGTCGCGAGCCGCGACGCCATCCGGACGACCTGCTGGACCAGCGCCCGCGCCGCGGCCGGGTCCGCGTCATGCTGAGCGCCGGTCCGCGACAGGTGCAGCCACACGCGGGTCGTGATCACCGGGGAGGTGATCCAGGTCAGCGCCGACAGCCGCGGCTTCGCGGGCTGCGCGAGCCGCAGGTGCAGCCGCAGCATGTGCGCGAGCATCTCGACCAGTACGGCGTAGGCCAGCGGCGCGAGCGCGTGCGCGACAGCGTCGGCAATGCCATGGGCGGTGTCGATGTTCAGCCACACGGTGCCGCCGATGAACACGTACGTCGTGACCAGCGCGCCCGGAATCCGCCACCCGCGCGTCAACGCGGCCAGCCGCAGCGCGGTGCAGGCAACGATCATGCCGTCGGCAACCAACGGCACCAACGGGCTGTCGAACTTGGTCGACACCGCGCCGAACGACCGGGCACCGCCGATCGCGGCAACGCCGAGCGCGGCGACGACCGCCACGACGATCAGCACGCGCCTGGTCGTCAGCCGCCCGGCCTCGACCGCGGCGGCGACGCCGCGAACCGCTCGCCGTCCGGTGAAGATCAGCCCGGTGAGGATTGCGCCGAGCAGCAGCACGCCAGCGACGCCTGCGGCGATCATCGGCCAGGTGATCGCGCCCAGCTGGTCGAGCCTGTCGAGCAGGTTGATGGACAGGGTGGTCATCGCTGGCCTCCAGCGGTTGAGTTCGGTACGGCGGCCAGGCCGTGTGAGCCGCTGCGGTCACCGCGTCGACCGGCCTTGATCTGCTCGGCTGTCGGTGCGGGGCCGTTGTCGTCGCGGGCGGCGGTCCACCAGGTGACGAAGGGGTCGGCGTCGGCCGCGAGCGGGACGGTGATCGCGCGCTGTCCGGCGGTGTCGCGGTGGGCGAGCACGTCGCAGGCCGGGGCGTACTCGCCGATGCGGCGGGTGACGCCGGGGCGCTGGCGGTCGTGCCAGTCGCCGACGAGCTTGTTCGACGCCTCGTCGCCTTCGTAGGCGGTCGTCCAGGCGTCCATCAGCCACAGCAGTTCCTCAACGATCTCGGGGTGCCACAGCCAGCACGGCGGCAGCGTCTCCCGTGCGGTCGCGTACCGCAGGTACGTGGCCTCCATCCATGGCAGCAGCTCGCTTAGCACCGATTGCACAGCGGCTTCGTCGTCCTCGGGCAGCCGCAGCCACGACCGCACCGGCTCGACCGAGCTGGCGTCGGTTGCCTTCCCGCGGCCGGTGCCGGGACCGGCAGCGAGCCGGGTCAAGAGGTCCTCGAACGAGGCGACCGTGATGCCGAGCGAGGCAACGGTGTCGTTGAGCCGCGTCACGGCGGTCTTGGAGGCGGTCTGTTGAAGACCCTTCTTCATGGCGGCCACGTCGCGGGTCAGGGCCTCGACCGAGCGGGCCAGGCCGGCGACGGCCGCGAGGGCGGCGGTGCCGGGGTCCTTCTCGTCGTCGTGCTGCATCAGGCCACTCCTCTCTCGTCCCACTCCGTTTGGTTGCTGTCGGCCCGCTCCGCGCTGAGGCGCGCAGCCTCGTCGTCGGCATGCCAGCGGGCGAGCTGCTCGTCCCGCTCCGAGGTGGCCGCCACCTGGGCGGCGTCCAGCCGGGACTCGGTCCTGGCCAGTGCCTCGGCGGCCCGGTCACCCGCGGCACGGGCCTTGTCCTGTCGCTCGGCAGTGCCGGCGTCGTGCTCGTCGTCGGTGTCGCCGTCGGCTTCGTCCTGCCAGGCCTGGACAGTGCGCCACCCGCCGGTTCCGGCCGGCGATTGGTCGGTGGGCGTGACACCGGCGGCGTGGCAGTCGCCGCACAGCTGGTCGGTGGTGCGCACGCAGTGCTCGACCGGGCCGCACTCGGCGCAGACCTTCCGCGCAGCCAAGGCCTTGTTCACGGCGGCGAGCTGCTTGTCGCTCGGGGTCCGCTTCGCCTTGGCGTTGGCGTCCACGTACAGCCACGCGAACCGCTGGTCCCGTTTCCACGTCAGCCGCGCGAACGGCTCCTGCCCGCCACGGGACAGGCCGCGCTCGCGCAACTGCCGCCGAGTCGATAGCCCGGTCGGTGCCTGTCCGAACCGGAACTCGGGCAGGCCGTTGCGGACCCGGCCCGGCCAGCGCCGACCGTCCCACAACTGCACCCACTCCACGCCGCCGGTCACAACGCCACCGCCTCGGTGTAGCGGATCGGCTTGCCGGCCTGCTCGGCGTAGGCGATCTCGCGGCGGGTGGACTCGCCGACGTAGCCGCCGGGGTTGACCACGTACACCCAGTCGGCGCGGTCGATCTTGGCCAGGTGCAGCGCGTCCAGCTGCCGCTTCTGCCAACCGGTGATCAGGTCGCCGGTGTGGGCGAACACGCCCGGGGCGAGCACGATGTGCCCGGCCAGGGTCAGGTCGCGGTTCGTGGCGGCGATCTCGTCACGGAACCGGGTGGAGCCACAGATCACCACCACGTCCGCGGTTACCAGGGGCGTCATGACCGGCTCCCCTCGTCGGATCGGGCAGCGCCGCCGGACAGCTCGCGCGGCCGGGCCTGCGGACGGTCCCCCGGTCGCGCGGCGAGCCGGGCAGTTTCGGCGCGGGCTGCCAGCGCCGCACGGGCGCTGCGCATCGCGCCGGCCAGCCGGACCCGGGCGACGAGCTCGCGGGCCGGGTCGTTGGCCTCCAACCACGACACCGCAGCATCCAGGCGCGCGGCCGTGGCGCTGGTGATCCGTCGTACGACGGGCGCGGTCAGGCGCTGCCGTGCGGCAGTCATGCGGTCGAGGCCGCTGAGCAGCTGGTCGCGCAGCCACGCGCTGTCGGTGAGCAGTCGGCCGCCGATCCGGTTCTCGAGCGCGGTCAGCTGGCGGCTGGTCCACTGGACGGTGCGGCGGTTGTGGAACCGTTCCATGCGCAGGTCGCGCCGGTTCCACGCCATGCGGACTCGGCCGATCGCGGGCGGCATGCCGCGGGTGATGATCAGCGCCTGCCCGGTTCGCAGCTGCGCGACCTGGCCCGGGGTGAGGACCGGGACGCGGCGGTCGCTGATCGAGACCCCGCCGGTGGTGCGGTCGCGGGTCGCGACCTGCTCCAATCGTTCGCCGCACAGCGTGGACCAGAACTGCAGATCGTCGTCGTCGGACGTCCCTGCCAGCACGACCTTCGTGGTCACGTTGGTCAGCAGCGCGCCGGTGGCGGCCTCGCCGAACCGGTCCCGCAGCTGCGCGCGCGACTGGGCGGAGATGTGCAGCGTGATCCCGCGGGACCCGAAGTCACCGGTCCACCGATCGAGCGGGATCAGGCAGATCAGCGCGGCCTCGTCCAGCACCATCGTCAGCTGCGGGTCCAACCTGCGGCCCGGCGTACGGACCGCGAGGGCCTTGGCCTGGCGTGCGATGTGCGCGGTCAGTGCCGTGACCAGCGGTGCGGTCTTCTTGTCCTCCGCACCCAGCAGGTACACGGTGCCGGTCTCGGCCAGCAGCCGCTCCACGTCGAACGGCACGCCACCCGGCGCTGCCGCAGCAGCAGCGGTCGGGACAGACAGCCAGCTCAGCGCGGGCATGATCGTGGTGGAGATGCTGGAGCGGGTCCGCTCGTTGTTGGTGAAGAACTGCATCGCCTGCTGCTCGAACCCCGTCGCGTTCGCGACCCGCAGCTCCCACAGCGCGTCGGACTTGGCCTGGTCGTCGGGGTGCGCGATCCAGCGCTGAACATCGGCCATCGTGTAAGGGCCGAGGGCGGCTGCGTGCAGCAGCGCGGTCAGCGCCTGCCGGGCCAGGTTCAGCCAGTGCTCGGCGTCGTCGGACTTCGAGCCGACCCCGTCAAGGAGGTCCGACGCGCGGTCCATCGCCACGCCCGGGTCGGTGCAGCCGGTCAGCGGGTCGAACGTGATCGTGGACCCGTCGTCGGTCAGGCCGTCGGGGTCGAACACCCACACCGGGCCACGCTTGCCCCGCTGGCCGCGGGTAATGTCGAGAATGTCGGTCTTCGTGGACGTGGCGATCACCGCACCCGGCGCGTCCAACAGGTGGTTCATCATCAGCCCGGTCTTGCCCGCCCGCGGACCGGCGACGGTCAGCGTGTGGTCCTCCGCAGACGACCGGACCTTGACCCAGCCAACCGTCGCGACAGTCGCGCCGATCTGCGTCAGCGGCACGAACCGCCGCTTCCACGCCGGAACCTCTCCCAGCGACGGGCGCACGATCCTGGCCTTCTTGCGCAGCATCCGCGCCGACGACACCCGCCGCACGTCCCACCCCGACGCCAGACCGTCAGTCACACGGCCGGCGCGGCCGAGACGGCGCAGCAGCCCGCGCGAGCTGGACCGCGATCGCAGCGTGAACCCGGCCGTCGCGAACAGCACCACACCAGCAGCGACCAGCAGTTGCCACCAATGCTGCGAGGCCTGCACAGTGGCCGGCAGCGCGTGCAGCACGAACCCGGCGAAGCCGAGCCACAGCGCGAACGCGAAACCCCCGCCAACCGGCCGGTTCACCGCCACGAGCCCGAGCGTGATCAGCAGCAGCACACCACCCGCGATCACCCAACCGGCCGCGTCACCGGGCGCGCCGAGCCGCAGCTCGACCGCTCCGGCCAGCAGCACCCACAACGGGGCGGCGATCAGCGCGCCGTGCATCAGCCGCCAAAACAGCAGCCCGGCCGTCACCAGCCCGACGACGCCAGTCCCGGCAGTCCAGTAGCCCAGCTCGGTCAAGGCCGACGTCTTGCCCCAAATGACCGCGCCGGTGCCGAGCGCCGTGACCGCGACCATGGCCAGAGTGAAGTGCGGGACCATCGCACCCTCAGTCCGGGTCGGGCGGCGCATCATCGCGCACCCCCGACACCCGCAGCGACCAGCACGCCGGCCACCGCGAACACCGCGCCACCCACCGCAGCGACGAACGACACCCGCAGCCACTGATGCTTCGTCCACGCGATATCTGCCAGCCGCTTCGCGTGATGCGTCACCGCCACCAGCGGACCGGCCACCTTGTCGCCGGTGAGCTGTGGGTCGATGTGGCGGTCGAGGAGCTGCTCAACCGATCGGCGACGGACCGCCCCGAAGTACAAGAACTCCCCCGGCACCAACGCATCCGCCGGGCGGTACATCCGTGGCACGACCACCAGCAGCGCCGAACCCAGCGCGCCCGCGAGCGCGACCAGCGCCACCCCGAACGCAACGCGGGCTACCAGCGGCGCGCCGTGCGACTGCGACACCAGCGTCAGCACCACCGCCGCAAGCGCAGTCTCGACCGTCGCGGCGAAACCCGCCTTCGTGTCAGCCTTGTCGATCGCCTGCGCGGCCGCATCGTGCATCCGCCACGCCAGATCCATCTGCGTGCGCTCGCTCATCGCGCGCCCCCCGCCGCTGCGACTGAAGGCTTGCCGGGCTGCACGTTGTCGGCGTACGACATCAGGGCGTCGTGCTGCGCCATGTGCTCCGGCGTGATCGCGAAGCTGGTGACCTCGACCGGACCCATCTGCGTGCTCACGTCGTAGTGCGTCCCGCCGGCACTCGTCCGCGGCTGCGCACCAACGGCCAGTGCAAGGCTGTCCACCAAGCTGCGCCTGGCGGCGTATCGCGCTGCCTCATCACCGCCGTACGGCGGGAAGAACACCGCGCGCACCGTCGGAGCGGGCAGCTCCGGGTGGTCAGCCACGAACGCGGCGAGCTCGAACAACCCGCGGATCACCGCAGCGTGCTCCGCCGGCAGCCCATCGAACTTCCCGAACCGCGGCACCCACTCCGTACCGCCCTGTACTACGTCAGTCATGCTGTAGACCTCTCGAACTCGTTGCTGAGTGATGGGAGAACCGGCCCCGGATCGGTTGGCGCCCTGACGGGGCCGGTCCAAGTTCTTCGTCTGCACCTCGTCGCTCATCCGGTCATCAGCACCTCGCGCCAGTCGGCGATGTCGATCACCGAGCCGGTCCGCAGCGCCACGTCCGCCATCGCGGTGAGCGCTCCGGCCGGGATGCGGATGCGGGTGCCGATCCTGACGGCAGGGAACCTGCCGTCCGCGACAGCGCGGTACAGCGACATCGGCGAGACGCCGAGATGTTTGGCTGCCTCGCTCACGTCGAGCCAGGGCTTCGCCGGCTCCGGAGCTGCGACCTCGTTGGTTTCGCTCACGTTGACTCTCCTTAACGGCATTTTACTAGGTTGACCTAGGTTAACCTAGGTCACTTGGTTGTACAAGGGGTAGCGGGATGAATGACCTAGGTAGCTAGGTCGACTAAGGTTGAGTTATGCAGGTTGATGCCGATGACCCACGCCCGCCGTACGTCCAGGTGGCGGACGGCCTACGGCGAGCGATACAGACCGGCGAGCTGGCCCCTGGCACGAAGCTGCCGTCGGGTCGCGAGCTTGCGAGTCAGTGGGGTGTTGCGTTGATGACACTGCAGAAGGCTGTGGATCTGCTGCGCTCCGACGGGCTCGTTTACAGCCAGCAGGGGCGCGGGGTGTTCGTCGCGGCAAGCAGTGACCATCCACCCCAGCTCAACGTTCGAGAGCTCCAAGAAGGGCTCGACGATCTCCGCCGGCGGCTTGAGGCGGTCGAGCGACGCCTGGACATTGCCGATAAGCCGACGACGTAGGTCGTTCCCCGTGCCCACTGTTGCTCCTGAGTTCATGCGAACCAGTGAATACTGTTGGTGACAGGTGGGACCATGAACGTAACCTGCACTGGACCGCACTGAACCGCACTCGACTGCGCGGCGCTTACTGGGGAGGCCGATGGTCACAGTGGTCGCAAGCTGGAACGGCGCGAAGGCAACTGCCCTTCGGCTGGCGCTCCGGTTGACCATGGAGGAGCTGGCGGCCCGCACCGGCGGGTCGCCTCGCGGTGTTGCTAGGTGGGACCGCGAGCCCGACATGCCACTGACCATGGCGAGTCAGCGGGACCTGGACCACATCCTGAAGACCGCCACCGAGGACGAGCAGGCACGCTTCGCGTTGTTGCTCCAGGAACACGACGCGCCAGTGGCTGCACCTGGCCCGGCAGCAGCGCGGCGGGCCGCTTCGACCGCCAAGCGCGGACCGTCTGCCGGTGACCTGGGCCGAGCTTCGGACCTGCTTGTCCCGCTGAACGGCAACCGCGGCGCTCTGACCATTCCGACGACCGAGACCCTTGCATGGTTCGAGCAGAATCTCCACAACCAGTACACGGCGGACAACCTTCTCGGCCCTCGCGCCCTCATGCCTCTGATGACGTCGTATGTGGAAACAATCGAGCAGATGCAGCAGAACGCAAGCGGCACAGTCCTCGAGCGGCTGCTGCGCGTCGGCGCTGGCTATGCCGAGTTCACGGGCTGGCTGCACCACGACGCCGGCGACCTTCGAGGCGCAACTACGTGGGCCAGTCGCGCACTCGCTCTGGCGCAAGGCGGCATGGACGAACGGATGACATCGTTCGTACTGATGCGGCAAGCTGCCGCTGCACTGACTGCTCGGAGCGGCCAGCTCGCCGTGCGGTTCGCGTCGGCGGCCCAGAGGTTCGAGTCCGAGGAGACTGGGCGGATTCGGATCATTGCTGCCGTCACCGAAGCGCACGGCCACGCGATCGCCGGCGACGGGAGCGAGGTCGATAGAACCTTCGACACTGCCGCCGCGCTGCTGGAGCAGTACGGCGACGAGATCATGGACGGCGATCCCACCGCAGACCGGTACTGCGAACCATCGCTGTACGTGAAGATTGCACACGCCAAGTGCGCGCTCGAACTGGGGCGGGCGGGTGACGCGGTGGAAGCCTTCACCGATGTTATCGACAGCCTTCCACCTGACTACCACCGCGACCGCGGGCAGTACCTCGGCTCCCTTGCCCGCGCACACATCCTTGCTGAGCAGCCGGAGGCTGCAACTTCCGCCGCCGAGGAGGCGTACACCATCGCCGTCGCCACAGGTTCGACTCGCACGCTCGCGGACCTTCGTGGCACGATGCCTTCTG
>NZ_JBSGUS010000010.1:0-194335 GCF_053608045.1 Kribbella sp. NPDC055071
CAGAAGATCATCCGAAGCCCATGCACGGGGATAAAACAATTTCGGCATTGACTTTCGGCACGCTGTTGAGTTCTCAAGAATCGGACGCACACCGCATCCGTGACCTTTCGGCCAGGATCCCGGGGCAACCTGCAGTACTGTACAGGATCAGTGAGACCGGGTCAAGACCCGATTTTTCTGACCTTCCACCCGCATCCAAGCCACCGCCCCGGATCAGACAATCCGGTTCGACTCAGCTAGCCTTGGGGGGTTCGGAGCGACCGGCCGCTTTCGCGTCCCGCGCCTCGCTCCAACAAGAAGAACATTACGTGGCTTCCAGGTAGCCGGTCAAATCGGTTCCCGGTGGGCTGAATCACACGGCTGTAATTTGCCCCGGGCAACCCTTCTGTGGGAGTGGAGCCGACGCACCCGCCGGCCCCGCACCACAACCGTCAGCCCTGCGCCGGAGCCGCCAGAACCCCTGCAAATGAACGCTTCCCGCGCCGCAACACCAGAACTCCCCCAGGCAGCAGGTCATCCGTGCCGGGCACGTACTCGGGGTCCTTCACCTTCTCGTTGTTGAGGTACCCACCGCCCTCGGCCACCGTGCGCCGAGCGGCCGACTTGCTCGCGACCAACCCAGACTTCACCAGGAGGTCGCCGTACGACGGCATCGGTTCGCCAGCGCCCAGCTCGACATGAGGCGCTTCGCGTAGTGCGGCAACCAGAGTGGAGCCGTCCAGTGATGCGAGCTCCCCCTGGCCGAAGAGCGCCTTCGAAGCCTCCTGCACTCGCGCGGTCTCGTCGGCACCGTGCACCAGCGTTGTCACGTCCTCCGCAAGCACACGCTGGGCCTCCCGTGCCTGTGGACGCTCAGCGGTCGCCTGCTCGAGCGCGGCGATCTCCTCCGCCGTGCGGAACGTGTAGAACCGCACCAGCTGCATCACGTCCCGGTCGTCGCTGTTGAACCAGAACTGGTAGAACGCGTACGGCGAAGTCAGCTCCCGATCCAGCCACACCGATCCGGACTCCGTCTTACCGAACTTGGTCCCGTCAGCCTTGGTCACCAGCGGCGTGGCCAGTGCGTGCGCCTTGCCCGAGTCGGCCCGACGAATCAGCTCGACACCTGCGGTCAGGTTGCCCCACTGGTCGCTGCCACCGGTCTGCAGTGTGCAGTCGTACCGCCGGTAGAGCTCCAGGTAGTCCAGCGACTGCAGCAGCACGTAGCTGAACTCGGTGTAGCTGATCCCCTGCTCCAACCGGGCCTTCACGACCTCACGTCCGAGCATCCGGTTCACCGGGAAGTGTTTGCCGATGTCTCGCAGGAAGTCGAGGGTGTTGAGGTCCTTGGTCCAGTCGTAATTGTTGACCATGCGGGCCGGGTTAGGCAGGGACTGGTCGAAGTCGATGAACCTCTCGACCTGGCCGCGGACCTTCTCGACCCACTGCTGCACGAGGTCCTTCGGGTTCAGCACCCGCTCGGAACTCTCCTTCGGGTCACCGATCAGGCCAGTGGCTCCACCGACCAGACCGATCGGGTTGTGGCCGGCCACTTGCAGCCGTCGCAGCGTCAGCAGCTGCAGCAGGTTGCCCATGTGCAGGCTGGGTGCGGTGGGGTCGAAGCCGACATAGGACGTGATCGGCCCAGCCGCCATAGAAGCCCGCAGGGCATCCGGGTCGGTGGAGTGGGCGATCAGGCCACGGCTCTCCAGGTCGTCCAGCACCTGGGTGCGGCTTGCGGTCCCGCTGTCGGTCACTTGTCTCTCCTCCGCGTACGTCGGTCAGCTACAAGTGTCCTGTATTCACACCCAACAGCCTCACGTGGGCTCGGGGCGGGTCAGGACCGCCCGGAGCTGCGGCCGCAGCGCATGGCCATCGGGACCCTGGACCGTGGCGGCCGTCGGACGCTGCGGGTCATGGGCACCCGGGTCCTGGTTGGGGACCGGGAGACCGTGTGACAACACCTGCTCGGCCGGAGTGAGCTGGCGGATACCGATAGCGCGGACGTGATCCGGGTGGGTCTGCGCGAAATCGCCGTACAACTGTGGGTCGTGCTGACCGTCGTCACCGACCAGCACCCAGCGGACGTTCGGGAACTCGCGTGCGAGCCGGCGCAAGGCGGTCCGCTTGTGCTCCTGGCCACTGCGGAACCAGCCGGTGTTGGTCGGTCCCCAGTCCGTCATCAGGAGCGGGCCGGCTGGGTACCCGTGCCGGGCCAGGAAGCGGGTCAGGGTTGGAGCCGTGTTCCACGCGCCGGTCGACAGGTAGAAGATCGGTGCACCCGGGTGGTCGGCCAGGAGCTCGTCGTACAGCTCGGCCATCCCTGGTACGACGCGACGCGCCTGCTCGTCGCGGACGAACGTGTTCCAGGCCGCGATCAGTGGACGCGGCAGCATCGTCAGGATGACGGTGTCGTCGATGTCGCTGACCAGTCCGAAGGTGGCGTCCGGGTCGGGGACGTAGATGCGCGCCCTGGCCTGCCGCTCGCCGTGCACGCCCAGGCTGATCTCGTGCCAGCCCGGTGGCAGCACCACCGGCACGGTGAGGTCGATGAACCCGCCTCGATCGGTCACCGCGTTGAACGTCTGCCCGTTGACGGTCACCGTCACCAGCACCTTGGTCGCCGGCGCTGTCACGAAGACACGCCAGCCCCGCACGACGTGGTCCTCGTCGTACCGCGGCTGGTTGCGCGGATCCCGGCCCAGTACGACGCGCGCCAGCACGCGCACGAACTCCGTGGTGCCGTAGCCCACCTGCGGGATGATCCGCTCCTGCCAGCCACGCCGCCGGAGGATCGCCGCAACCCCGATGTTGAACCAGTCCTCGAGACGGGACGCGTAGTGCGGACGGGCCATACCGGAAACCTACCCGGAGCGAGGTCCCCTACGCCTGCTCCCCCGCTGCGTCGGAAACACCTTTACCCAGTCCTGGCGCAACTGTCGGTAGCTGCTCATAGGGTCGCCACATGACAGCCCTCGGCATGTGCTTCCCGCGTACCTTCCCCGCTGCCCTCGTCACCGACGTGGCCCGTCGGCTCGACCGGGGTGGTGCGGACGAACTGTGGATCATCGAAGACTGCTTCTTCACGGCCGGTCCGTCGCTGGTTGCGGCCGCTCTGACCTCTACCGAGCGGCTGAAGGTCGGCCTCGGCATCGTGCCCGCGGTGGCGCGGACGGCGGCGGTGACCGCGATGGAGTTCGCCACTCTGGACGCGCTCGGCCCGGGGCGGTTCATCCCCGGCATCGGGCACGGTGTGCAGGAGTGGATGGGGCAGATGGGCGTCAAGCCGAAGTCACCCCTGACCACGCTCGACGAGGTCACCACGACCGTCACCCGGCTGCTCGCCGGCGAGAGCGTGAGCTTCGAGGGCAAGGCGGTCTACCTCAAGGACGTGAAGCTGGACGCGCCGCCGGCGCAGCCGCCGAAGATCCTCCTCGGCGTGATGGGGCCGAAGTCGATGGCCTTGGCCGGTCGGGTCGCGGGTGGCGTCGTACTCGCGGAGCCCGCCACACCGCCCTACGTGCGTCAGTCGGTCGAGCTCGCCGGATCACCCGAGGGGTTCGACGTCGCGGTGTTCGCGGCGATGTGCGTACGCCCGGACCGGAAGACTGCGTACGAGTGGACTGCGCCGTGGCTGGGATGGCGGATCGACGCCAACCACCCAGGGGTGACCGCACTGCCGTTCTTCGACGACATGAAGAAGCTGTTCGAGGAGTCCGGTGCTGAAGGCCTCGTCGGCATGCCGGTCGACTGGTGGACGCAGATCGGTGCGATCGGGACGCTCGACGACGCCGCTGTGCACCTCGATGCGCTGGAGGCAGCCGGGGTTCACCACATCGGCCTGTTCCCGGACCCGGAGGTCGAGCACGGTCTGCCCCAGCTGGACTACGTGTTGGAGCTGGCTAAGCGCGGCGCTTAGGGACGTGGGGTCGGTACGGCGAGACAGTCGGATCACCGGGGATCCAGAAGCGCCAGGGCCAGTCCGCCGCCTCACGAAGACCAACTCGCGGTCCAGTGAGCGGCGTGCCGTCGAAGCCTGGACCCGGGAGCAGCTGGATCGGTGAGCCTTTGGCCAGAAGGTCGATGCCGTTGCCGTCCCGTCCGATGCCAAGGGCAACACACATGCGTGCCGGCCCACGCGCCAGATCGCGGTCCCCAGTGCCTCGGCGGACGCGTGCCAACTCGATCCCCTCGATGACCTCGCCGGCGCGGAGCAGTACGGCCGACGGGCGGTTCGCCGGACCGACGACGACGTTCATGCAGTAGTGCATGCCGTAGGTGAAGTACACGTACAGGAAGCCGGCCGGTCCGAACATCACCGCGTTGCGCGGGGTCTGGCCGCGGTACGAGTGCGAGCCGGGATCGTTCGGACCGTCGTACGCCTCGACCTCGGTGATCCGCGCGGCCACGGTGCCCTCGTCGGTGGTGCTGCGCACGACCATGCCGAGAAGCGTCGGAGCCACGTCCAGGACGGGACCATCGAGCTGCGAACGGCGTACGGGCATGCGCAGCACCCTAAGCGACCGGGGTCAGGCGAAGTGCGCCGCCCGGGACCGCAGTTCGGCCAGCTGCTCGGTCACGCGATCGACCGCCGTACCACCCCGGGTGTTGCGCGACGCCAGCGAACCCTCGACGGTCAGCACCGAGCGGACCTCCGGCGTGAGGTACGGCGAAATTGCCGCCAGGTCGGCGTCCGTGAGATCCCACAGCTCGATCCCGCGCTTCTCACACTCCTGGACGCACGCCCCGGCCAGCTCGTGCGCCACCCGGAACGGGACCTTCTGCCGAACCAGCCACTCCGCGATGTCCGTCGCCAGCGAGAACCCCTGCGGCGCCAGCTCCTCCAACCGCTCGGTGTTGAAGCGCAGCGTCGCGACCATCCCGGTGAACGCGGGCAGCAGCACCTCGAGCGTGTCGATCGAGTCGAAGACCGGCTCCTTGTCCTCCTGCAGATCCCGGTTGTACGCCAGCGGCTGCGCCTTCAGCGTCGCGAGCAGGCCGCTCAGGTTGCCGATCAGGCGACCCGACTTCCCCCGGGCGAGCTCGGCGATATCCGGGTTCTTCTTCTGCGGCATGATGCTCGAACCGGTCGAGTACGCGTCGTCGAGCTCGACGAAACCGAACTCCTTCGTCGCCCAGATGATGACCTCCTCGGCCTGCCGGGACAGGTCGACGCCGATCTGCGCGGTGACGAAGGCGAACTCGGCGACGAAGTCCCGGGACGCGGTCCCGTCGATCGAATTGGCCGACGAGTTGGTGTACCCGAGCTCGGTGGCAACGAACTGCGGGTCCAGGCCCAGCGAGCTACCGGCCAGCGCACCCGATCCGTACGGCGAGTCCACGGCCACGCGAGCGTCCCAGTCGGACAGCCGGTCGAGGTCGCGGACGAGCGGCCAGGCATGTGCGAGCAGGTGATGCGAGAGCAGGACGGGCTGCGCATGCTGCAGGTGCGTCCGCCCTGGCATCGCGACACCGAGGTGCTTCTCGGCCTGGTCCGCGAGGGTGTTCACCTGCTCCAGCAGCAGCCGACTGATGATCCGGCCGTGCTCACGCAGGTAGCTCTTGAACAGCGTCGCGACCTGGTCGTTCCGCGAGCGCCCGGCCCGAAGCCGCCCGCCCAGCTCAGGGCCGAGCAGTTCGAGCAGCCCGTGCTCCAGCGCGGTGTGCACGTCCTCGTCCTGGGGTGCCGGCAGGAAACGTCCGGCCAGGACGTCGTCCAGGAGCTGATCCAGCCCGGCGAGCATCTTGGTCAGATCCTCGTCCGTCAGCAGCCCGGCGCGGTGCAGCACCTTCGCGTGCGCCTTCGACCCGGCGATGTCGTACGGCGCCAACCGCCAGTCGAAGTCGGTCGACTTGCTCAGCGCCGCCAGCGCATCGGCCGGCCCGCCCTTGAACCGGCTACCCCACAGGGAGGCGCTTTCTTCCGTGCTCATTTCTCAGGTCCTCTATTTGGGTTCGGAGCGGGCGGCCAGCGACAGGAAGCGCGCGGCCAGGGCCTCGCCACCGGTGGGATTGCGGGACACGACCATGACGGTGTCGTCGCCGGCGATGGTGCCGAGTACGTCGTCCAGTCCCACGTGGTCGATCGCCGACGCGAAGTACTGGGCCGCACCCGGCGGGGTTCGCAGGATCACCAGATTGGCACTGCCCTCGGCGCTCACCAGCAGCTCGGAGGCGACCCGGCCGAGCCGCGCCTCGAACGCGGCAGCCTCACCGGCCCGCGGTGTGCGGTCGCCGCCTTCCCCGGGCACGGCGTACACCAGCTGGCCGGTCGAATCACGGACCTTCACCGCACCGATCTCGACCAGATCGCGCGACAGCGTGGCCTGTCCGACCACGAGGCCGGAGGCAGCCAGGAGATCGGCGAGCTCGGTCTGCGACCGCACCGGCTGCCGCCCGAGCAGGTCGACGATCCGCTGCTGCCGCGCGGTCTTCGTCGTCGGTACGGCGATGCTCATGCCTGGAAACTCCGTGCCAACAGCCACGACAGGAGCGCCTTCTGTGCGTGCAACCGGTTCTCGGCCTCGTCCCAGACGACGGACTGCGGGCCGTCGATCACGGCCGCCTCGATCTCCTTGCCGCGATACGCGGGCAGGCAGTGCAGCACGATCGCGTCGGAGTTTGCCTTGGTCAACAGTTGCTCGGTCACCGCATACGGGACGAACGGCGCCTCCCGCAACGCGGACTCGGCCTCCTGCCCCATCGACACCCAGGTGTCGGTGGCAACGACATCCGCACCGTCCACCGCCTCCAGCGGATCGGCCGTCCACTGCACCGAACCACCCGTCGACGCTGCGATCTCCACAGCGCGAGCCAGGACGGCAGGATCCGGCTGGTAATCCGACGGCGACGCCACCACCACATGCATCCCGGCCGTGACACCACCGAGCAAGTACGAGTGCGCCATGTTGTTGGCGCCATCGCCCAGGTAGACCAGCTTCAGCCCGGCGGTCGACCCCTTGTGCTGTCGCACGGTGAGCAGGTCGGCGAGGATCTGGCACGGGTGGAATTCGTCGGTCAAGGCGTTCACGACCGGAACCCGCGAGGCTCCCGCCATCTCGTCGATCCGGGTCTGCCCGGCCGTCCGCCACACGATCGCCGCGACCTGCCGGTCCAGCACGCGGGCGGTGTCGGCGATCGGCTCGCCCCGGCCGAGCTGCGAGGTCTGCGCGTCGATGATCAGCGGCGACCCACCCAGCTCGGCGATCCCGACCGCGAACGAGATCCGCGTCCGGGTCGAGGACTTGTCGAAGATCACCGCGACCGTCTTCGGCCCGGCCAGCGGCTTGTGCCCGTACCGGTCGTCGGTCAACTGCTGCGCAAGCGTCAGGACCTCGTCCTGCTCGACCGGACTCAGGTCGTCGTCACGCAGAAAGTGTCTGACGCTCATCGAGCCTCCACCTGGTCCAGCAGCCCGGGAAGGGCCGCGACGAAGCTGTCGGCATCAGCCTTGCTCAGGATGTACGGCGGCGCCAGCCGCAACGCGTCCGGAATCGGATTGTTGATCACGAACCCCGCCTCCAACGCCAGCGCCGTCACCTGATCCGACACCGGCTTCGTCAGCTCGATCCCCAGCAGCAGCCCGCGGCCGCGCACTCCGGCGATCAGTGGATGGTCGAGCGCGATCACCGAGGACGCGAGGTGGTTGCCGACGGCATTCACCTGGGCGAGCAGCCCGTCCCGCTCGATCACGGTCAGCACCGCGAGACCCGCGATCGCCGCGACCGGGTTGCCGCCGAACGTCGTACCGTGGTTCCCCGGCTGCAGCAGCTCCGCGGCGGCGCCGAGTCCGATGCACGCGCCGATCGGAATCCCCGCGCCGAGCCCCTTGGCCACCGTCACCACGTCCGGAGTGATCCCGTCGGTCTCAAACGCGAACCACGTGCCGGTCCGCCCGATCCCGGTCTGGATCTCGTCGATCCACAGCAGCGCGCCGTGCTCCGACGTGATGCTCCGGGCCGACCGCAGATATCCCGGTGGCGGTACGACCACGCCGTTCTCGCCCTGGATCGGCTCGAGGATGACGGCCGCCGTCTGGTCGTCGACGGCTGCGGCCAGCGCCTCGGCATCGCCGTACGGGACGAACTCCACGTCGCCCGGCAGCGGCTCGAACAGCTCCCGGTACGCCGGCTTCCAGGTCACCGCGAGCGCGCCCATCGACCGCCCGTGAAAGGCACCGACGGTGGAGACGATCTTGGTCCGGCCGGTCCGCCGGGTGATCTTGAAGGCGGCCTCGTTCGCCTCGGTGCCGGAGTTCGTGAAGAACACCTTGCCGGGGGCATCGAAAAGGCCGAGCAGCTTCTCGGCCAGTGCGATCTGTGGTGCGGAGGCGAAGAAGTTCGAAACGTGGCCGAGCGTGGCGAGTTGCGAGGTGACCGCAGACACCACGAACGGGTGCGCGTGCCCGAGACAGTTCACCGCGAGCCCGCCGAGCAGGTCGAGGTACTTGTTGCCGTCGGCATCCCAGAGGTAAGCACCCTCACCGCGGACCAGCACTCGCTTGGGTGCACCGAAGGTGTTCATCAGCGCACCGGTGTAGCGCTCGGTCAGCGCCGCCTGCGTGCCATCGACTGTGAGCAGTTCAGTCATGCGGGATCACCTGGGTTCCACTTCCGGCGTCGGTGAAGATTTCCAGCAACAGCGAGTGCGGTACGCGTCCGTCGATCACGGTCGCGCGGGAGACACCCGACTGGACCGCCCGCAGGCAGGCCTCCATCTTCGGCACCATGCCGGCGGCAAGCGACGGCAGCAGCTCGGCCAGCTCGGCCGTGTCGATCTGGGTGATGATCTCGTCGCTGTCCGGCCAGTTCCGGTACAAGCCAGCCACGTCGGTCAGAACGATCAGCTTCTCGGCCCCCAGCGCGACCGCGAGCGCGGCGGCCGCAGTGTCCGCGTTGACGTTGTGCGCCTGCCCGTCCTCGTCCGGCGCGATCGTCGACACCACCGGGATCCGGCCGGCGTCGATCAGGTCGACCACGGCCTCAGGGCGTACGTCGACCACGTCGCCGACCAGCCCGATGTCGACGGCCTCGCCGTCCACCAGCGCCGTACGACGTTCCGCGGTGAAGAGACCGGCGTCCTCACCGGACATACCGACCGCGAACGGCCCGTGGGAGTTGAGCAGACCGACCAGCTCCCGACCGACCTTGCCGACCAGGACCATGCCGACGACATCCATCGCCTCCGGCGTCGTGACCCGCAGCCCGCCGCGGAACTCGCTGTCGATCCCGAGCCGCCCGAGCATCTCGCTGATCTGCGGTCCACCACCGTGCACGACCACGACCCGGACCCCGGCGTAGCGGAGGAAGACGATGTCCTCGGCGAAAGCACGCTTGAGCTTCTCGTCGATCATCGCGTTGCCGCCGTACTTGATCACGACCGTCTTGCCGTGGAACTGCTTCAGCCACGGCAACGCCTCGGTCAGGACCGCGGCCTTCTCGACCGCGGCCGCATGCGTCGTCGTCACGAGGAGTACGCCGAGTTCTCTTCGACGTACGCGTGGGACAGGTCGGTGGTGAGCACCGTTGCCGACCCGGACCCGGCGTGCAGGTCGATCAGTACGTCGATCTCGAGGCCGCTCAGATCCGCCTCCGAGCGGTCGACACCCTTGCCGCCGGCAACACAGATCGGCGCCCCGTTCAACGTGATGTCGAGCAACGACGGGTCGAACGCCGTGGGTGCGTTGCCGACCGCCATCGCGATCCGGCCCCAGTTCGGGTCGGAGGCGAAGAACGCGGTCTTGCACAGGTTGTCCTCGGCAACGAGCTTCGCCGCGGCCAGCGCCTCGGCCTCCGTGGCGGCGCCCTGCACAGTGATGCTGACGTGCTTGGTCACACCCTCTGCGTCCGCCTGCAACTGCTTCACCAGGTCAGCAGCCAAGGCGGTCAGCGCGGCCTCGAAGGCCTCGGCTGCGACCGTCACTCCGGATGCTCCGGACGACAGCAGGAGCACCGTGTCATTGGTCGACGTACCCCCGTCGACGTCGAGCCGGTTGAAGGTCTTGCCGACCGCGTTCCGGAGCGCGTGGTCGAGGTGCGGCTGGTCCAGGACCGCGTCGGTCGTGATGACGCTGAGCATCGTCGCCATGTTCGGCGCACACATCCCGGCGCCCTTGGCGAACCCGCCGATGCTCCAGCCGTCCGGATGCCTCAACACAGCCTGCTTCGGCACGTTGTCGGTCGTCATGACCGCGGTGGCCGCGGCCAGGCCGTGCTCGGGCGAACCGCCGAGTGCATCCACCGCAGCATCGATGCCGGGGATGAGCGCGGACATCGGAAGGCGTTCGCCGATGAGGCCGGTCGAACAGACGCCGATCTCGGCCGCTCCGACGCCGAGGACCTCGGCCAACTTCTCGGCCGTCTGGTGTGTGTCCTGAAAACCCTCCGGGCCGGTGCAGGCGTTCGCGCCGCCGGAGTTCAGCACGACGGCCTTCAACACGCCCGCGGACAGGACCTGCTGGGACCACAGCACCGGCGCGGCCTTCACCTTGTTGGTGGTGAAGACACCCGCGGCGACGTCCGAAGGACCGTCGTTCACGACAACGGTCAGGTCTGGTGTGCCGGCTGGTTTGATCCCCGCGATCACCCCGGCCGCGCGGAAGCCGGCCGGCGCGGTGACCCCGGCGCTCCGATCGACCCAGGATTCCAGCGAGCCATCTGGGGTCACAGCGAGGGTCCCCACATCAGTCACGGTGCCACTCCTACGAGGGGAAGGGCCAGGGTCTCGTCCAGACCGAGGGCCAGGTTCATGCACTGCACGGCGCCGCCGGCGGTGCCCTTGGTGAGGTTGTCCATCGCGGCCACGACGACGGCGCGGCCGGTCCGCTGGTCGAGGGCGACCTGCAATTGCACAGTGTTCGCGCCGAGGGTCGACTGCGTCTGCGGCCACTGCCCCTCGGGCAGCACGTGCACGAACGGTTCGTTGCGGTAGGCATCTTCATAGGCCTGCCGCAGCGTCGCGAGGTCGGTGCCGTCGGCAACCGGTGCACTGCAGGTCGCGAGGATGCCACGGGCCATCGGCACCAGCACCGGTGTGAACGAGACGCTGACCGGCTGATCGACGTACGGCGCGAGGTTCTGCTCGATCTCCGGTGTGTGCCGATGGACGCCGCCGACGCCGTACGCCGACGCCGAGCCCATCACCTCGGATCCGAGCAGGTGTGCCTTGGGCGCCCTGCCTGCGCCCGACGTACCGCTGACCGCGACCACCACCAGTTGGCCGGGATCAACGAGACCTTGCTGTACGGCGGGCAGGAGGGCGAGCGTGGAGACGGTCGGATAACACCCCGGTACGGCGACCCGGTGCGAACCGCGGAGCTTGTCCCGCTGCCCCGGAAGCTCCGGCAGTCCGTACGGCCAGGAGCCGGCGTACATTCCGCCGTAGAACTCGACCCATGCCTCGGCCTCGACCAGCCGGAAGTCCGCGCCGCAGTCGATCACGGTGACGTCCTCGCCGAGCTTCTCGGCGATTCCGGCGGACTGTCCATGCGGCAGAGCCAGGAACACCACCTCGTGACCGGCGAGATTCTCCGCCGTGGTCTCGAGCAGGGTCCGGCCGGCCAGCGGCACGAGGTGCGGATGATGCGCGCCGAGCTGGGTACCGGCGTTCCCGCCGGCGGTCAGCGCACCGATCTCGACCCCGGGGTGGCTACTCAGGAGCCGAAGCAGCTCGCCCCCCGCATACCCACTGGCACCAGCGACCGCCACCGTCACACTCATATGAATGAGTATGTCACAACCCGAATGAATATCCAAGATCCGCGATCGAGTAGAACCACTCAGGCGCCCCGCCGCGCGCGGCGGCAGGCTGAGCGACGTGGACAACCAAGGCATCGAGGATCGGCGGCGGGCGGGCAGCTATCTGGTGTTCGTCGGCTGGCTGGCCGCGCTGATCGCGGCCTTTGGCGTGATCGTCCTGCTGACACCCGGGCGGACGCCGCTCAACTGCCAGAGCACGGGGTTCGGCAGCTGCTGGAGCGACCGGGATCGGCTCGTGCTCCTGGGCTGGATCCTCGGAATTCCCGGCGCCGGGATCGAGTTCGTGGTCGGACTGCTGGTGACGGCTGCCTACAACCGTGCGGGCTGGGCATCGTTCTGGACCGGCACCGCGGCGTTCTTCGCGTCGCTTCCGCTCGCAGCCGTCGCGATGGTCGTCATGGTCGTGGTCTTGTACCGGTGATGTGGGTCACGTCATGTCACGAGCGACCGTACGGCAGGTGCCATCGCGGCGAGGTCTCGAGTCGTAAGCTATCTGCAACTCAGTCGCAGCTGGAGGTGTAGTGAAGTATCTGGTGGTGGAACCGGAAGAAGCTCTGGATCCGGTCGTGCGGGCGGACCTGCTGGACACCTGGGTCGCGGCGACCGATGCCGGCGGTGCGGTCGGGTTCACGCCACCGGCGCCGGTCGAGCTCGTGGCCGAGACGCTGGACGAGGCGCTCGGCCGAGTCGCGGCCGGCGTCGACCTGCTCGGCGTGCTGCACACCGGCGAGCGGTACGCCGGGATGGGCATGCTGGTGAGTCGCGGCAGCGCGCTGCAAGCGCACTGGCGCACGGTGCTCCGGGTGATGGTCCACCCGCAGCACCAGGGCAACGGCGCAGGCCGGATGCTGATGGAGGGTCTGCGCGGCTCGGCGGTCGATCTCGGGCTGGAGCAACTGCAACTCACGATCCGCGACGGCCTCGGCCTGGAGAGCTTCTACGAGCCTCTCGGCTATCAGGTCGTCGGCCGCCAGCCCCGCGCGATCCGCGTCGCCCCGGATGACTATCGCGACGAGTTCATGCTGGTGATGGAGCTCAACGGCGCGTCCGGGACAGCGCCGCGAGGGTCGCACCGAGAGCGGTGAGAAGGGCGCCGAGGACGAGGAGGATTCCGGGTGGGCCGCCGGTGGCGGGGAGTTCGGCGCGGTTGACCGCGCGGAGGTCTTCCTCGGGTTGGGCGCCGACGATGACCTTGACCGGCGCGGTCACAGCCTGGCCGGTCGCGTCCGTGCGTTCGTAGACAACCTTCGCGGAGCCGGTGAAGCCAGCCGCTGGGGTGAGGGTGATGGTCCCGTCCCCGGCGACCGACCAGTTGCCGGAGGCATTGGTCATCCGCTTCGTGCAGGTCGCCGCTCCGGTCCGGAGGCAGACCGTGCCGGCACCGTTGTCGTTGAGGAGTGGGTTGACCGCGACCGCGTTGCCCGGTGTGCCGGTCGCGGTGTCCGGCGCGGCCTTGGCCACCAAAGGACCGGCGACGGTCACGTCCAGGAGCGCGGTGTTCGAGGTTCCGTTGGCATCCGTGACGCGGTAGGCGACGGACCGCGTCGTACCGATGAAGTCCTTGGCCGGCGTGAAGGTGATCGCAGCACCGGCGCCGACCGCGAAGGTCCCCTCGTCCGGAACGGTGACCGTCTTCTTGTCCTTGCCATCGGCCGGATCCCGCAGTACGACGGAAGCCGGCACGAGCGGCGCGGATGCGTCACCGGGTTTGTCGTTGCCGAGCACCTGAACGACAACCGCCGTACCGAAGGCCGTCTCGGCGCTGTCGTCGACGGTGATCGGACGGATCGGCAGCACGGCCACGGTGATCGTCGCGCGGGCCGAGTTGTGGTTGCTGTCCTTGACCTCGTACGCCGCCGGCCGGGCGGTGCCCGTGAACGCCGCCACCGGGGTGAACGTGACCTTGCCATTGGCAACGACATACTCGCCCTGGCCGTCCATCGTGACCTGATCGACCAGAGCTCCGTCCGGACCGACCAGCAGCACGGATGCCGGATCGAGAGTCGCGCCCGGGCCGGACTTGTCGTTGACGAGCGGGTCGATCGTCACCGGCAGATGCTGCTTCGTCCGGGCCGAGTCCGGGGCGGCGATCGGTCGAGCCTGCACGGTGAGAGTCAGAGTGGCGGACCCGACCGTTCCGTTGCTGTCGGCAACCTGATAGCCGACGGGAGTCGTGGTGCCGGCGAAGCCGTCGATCGGGACGAACTGGATCCCGCCGGCCGGCTGGACTGTGTACGTACCCTCGCCCGCGACCGTCAGCGACGGGACCGGATCCCCGGTCGCCGGATCCTCGATGCGCACCGAGGCGGGCACCAGCGAGGCCGACGGATCACCAGGCTTGTCGTTCGCCAGGACCGCGACCGTCGCCGCGGTCTCGAACGGCGTCGTGGCCGTGTCGTCCGCGATCGTCGGTGTGACCGCCGTTGCCGTCACGGTGATCGTCGAGGTCGCCGTGTTCCCGCTCGTGTCGGTGACCCGATACGCGATCGAGGCGACCCCACGGAAGGCCGGCTCGGGATCGAAGGTGATCTTCCCCGTCGTCGCGTTCGCCACGAACACGCCCTGCCCGGTGATCGCCGCCTTCCGTCCCCATCCGGCCGTCTCGCCGTACACCTGCACGGAGGTCTTCACCAGCTCCGCACCCGTCCCGGGCTTGTCGTTCAGCAGCGGGTCAACGACCGCGGTCACGTTCTGCTCGGTGGCAACGACATCAGCGGTTGCCTCAGGCCCCTGACCGACCGTCAGGAACAGCAGTCCCTCTGCCGTCGTCCCGTTGTCGTCGGTGATCCGGTACGTCGCCGGTGTCGTCACCCCCTGATACTTCGGGACCGGTGTGAAGGTGATCGACCCATCCGCACCGGCGACGTAGGTCCCTTCACCTGCCCGCGTGAAGGTCTTCCCATAACCTCCGGCCGGATCCTTCAGCACCAGGCTCGCGGGGACCAGCGGCGCCGAAGGATCACCCGGCTTGTCGTTCGCCAGCACGTTCACCGTGATCGGATGCCCGAACGGCGTGATCGCCGAATCGTCCACCGTGACCGGACTGACCGGCGTCACGGTCAGGCTCAGCGTGGAGGCGGCGTAGTTCCCGTCCGAATCCGCGACCCGGTAGTTGATCGCGAGGCCCTTGCCCCGGAACGTCGGCACCGGATCGAAGACCACTGCGCCGGTCGGCTGCACCGAGTACGTGCCCTGGTTCGCGACCGTCACCTTCTTGACGTAGCCGGTAGTCCGTGCTGCCGGATCGAGCAGCCCGACCGAGGTCCGATCGAGCTTGGCGTCGGTCCCCGGGCTGTCGTTGGACAGCACGTTCACCGACACGCTCACGCCTTGGAGCGTCGAGGCGGTATCGGCGACCGCGACCGGCGGCTGCCCGACCGTGATCGACAGCCGCGCGGTAGCGAGGGTCCCGTTCGCGTCACCGATCTGGTACGTCAACGGCGTCCCTGGTCCGCGGAACGTCGCGCCCGGATCGAAGGTGACCACTCCCCCGGCGGCTGTGTAGACACCCTCGTTCGCGATGCGGACCGTTGCCTTCAGCAACCCGTCGCTCGGATCGGTGAGCAACAGGCTGGCGGGCAGCAGCGGCGCACTCGGATCACCCGGCTTGTCGTTCGCCAGCACCTTGACCACGACGGTCTTGTTGTACGCCGTCCTCGCCGTATCGTCGACCGCCACCGGCGTGACCGGCGTGATCGTGACCGTGAGACTCGACCGCGCGTCCTGATCGAACCAGTCGGTGACCCGATAGCTCAGCGTGGTCGCCGTACCGGTGAAGCCCGGCAGCGGATCGACGGTGACGGTGCCGTCCGGGTTGACCTGATAGTTGCCCTGCCCCGGGATCTTGACCAGCTTCTTCAGCGAACCGTCCGCCGGGTCGAGGATCGCCAGGCTGAGCGGGTCGAGCCCGGTGCCCGCACCCGCAGTGTCGTTGGCCAGCGGATCGATCGTCAGTGGGACGTTCTGCTTGCCCACCGCGGTGTCCGGCTTCGCGGTCGGCACGGTCGGCTTCGCGATCGTGACCGTCAGCGTCGCTGTGGCGAGAGTGCCGTTCACGTCCGAGACCTGGTAGGCGATCGGCGACGCGACCCCGGTGAACGTCGGCATCGGATCGACCGCGACCTTCCCGTCCGCAGTCACCGTGTACGTCGCTTCGCCGTCGATGACGACTGTGGTCTTCGGCAGCTTGGTCCGCGGGTCCAGCAACCGCACGCTGCTCGGCACCAGCGGCACCGCCGGATCGCCGGACTCGTCATTGGCCAGCACCACCACAGTGGCCGTCGTGTCGTACGCCGTACTCGCGGTGTCGTCGGACGCATCCGGCTGGACCTTCGTCACCTGCACACTCAGCGTCGACTTCCCGATCGCACCGTTGCTATCAGCAACCTGATAACCGACCGGGGTCGCGGCCCCGCTGAAGGTCGGCACCGGCTCGAACAGGATCTTGCCGTCCGGCTTCGCCGTGTACGTGCCCTGCCCCTTGACCACCAGCGTCGTCCCCAGCTCGGCGGCCGCGGGCAAGAACAGCCGCACGGTGTCTGGCTGTAGTGCTGCACCGGTCGGCCCGGGCTTGTCGTTGTCGAGGACGGCGATGACGACCGATCCGCCTTGCAGTGTCGTGATCGTGTCCTGGTTCGCGACCGGCGGACCGGGTGCGTCGACCGACACCGTGAGCTGCGCGCGAGCCGGCGTCCCGTTCTTGTCGAGCACTTGATAGGTCAGCGTCGTACCGACGCCGTGGAACCCGTGCACGGGTTGGAAGGTGACTTTGCCGCCGGACACCAAATAGGTGCCTTGTCGCGCGATCGTGAGCGTCTCGACCAGCTTCTGACTGCCGGGGTCAACCAGCCGCAGGCTCGTTGGATCGAGCGGAGCATCCGGTGCTCCCGGCAGGTCGTTGTCCAGCACCGGCACGGCGATGTTCGTATCGAAGGCGGTTGAGACCGAGTCGCCGTTGGCCGTCGGCTTGACCGGGGTGACTGTCACGACCAGCGTGGATTCAGCGGTCTGGCCGGTGCTGTCGGAGACGCGGTAGCCGATCGTGGTACCGACGCCGGTGAACTGCGGGACCGGGACGAAGTCCACACCGCCGTCGGGCTTCACGGCGTACTGCCCCTCGCCTGCGATCACCACCTTCTTCTTGAAGGTCGCATCGGCGGGGTCGCGAAGCACGACCGAGGTGGGGACGAGCTTCACCCCGGTCGCCGCGCGGTCGTTGGCCAAGGGCTTCACGGCGACGCTGACGTTCTGCGGGGTGGTCGAAGTGTCGGGCGTCGCAACCGGCTTGGCCGGGAGTGCGACCGTGAGGGTCAGCTTCGCGGTCGCGGTGATCCCGTTGCTGTCGGCAACCCGGTAGGTGACCGGCTTGCCGGCTCCGACGAAGCCCGGGACCGGCTCGACCCGGATCTTGCCGGCCTTGGCGACGTACTTGGCCTGGCCGACAACATTCACCATCACGACGCAGTCGTTGCCGTCGACCAGGCACAACGTGCTCGGCTTGAGCGGTGAATCCGGATCGCCCGACTTGTCGTTGCCAAGGACATCGATCGTGGCGGTGGTGTCGAACGCGGTCGTCGCGGTGTCGTCCTGGAGGATCGGCGGTGGCGGCGGTGTGATCACCACCGGGTAGTCCTCGACCTCCCCGGCGTCGGCCGGACCGACCGGCTTCTCCACCTGGGTATCGACGTACCCGACCCGGACTCGCGCGTACGTCGGTCCCGCCTTCGGACTGAGGTCCGTCCAGTTCAGGGTGACCGCACTCTGACCGGCGGCGAAGCCGGCGCAAGAACGCTCGATCGGGTCGAAGGTGCCGTCGTGGTCGAGGTCGATCCAGGCACACGCCCGACCGCCCTTGGAGGCCCCGGTCAGCTTCAGCTCGGCGGTGTAGGACGTCGTGTCGGTGCGGAGCGGTGTGAAAGTGACGCCGTCGTCGGCCTGATCAGGCGCGGTCGGACCCGTGGTGCCGTTGGCAACGGTCGAGTTGTCCTCGGTCGCGTCCTTGCCGAGCCGTACGTCGCTGAGCACCGACCAGGCAGCGCCATACGACGCGGGCGCGTCACCGAAGTCCTCGCCCGCCGACGCGACGATCGAGAACGCATCGGCGGACGACGAGGTGTTGAAGGCCGGAAGCTTCTGATGTTTGGTGAAGAACGCAGCGACGGCGAACGTGACGCGAGTGACGACGCCGTTCACGCGGACCGAACCGCAGGCCGCAGTCGCGGCGGCGTCGAGGCCGATACCGGTCTTGGTGTTGACGCAGGTCGGGCCGGCGTCGTCGTCGGCCGCGGTGACGGTGTCGCTGCTGACGGCGAGATTGTTGCCCGGTCCAACCTTGGTGAGGCTGAGGCCGGGCGTCGTCAGCTTGAGGATCGAGTGCAACTCGGACTGCGCGGTCGGCTTGCCGCTGGCGGTCTGGGTGACGGCGCCGCCAAGGCCCGCGAGGTGGAGGACAGGATTCCGAACCGGTTGGCTGAACGCGATCGTCACCGTCCCGCGCTCGCCACAGCTGCCGGTCGATGCGCAGGTGCCGGTGTTCACGACCAGATCCTGCGCCGGCGTCGTCGTCGCGATCGCCGGCAGGTAGGTGGTCGGCCCGGTCCCGTGGAACCCGGCCGTCGTCGCGTCGCCCAGCTCGGTCTGCCCGTTGACCGTGATCGTCTGCTGCAGCCCGGTCCCGGGCATGACGGCAGTGGCCGAATCCCCTGGTGTAAAAGGCGTCACCGGGACTTCATAGGCAGCGGCATGCACAGTTGCTTGGACACAGCCGAGTGCCACCAGACCGAGGATCAGACCAATGACCGCACCCGGTCGCGTCGCCCGCATTCCTTCCGCCCTCCCGAGCCATCACGTCACCGCATGCGACGGCCACACGGGCGGGCGGGCCTACGCAGAGCTAACGCTCCACGCCGACCCGATGTTACGGGACAATCACTCTCCGAGTTCGTAGATCCGAACCATTCCGATGCTGTGTCGCAACACGGCCAGCCGGTCCAACGCGGGTGACACAGGTCCGTTGCGGGCGTCGGCGTACAGCCAGCTCACGCCGTACTCGGTGCGCAGCCTCAGCAGCAGACCCGGAGTCGGTGCGGCGAGGGCCTGGTTCGTGAGTGCGACCCGGTCCGGCCACGGCGACGGCTGCACGGTGTATCGGCGTCCGCCGACGCCCTGCTCGGCCATCGCCTGGTTGGTATACGCCCAGCCCTCGATCAGCGTACGGCGACCGGCCAGACCGCTGACCAGGTATCCACGCGCATCGCACCCGGGCGCCAGTTGCCCGGCCGGTCGGCACCAGGTGTTGGTCGCGACCACGGCGGTCGGCGCGGAGTTCTTCCCCAGCCAGAGCGCGGCGTTGGTCTCGTCCGGGTACACCCGCCACTGTGGCGCCCGATACGTCGGCGCCTTCTCGGTGTCCCCATGGAGCGCGCTCTGCGCGAACGAACTGATCGGTGCGGTCGCCAACAGAATCAGTACGACGAGCAGTCCGCCGCCGGCCTGCCGGAAGAAGAGTCGCCACACCACCAACAGCACGATCGTGAATGCGAGGACCACCAGCAACAGCCGAGTGCTCAACCACAGATGCCGAGTTGGCGGTCCGGCCGGCACACCCTTCGCCCACACGAGCAGACCGGCATACACGACCGACAGACCGAGGGCGACGACGGAGATCGGGATCGGTCTCCCGGCCGCGCGCGCACTGGTCGCCGCGAACCACCCGGCGCCGGCCAGGCTGAAGGGCGCCGCGGTGTAGATGAAGTAGGACTCGCTCACGGACGGGTGGTCGATCAGCAGATACCCCAACCAGCCGGCGATCATCGCGCCGAGCAGGAACCACGCGATCGGGTCCCGCTGACCGGCGACCGCGAAGCCGACCCACGCCATCGACTGCAGGGTGAGCAGCAGACCCAGCAGCAGCGCCAGCGTCCCGAGCACGGCCCCGTGCGCCAGCGCCGGCAGGATCAGACCGCCGGCCCCTGGCGGCGTCGTGTCACCAGTCGCCGCGGTATAGACGGGCAGCGCCTTCAGCATCGCAAGGAACTGCACTCCAGAACCTTGAGTGCTGCCAGCAACCGTCAGCACCGTCGCGACTCCCACCGCCACCAGTGCGGCAGCCGCGATCACAATGCGCCGCGGCACTCGCCGGGTCGTCACCAGCAGGTACACCGCTGCCACCGCGACCGCCGCAACCAGCAGCGGCACGACTGTGGGTTTCGACCCACCGCCGACGATGGCTACCGGGACGACCACCAGCCAGGCACTGCTGCGCGCGTGAGCGAACAACAGGTCGATCAAAACCACGGCTACCGTCACTGCGGCGGCCATCCCGAACGTCTGCGACGGGCTGAGGAAGCTGACCGGTGCCGCCAGATTCACACTCGTGTCGACAAACAAGAACAACTGCGGCGCCGCCAACGCGAGTGCGGCGAGCACGCCCGTCCACCAGGTCCGGCTCACGATCCGCGCCAAGGTCGCGCAGACGAGCAGTACGACGACCAGCCACGGCAGCAACCACAATCGGAACAAGACCACCAACGGTGTCAGCCGAGTGATGTCCACTGCGCCGGCCATGTCTGCATTCGCGAACCAGTGGTACTCCAGCCGCTCCCCCGCGACCTGCGGCAACTCCGGCGGCACCGACCGAGTCAGCTCGTGCACCATCGACAAGTGATAGAGGAGGTCCGGGTAGTACGCCGTACCCGCCGGTGGCATCGGGTGGTAGGCGTACACGCCGACGCAGGCCGCGCCGACCATGGCCGCCGCTGACAGTGCCAGTCCCCAGGTCCACGCGACCGGCAAAGGTTTGGGCTCCGCGATGCGCCAGTACTGGCGCCCGACCACAGCGAAGGTGATCAGCACCAGCGCCGGCCAGATGATCAGCCAGCGTTGCCAACCGAGTGCCGTGAACACGGCCCAGCCGACCAGCTGCCAGGCCGCACCGACGACCGAACCAAGGCCGAGATCCTCCGCCCAATTGCCCGTGCTGCGCCAGGCCGCACGCAGCAGCAAGGTGCCGGGGAGTGCGATCGCGAGGGCGAAGTAGCCGGCGTACTTGACGATCGGGCCGGGCCCGACGTCGACCGAGGCCAGCCCGATGACTGCCGCCGCCAACGGCAGCAGCCAGGGGAGCAACCGCCTCATCTGTGGTCGGCCGGTTCCTTCTCGCTGGGTGCGGTGTCGAGACGGTGGCCGCGGTCGTCGAGGCTGTCGTACCCGACCAGGAACTGCGGCCGGCGCTGGCTGGACTGGAACAGCCGGGCCACGTACTCACCCAGGAGGCCGAGGCAGAACAGCTGGATCGCGCCGATGATGCTGACCGTGAGCACGGTCGACGTCCAACCAGGAATGCTGTGCCCACTCACCTTGATCACCAGGGCGCCGACCACGAACAGCCCGGACATCAGCCCGCCGAGCAGCCCGAGCCAGGTCGCCAGCCGCAGCGGCGCGGCCGAGAACGCGGTCACGCTGTCGAACGCCAGCCGGAGCATCTTGGTGAAGTTGTACTTCGTCGTCCCCGCGGCCCGCTCGGCCCGGACGTACTTCACCTCGACACTCGGGAAGCCGAGCCACGGGATCACCAACCGGAACACGCGTCCATCCTCGGGCAACGCGTTGACCGCGTCGACCACTCGACGCGACACGAGCCGGAAGTCGGCTGCGTCGTACGGGATGCCCTTGCCGATCAAGCGGCACATGAGCCGGTAGTACAGCCGGGCTGTGGTCCGTTTGGCCAGCGAATCACTCGAGCGGTCCGAGCGAACGCCGTACACGACGTCGACGTCCTTCGCGCGCACGGTGTCGAGGAACTGCCTGATCACCTCGGGCGGATCCTGGAGGTCGGCGTCGATCGTCACGACATACCGGCCGCGCGCGCGACGGAACCCGGCCGACTGGGCGGCCTGGTGACCGCTGTTGCGCAGCAGGCGAACGACGCGGAGCTGCGGCCAGTCCTCCGCGGCCGCCAGCAACAGCGCGGCGGTCCTGTCCCGGCTGCCGTCGTCGACGACGAGCAACTCGTAGTCGACACCGAGACCGTCGAGGAGCGGGTGCATCCGGTCGAAGAAGATCGGCAGCACCTCTTCCTCGTCGTACATCGGCACGACGACGGAGAGTTCGGGGGCGGTGTCCCGCATGGCTGCAGACCTTCCAGTTCAGTGGCCGGGGGTGTCTTCCTCTCTAACGACCACACCGAGCGCAGGGCACGCGGTCACAGTGGAGGTGAGACCGCGACGGCTCCGGTACGGCGTGGATCGCCAACCGCGAGCAGGCCTTCGGCCGGGTCCCAGAACGCCGCCGCGACGCCACCGAAGTACATCGAGTGCGGCGGCATCGGCCGCGTCGGCAGTGAGGTCAGGCCGGACACCTCGAGGTCGTCCTCGTAGTCGACGACCACATCCTGCCGAACGCGGACGTGCAGCCGCGGATGCTCGACGGCCTCGCGCAACGACATCCCACCATGCGTGTAGAGCGCGTAGACCTGGGCCAGCGCGGTCGGGATCCGGTCCGAACCGGGTGAACTGATCGCGAGCACAGCGCCGTCGCTCTCGCGGCGGGCAACGCTCGGCGCCATGTTCGACGTGAGCCGGGTGCCGGGCGCCAGGCTGTGCGGGCCGCCGTGCAACAACTCCTGCTCGCCGAGAGCATTGTTGAGCCAGATGCCGGTGCCCGGCGTGAGCACGCCGGACCCGTAGCCGGACGACACCGTGATCGCGCAGGCGTCACCCTCGTCGTCGACGACCGAGACCGTCGCCGTACTGGGAGAGGACAAGGCGCGGAGATCACCGGCGGCCGCGAGATCCAGGAGCTTCTGACCCTCCAGCTGCCGCTTGTCCTCCTCATCGAGCTCAGCGAGTCGCTGCCCGAGTACGGCGTACTGGACCTCGATCAGCCGCTCGATCTCGGACTGTCGCCAACTGCCGTCGGCCGGCACCCCGTCGAGCAACGACAGGATCGCGGCGGCCGCGACGCCGCCGACGGCCGGCGGCGGGTTGGTCGCCAGGCGCCAGCCGTTCTGCCGGACCGTCAGGGCCGGGCGTACGACGGCCTCGTAGGCGGCCAGGTCCTCAGCGGTGAGGATGCCGTCGTTCTCAGCCATGTCGCGAACCAGCAAGCGGGCGAGCTCGCCGGTGTACATGGTCTCGGCGCCCTCGCGGGCGATCAGCTCGAGCGCCTCGGCCAGCTCGGGGATCACGACCGTCGTTCCGGCCTTGATCACCGCGCCGTCCTCCTCGTGCACGACGCTGTGGCTCGGGCGGTGCCAGCCGAAGATGATCTCGTGGGTGAAACCGAGGTAGTAGCCCGAGGTGCGGCTCAGCGGGAACCCATGGCGGGCAACGTCGATCGCCGGCTGGACCACCTCGTGCCACGGTGCCTTGCCGGATCGCTGATGGGCGAGGTCGAGGGCCTTCATCCCGCCTGGGGTCGCCACGGACCCGTGGCCGACGGTTGTCGTCGTACCGCCGCCGTAGTCCGTGGTGATGTCCCAGACGCCTTGACCGAATCGCTCGGGCGGCAGGCCGCGGCCGGGCATCTCCACCCAGCCGTCGATCGTGACCGCGTCGCCACCGGCCACCTGCAGGGTGACAAAGCCGCCGGAGGCCGGTGAGACGACGCCGATCTCGTTCACCATCGTGACGAGGATGGCCGCGATCGCCGCGTCCACCGCGTTGCCGCCCTCGGCCGCGACCCGGACGCCGGCCTCGGCCGCCGCCGCGTTCGGCGCGGCGACCGCTACCCGTGGGTGACCCTTACTCATCGCGAGCCCCGGCCGGTCGCCTGGTCAGGCATGGTCAGCCGACTCGCTGGACGGCGCCGAAGCGATCGACCGCGACCTGGACCGCGGCCTGCCGCGCGTCGGCGACCTCGTTCTCCTTCAGCGTGCGGTCCGGCGCCCGGAACCTGAGCGCGAACGCGAGCGACTTCTTGCCGGCGCCGATCTGCTCACCGGTGTACAGGTCGAAGAGCCGGATCGACTCCAGCAACGCACCCGCACCCTCGGCCAGCGCCGCCTGCACCTCCGCCGCGGGAACCTCGGCCGGGACGATCAACGCCACGTCCTCCTTGGCCACCGGGTACGACGAGAAGGGCTTGGCGGTGATCGACTCCGGCGCGGCCGCCATCAACGCGTCGAGGTCGAGCTCGACTGCACTCGATCGCGCCGGCAGCCCGAACGCCTGGCAGACCTTCGGATGCAGCTCACCGGCATGACCGATCACCCGGCCGCCGACGGAGAACTCCGCACACCGGCCCGGGTGCCACGGCGCGAGCTCGACGTTCTGCACGCTGGCCTCGACGCCGACCGCCGACGCGATCGTCCGGCCGAGCTGAACGGCGTCGGCCCATCCCACCGGTCGGCCCTTGCCCCACCAACCGGTCGGGGTGAGCGAGCCGGTCAGCACCGCACCGACGTGTAGCGGCTGGTCCGGCAGAGCGTCGTACAGGGACTGGATCTCGGCGTCGGTCGGGCGATGCTCGACCGACAGCAGCGGTGCGGACTTCGTCTCCGGCTTCGGCTTGAAGACCAGACCGATCTGGTAGATCGCCAGGTCCGTGGTGCCGCGGCCGACGTTGCGCTCCGCGGTCCGGAGCAGGGTCGCGAGCAGAGTGGTCTGCATCGACGGCTCTTCGTCGGACAACGGGTTGACCAGCTTGACCGTCGTACGCCGTGGATCGTCGGCGGGCAGGCCCATGGCGTCGAAGTCGGCGTCACCCGTGAACGGGTACGACACGACCTCGGTCAGCCCGGCGCCGACCAGCGCGGTCGCGATCCGACGCCGGCGCCGCTGCGACACGGTCAAGCCTTGGCCACCCGGCGCGGGCGGCAGGATCGACGGCACGTTGTCGTACCCGAACAACCGAATCGCCTCTTCGGCGAAATCGTTGGGGTCCCGCAGATCCGGCCGCCAAGACGGCGGCGTCACCGCCAGCAGATCCTCGCCGCCGGCAACCAGTGCCGGAGCATGCACACCCACGGCCAACGGCGCCGGCTTGGCGTCCGCAGCGGCCGCGGCGACCGTGCAGCCGACCGACTCGAGGTGGCGAATCGTCTCCTCGACGGAGATCTTCGCACCGGCGACGCGAGCCGAGTGGTCGGCGCGGATCGTCACCGGCTCGGGCAGCGGGTGCGTGTCGATGACGGTCTCGTCCGGCTGGATCGTGCCGCCGGCCAGCTCGGCCAGCAGGTCGGCGACGCGCTGCGCGGCATACCGTGGCAGCAGCGGGTCGACCTCGCGCTCGAACCGCCGCGATGCCTCCGACGACAACTTGTGCCGCCGCGAGGCCCGCGCGATCACGATCGGATCGAAGTGCGCGGCCTCGATCACCACGTCGGTGGTCGCGGCGGAGATCTCGGTGGACGCGCCACCCATCACGCCCGCGACGCCGATCGGACCGGAGTCGTCGGTGATCAGCAGATCCTCGGTGTCCAGCTCCCGGGTCTGGTCGTCCAGCGTCATCAGCTTCTCGCCCGCGGTCGCCCGCCGTACGACGATCTCGCCGGAGAGCCGGGCCTTGTCGTAGCCGTGGATCGGCTGGCCGAGCTCGAGCATGACGTAGTTCGTGACGTCGACGCCGATCGAGATCGGCCGCATCCCGGTCGCGAGCAGCCGCTTCTGCAGCCACCGCGGCGACAACGCCTCCGGGTCGATTCCGGTCACCGTGCGGGTGACGAACACGCTGCAGGCTTCCGCATCGTCGACCCGCACCGGGTAGCCGCCTTCGCCCGATCCGGTCAGCTTGAGCTCAGCCGGATCCTTCAGCGTCACGCCGTAGGCCGTGGCTGCTTCACGCGCGACGCCACGGATGGACAGGCAGTACCCACGGTCCGGCGTGACTGCGATGTCGAGCACGTCATCGCTGAGGGACAGCAGCTCGATCGCGTCGTCACCGGGCTTGGCCTCACCAGCTTCCAGTACGACGATGCCGTGCGTACCGTCATCGCCCAGACCGAGCTCGGCGCTCGAGCAGATCATCCCGTTGGAGACATGTCCGTACGTCTTCCGCGCGGAGATCGCGAACCCGCCCGGCAGCACCGCGCCCGGCAGCACGACGACCACGAGATCGCCGACCTCGAAGTTGTGCGCACCGCAGACGACCCACTGCGGGTCGTCCTTGCCGATGTCCAACGAGCACCAGCGGATGGTCTTGCCGTTCTTCTGCGGCTCGTCCTCGTACGTGAGCACCTTGCCGACCACGAGCGGACCCTTGAGATCCGACTCCTCGACGGTCTCGACCTCGAGGCCGGCCCGGACCAGCATCTCCCCCACGTCGCGCCCGGTGACTCCGGCCGGGAGGTCGACGTACTCACGAAGCCATGACAGTGGGACCCGCATCAGATCTCCATCCCGAACTGGCGGCTGAACCGCACGTCACCCTCACCCATGTCCCGCATGTCCTCGACCCCGTTCCGGAACATCAGGGTCCGGTCCAGGCCCATGCCGAACGCGAAACCGGAGAACCGGTCGGTGTCGACGCCGCAGGCCCGCAGGACCCGCGGGTTCACCACGCCGCACCCGCCGAGCTCGATCCAGCCCTCGCTGCCACAGGTGCGGCACGGCCGGTCCGGGTTGCCGACGGACTCGCCGCGACAGACGAAGCACTTCATGTCGATCTCGGCCGACGGCTCGGTGAACGGGAAGAAGTTCGGCCGCAGCCGCGACTCCAGACCGGCACCGAACATCGCCTGCACGAAGTGGTCCAGCGTCCCCTTCAGGTGCCCGAGCGTGATCCCTTCGTCCACGACGAGTCCCTCGACCTGGTAGAAGACGGGCGCGTGCGTCGCGTCCAGCTCGTCGGTGCGGAACACGCGACCCGGGCAGATCACGTAGATCGGTGGCTCGCGGGTCAGCATCGAGCGGGCCTGCACCGGAGAGGTGTGGGTCCGCAGGACCTTGCCGGAGCCGACCGGCTCGACGAAGAAGGTGTCCTGCATCTGACGGGCCGGGTGGTCGGGCTGGAAGTTCAGTGCGTCGAAGTTCAGCCACTCGGCCTCGACCTCGGGACCTTCGGCGACGTCCCAGCCGAGCGCGGTGAACACGTCGGCGACCTGCTCGGAGATCAGTGGCAGCGGGTGCCGCGCACCGAGCTGGGGGGTGTGCCACGGCAGCGTCACGTCGACGCGCTCGGTGGCGAGCATCTGCTCCTCGTGCTCGGCCTCGAGAACGGCCAGGCGGCTCGCGAAGGCCTCGTTGATCGCCTTCCGGGCCGCGCCGATCCGCTGGCCGGCCTCCTTGCGCCCCTGCGGCGGCAGCGCCCCGATCTCCCGGTTGGCCAGCGCGATCGGCGACTTCTCCCCGAGATGCGCGACCTTCGCCTCCTGCAGGGCAGCCAGGTCGGCCGCCCCGGTAAACGCCGTCAGCGCCTCGTCACGGGTCCGCTCCAGCTCTTCGGCATGCAGCGGCGTCACTTCGACCGGGTCGTAATCAGTGTTGGGACCGGACATGGCTCGCTCTCGGGGTTTCGGAACATCTGCGACTAGCAGTCTAGAAACCACAACCCCAAGACCGTGAATCGGCGTCCACGCCCGGTCCCAGATCTATCGAGCTCCGGGAGGTTCTTGGGCCCGATCAGGGAAGAGATCTTCCCGGCCCTCACCGGGGCTGCGGAGGAACCGGACAGGCTGGCGCGCAGGGGTGGGGGTGGCCGGGCCAGCCGCGGCGGCGGAGGGTGGTGGCGACCTGGGATGCCGCGAGGCATGGGTTGCCGACCAACTGGTAGCCGAAGCGGAGGGTCACCTTGCCACTCGTCGCGGCAGCGTTGTCGCGGGTCATATCGCGCCAACGGTTGATCAGGTCCGCGTGACCGGCCTGGCCGTCGAGTTCGACGATCACGTCGTACGGCCAGTACTCGGCGTCCCTGTAGACGACCGAGCCCTCGGTCACGGCGCGGACCTGTCGTCGCGCCCGGGGCAGTCCGTGGGCGTGTTCGACGCGTCGACGGTAGACGTGCTCCAGGAACGAGTGAACACCCTCGGCCGCGTCGACCAGGATCCGGCGGAGGAGCCGACGCTTGGGCAACCACGAGAGCGAATTCAGCTCAGCAAGGATCCGCTCGGGCGTCGTGCACCGTTGCCGACACGCGTCGAGCAGTACCGCGGCCTGCCTCGACACATCCTTCTCGGCGCCGGCAGTGAGGAGCAGCGCGACTTCCAACCTCACCATTGGCGGCTGGCGGGACGTATGCAGAAGCGAGGGCAGTTCTAGGTGCCGTGTGACGACAACCCCCGGCTTCGGATCGACCCGTCGCGAGTGCGGCAGCGCGACCCGGATCCTGTCGTCAGCCCAGTCTCCGGTCACGCCGTACGCACGGATCGCGGTACTACCGGTCAACGCCGCGCCCGGCCCACACGCCAACCACGCCGCCCACATCCTGGTCTTCCACGGCAGCGGCCCGGTGAAGTCGACGTACACCCCGGTATGGACTCGCTGCACCCGGCGCGCGCGAACCCAGCGAAGCAAGATCTTGTCCGTTATTCCATGAGCGATCGCCTGCCTTCGGCTGAACGCGCCCGCCTGCCACCGACACAATTCCTCAAACCCATCCACGCCCAAGAAGATGCAGGCGCCATCCCCTCCCCGATCCCACTTCTTCCTCCCTGTGGACAACCGAGGGTCTGGTACGGCGTCCCCCTCGGAGGATCTCGTGCCATTTCGGGCGAGAGATCCTCCCCGGGCCGGGGTCAGGTCGTGGCGTCGGCCGGCTGGTCGTGGGGATGTACGGCGGGCTTGCGGGGTAGAACGAGGAGGGCGACCAGCGCTCCGGCCAAGGCGCCGATGCAGCCGACGGTCATCGAGATCTGCATGGCGTCGATGAAGGCGTGTTTGGCGGCGGGGAAGAAGTCGGGGCCCAGGGCGAGCGTGTCGGCGATGGACTTACGGGCCGCGTCCGGGACCGAGTCCGGCAGGGCCGCGGAGTAGGCCGCGGCCAGCACGCTGCCCAGTACGGCGACCGACAGCGCGCCGCCCGTCTGCTGGACGGTGTCGTTCATCGCGGAGCCCACACCGCGGTGCTCGGCCGGGACCGCCTGCATCAGGAGCGTGTACGCCGCTGGACCGGCCAGGCCGCCGCCGATCCCCATCACCAGCAGGCCGATGATGAGCAGCCCGTACCCCGAGCTGTCCGAGACCTGCGTGAGGATGCCGAAGCTCACCGCGATCACCGCCAGCCCGAGCGCGATGAGCGTCCGGTCGGCGAGCTTCTTGCCCAGCGTCGCGCCCAGTCCGTTGAACACCGCCGCGGCCAGCGCATACGGAATCAGGGCCAGTCCGGCCTTCAGGGGCGAGTACTTGAGCACGAACTGCAAGTACTGCGTCAATGCCAGCAACAACCCACCCGAGGTGAACGACAACAGCACGATCGAGAAGCTCGTCCCGCTGAACCGTCGATCCTTGAACAGCGCGAGTGGGACCATCGGATGCTCGCTCCGCCGTTCCCAGCGCACGAAGGCGACCAGCGCCGCCACGCCGATGGCCAGCAGCCCGAGCACCCGGCCAGAGGCCCATCCGTGCACCGGGATCGAGATGATTGCCCAGACGACCGCTGCCATCCCGACCACCGACAGCACCGCACCGACCGGGTCCACCGGCCGCGCCGGGCCTCTCGACTCCGGGATCAGGATCACGGCGCCGACGATCGCGAGTACCGCGATCGGCACGTTGATCAGGAAGATCGAACCCCACCAGAAGTGATTCAGCAGCGTGCCGCCCACGGTCGGGCCGGCGATCACGCCGACCATCGCGACCATCGCCCAGCCGGCCATCGCCTTGCGTTGCTCCTCCGGCGGGAACACCGAGAACAACAGCGACAGCGTGCTCGGCATCAGCAACGAGCCGCCGACGCCCATCAGGAAACGGCACGCGATCAGCTGCCAGGGCGTATCGGCCAGGGTTGCAATCAGCGACGCCGCACCGAAGACCGCCAGGCCGATCAGCAGCATCCTTCGCCGGCCGAACCGGTCCGACAGGCTGCCTGCGGTCAGCAGCAGGCCCGCGAACGCCAGGATGTAGGCGTCGATCACCCACTGGATGTCCGCGGGGGTTGCGTCCAGATCCCGCATCAGCGACGGGATCGCGAGATTGAGCACGGTGTTGTCGACCACCAGCACCAGCAGGCTCAAGCACAGGATCAGCAGGATCCACCAGCGTCGCGGATGACCCGTCGCGGAGGTGGACTCGAACGGTGTACTGGTCACTCGCACACTGTACGACAAACTCGAACGGTGTGCGAGAGCCTGTACTCTGACCGTGTGAACGAGTCGATCTGGACCCGGCAACGGGCCGCCGCACCAGGGCGGGAGACCCTCAGCCTGGATCAGATCGTGACGACCGCGATGGCCCTGCTGGACGAGGAGGGCGTCTCCGGTCTGAGCATGCGGAAGCTGGCCGCCAAGCTCGGATCCGGTGCGACCAGCCTGTACTGGCATGTGCCGACGAAGAACGACCTGATCGACCTGCTCATCGACGAGACCTGGGGCGAGATCGACGTACCCGATCCTTCGCTGGCCGGGTGGCGCGGTGGGGCGCTGCTGTTCGCGCACAGCCTGCGATCAGCCGTACTGCGGCACCCCTGGATGCCCGAGGTGATGTACACCCGGCCGAGCGTCGGACCGAAGGCGATGAGCCTCGGCGCCCGCGGCATGATGCTGTTCGGCGCGGCCGGCTTCGCCGATCACGAGGTCGACCGCGCCATGAGCTGTGTGATGTCGTACGTCCTCGGCACGGCCAGTTCCGAGGTCGCCACCCGCGAGATGGTCCGGAAGTCGGGCCGGTCCGCGACCGACTGGATGGACCAACTCCGGCAGGAAACCCAGGCCATCGCCGACGAGTACCCGCAGCTGCAGGAGTCCGTCGACCGACGGCTGCGACAGGGTTTCGACGCCAGCCTCACCGAAAACTTCGCCTACGGCCTCGACGTCCTCCTCGACGGCCTCCAAGCCCGCGCGAAGCCGTCAAACCCTTCCGCCTGAGTACAGCAAGCTTCCGTGCCGTCGCCCGCACGCTGACGATGACGAGAACGTCACCTCAGCGAAGGGAGTGCGCCATGGCGAACCGCGGCGGCTGAAGCTGACAGTCAACCGGGGGCCGGGCTCGCGCCGATCCCCCAGCGGCGTGAGGCCGGCCCTCGCTCTTGTCAGCGGGTGAGACCGAACCACGGTTCTTTGGACAATTCTTCCTGCAAGACCTTTCGGTCGCCTTCGCCGGCGACGCGGGCGGTCAGCTCCCGGGCACGATCCAGCTCGGCGCGAGCGGCGGCGGGGTGGCCGGTCGCGGCGAGAGCTCGGGCGAGGGCTTCCCGGGCGAAGGGTTCGTCCCAGTCGCTCATCTGCTCCGGAAACGCGAGTACGAGCTCGAGGCAGCGACGCGCGTGCTGCAGTCCGATCTCGACGCGTCCGATCCGCAGCGCGACCCGCGCGATCAGATGCTCGCCACGGGCGTGGTTCGCCTCGTTGCCCGCTTCGAGCCAGTGCAGGCAGGCGGCGTACGCGCCGTACAGCAGCCGTTCCTGATCCCCGACCGGGCTCGTCTCGTCGATCTCCTCGAGCAGGTCCCAGGTCTCGTTGTTCAGCTCGACCCCGAAGTACCTGTGCAGCTCGCGACCCTCAACCAGCTCGGTGGCCACCTTCTCCATCAGCTCGCCCCAACTGGCCAGCCCGTACTCGCGCGCGATCGTCAGCTGCGCGTCCCGCAGCGTGAAGCCGGCTTCGTCGTACGACGGGTGCTGGACACGCACCCGCTCGATCGCATCCGGCCGCCCTTTGCTCACCGCCTTGCGCAGCTCCTTGGCCCGGGCACGCAACTGACTCAGACTCGCCTTGGCGGGCAGCGGCACAGTCGACATCAAAGATCCTTCCAGGACACCCCGCTCCGCTGACCAGGCCGTCCCGAAGGGTTCACCGACCGAGTAGATCCCACTCTCATCCAGGTGCACTCAGTGCTTGCCGCGAAGAAGAGGCGCCCTGGCACGCGCTACCCCAAACCTGCCACGCCCCAACCCAACCCGTCAACCAACTCATGTCGCATAGATCGGGTTGGTCCAGGCGCGGGCGCCGGTTTGGTCTTCGACGGTGACGCGGAAGTGGGTGTTGTGGAAGTAAGACAGCGGCAGGGTGCACTCGGTGAGGTCGGTGCCTTGGGCAACTTCTGCGCCGGGGTGGCCGCCGGTGACGAGGATTTTTGTGGCGGGTGAGCAGCGGATGAGGATCGTGTCTGCGTCGACGTGTACGTCGTACAGCTCGGGGCCGGTGCTGGAATAGAACTGGCCGGCCTTCAAGGCGGTCAGGAGTGCGTCGGGGTCCAGGGTTCCGGCGCGGACGTGGACCCAGGCGTGGCAGGGTGGCGGATCGTGGGGTTGGAGGTGGGCGTCGTCGGCGGCGTACGTCGTGAGCCGGTGGCCGCGATTGAGGAGGACGTCGGTGAGGTGCCAACTGTCGCCGCGGTTCTCGCGATGGGACAAGGCGTTCTCGACCTCGACCGCGTGGGCGGCGTCGAGGCTCTCCGCGTCAGCCAGGGTCAGCAGGGATGCGGACGGGTGGGCCATGCCGATGAAGGCACCGGCGGCACGAGCGCGGCGAGCCAGCTCAGGGCCGGTTTCGGTCTCGCCCGGTGGTTCGAAATGCAGCGGGAGGCCGACCGCGATGATGTGCCACTGCTCGCCCGCCTCGGTCCGGGGCGCGTGAAGTTCGGCTCCGATCAGCGTGGTGAAGCCGTCCGATCGCAGGTTCCGCGTGTCTGTCACCGGGAAGTCGTACTCGGGCCGGAAGTGATCGGTGATCGCGACGAAGTCGTAGCCGGCGTCTCGGTAGACCGCCGCAGTCTCGGCGGGCGACAGCGCACCGTCGGACACATTCGAGTGCGTGTGCAGATTGCCGCGCCAGAACCGGCCCGGCAGATCGAACGTCACCGTCGTTGCTCGCGGGCCGAGGCGTAGAGGCAGATGGCTGCGGCGGTGGCGAGGTTGAGGGACTCGGCGCGGCCGTAGATGGGGACCTTGACCGAGTGGTCGACGATGGCGTTGATGTCGTCGGGGAGGCCGTGGGCCTCGTTGCCGAAGAGCCAGACGGTTGGTTGGGCGAGCGTGCCGTTGTCGATGCAGGTGTCGAGGTCGGTGGCGCCGTACCCGTCCGCGGCCAGGATCTGCAGACCGTGCTCACGCCAGATCGGGGCGGCTTCGTGGATGTCGACGTCGGTGCTGATCGGGACGTGGAAGATGCTGCCGACGCTGGCCCGGACCGCCTTCGGGTTGTGCGGGTCAACGGATTCCGACGACAGTACGACGGCATCCGCGCCGGCGGCGTCCGCCGTACGGATCAAGGTGCCGACGTTGCCCGGGTCGCGGACCTGGACCCCGGCCGCGATCAACCTCCCGGTCGGCCGGAACGGCACGGTCACCAACGTGCAGACGGCGACGACGCCCTGAGAGGTGACGGTCTCGCTCAGCGCCTCGATCGCGGCGCGGTCGACCTCGAGCCACGGTACGCCGGCGGTCGCGGCCAGGTCGTGGAGATCGCGATGGCGCTCGGCGACCGCTGGTTCGGCGTACACCTCGACCACGAGCTCGCGGTGCTCGAGGGCTTCACGGACGGCCTGCGGTCCCTCGACCAGGAAGCGCCCGGCCTTGCGGCGGAACGCACGAGTGGCGAGCCGCCGGGCCTGCTTGATCCGCACGGACTGTGCGGTCAGCAGACCAGGGCTCGCCACTCGGAGTGCTTACTTGAGGGGTGGTGCTCAGGCCGCGTCGACGGTGTTCGGCGCGTTCACGTCGGCCGGCAGGGCGGCCTTGGCCACCTGCACGAGCGCGGAGAACGCGGCCGGGTCGTTGACGGCCAGGTCGGCGAGGATCTTGCGGTCGACCTCGACCTCGGCCAGGCGCAGACCCTGGATGAACCGGTTGTAGGTCAGGTCCTCGGCCCGGACCGCCGCGTTGATCCGCTGGATCCACAGCTTGCGGAAGTCGCCCTTGCGCGCCTTGCGGTCGCGGTAGGCGTAGACGAGCGAGTGGGTGACCTGCTCCTTGGCCTTGCGGTACAGGCGCGAGCGCTGGCCGCGGTAGCCGCTGGCCTGCTCGAGTACGACCCGGCGCTTCTTGTGGGCGTTGACTGCCCGCTTCACGCGTGCCATGAGGTGTTACTCCTTGTGTTTCTGCGCCGGAGACGGACTACGCCCACTCGGCTGGATGTTCGGGGGAAGGGCGGGGGAGGCTGTACAGCGCCTCAGATGCCGAGAAGCTTCTTGGCCTTCTTCGCAAACGACGGCGCGACCTCGACGGTGCCGGACAGGCGACGCTTGCGCCGGCTCGACTTCGCCTCGGCGAGGTGGCGGATACCGGTCTGCTCGCGGCGGACCTTGCCCGAGCCCGTGATCCGGACGCGCTTCTTCATCCCCGAGTGGGTCTTCATCTTCGGCATGGCTGGTGTGCTCCTGAGTTTCTTTCGTTGACTCGATCGTCGGATGACTTGCTCCGGCAGCCACCCGGCGGCCGGAGCGACTCGTCACTCCGGGTCGAGGTTGTCTGCCGGACCCTTCGGCTTCTTGGTGGCGCCGGCGGCGCGCTCGGCCTCGTGTGCCTGAACCTGCTCGGCGCGCTCGACGCGCTCCGCTTCGACTTCGGCTTCACGCTCGGCCTGCTTCTTCGCCTTCTCGGCTTCCACGTCCACGCGCGCCTCGGACTTCTTCTTGTGCGGTCCGAGCACCATGATCATGTTCCGGCCGTCCTGGCGCGGCGACGACTCGACGAATCCGAGCTCGCTCACGTCCTCGGCCAGCCGCTGCAGCAACCGGAACCCGAGCTCGGGCCGGGACTGCTCGCGTCCACGGAACATGATGGTGATCTTGACCTTGTCACCGGCACGCAGGAACCGAACGACGTGACCCTTCTTGGTCTCGTAGTCGTGCGGGTCGATCTTCGGCCGCAGCTTCATCTCTTTGATGACGGTGTTGGTCTGGTTCCGGCGTGACTCGCGCGCCTTCTGCGCGGTCTCGTACTTGTACTTGCCGAAATCCATCAGCTTGCAGACCGGCGGGCGTGCCGTGGCCGCAACCTCGACCAGGTCGAGATCAGCTTCCTGTGCCAGCCGAAGTGCGTCTTCGATCCGGACGATGCCTACCTGCTCACCGTTCGGTCCGACCAGTCGCACCTCGGGAACGCGGATGCGCTCGTTGACGCGCAGTTCAATGGTGATGGGTCCTCCTGGGTTGTGCTCTAGTTACTGGTGCCACCTCTGACCACCCGAGCGCCCCTGGAAAACACGAAGGCCCTCGTGCGATCACACGAAGGCCCAATTCCCAGATCGACGGCTGCCCGATTCCAGGTACGCCGTACGATCGCTTCGATTCTCCGGATCTCCTCCAGAATCTCTCAGCGTTGACCGGGACCCGCCGACTCTTCATCGACTGGGTGGGAGGTGGCCCTCCGCTTAGACTTGAACCATCGGGTCGTCCTGAGTATTCCGCTCAGGGGTCACCAACGGACCAGGTCGGTCGCCATGTAAGAGTAACAGCATGACCGACCCGGATGCCACTTCGCCCGATCCCCTGTCCACGGTGTCGCGCGACATCGCCGACGTACCCAGCGTGGAGATCATCTCGACGGCGGCCCTGCACCTGATGAGCGCCGCCGCCGTCAACCTGGGCCTGGCCGAAGACCTCCCCGACCACAAGGATCTCGACGAGGCCCGCTCCCTGATCGAAGCCCTGGCCGGCCTCCTCGACGCGGCCGCCCCCAGCCTCGGCCACCACCACGCCGCCCCCCTACGCGACGGCCTCCGCTCCCTGCAGTTGGCCTTCCGCGAATCCTCGGAGATCCCCGACGCCCCCGGCACCGGCCCAGGCGAAAAGTACACCGGCGAAGTCCACCCCACCGCCACCCACCGATAGCAGTCAGTCCATCGAGGCGAAGAAGGCCAAGAGTCCTTCGGGAGCGTTGGGGGCGAAGAAGAGGTCGATGTTGTCTGCGGATTCTTGGGCGGCGGTCTCGGCGCGGGGGAAGAGGGCGGCTTCGTACGTCGTGAGGGCCGTTTCGGTGTCGGGGTGAGCGATGAGGGCGGCGGCCAGTTCGGCGCCGTCTTGCATGGCTAGGTTGGCGCCCTCGCCGGCGAAGGGAGACATGACGTGGGCGGCGTCGCCTAGGAGGGTTACGCCGGGGACTCGCTTCCACTGGTGACCGATGGGGAGTGCGTGGATCGGGCGCGGGACAGGTTCTGTGTCCGCCTCGCGGATGAGCCGGAGGAAGCGGTCGTCCCAGCCCGCGAACTCGGCCTGCAACGACTCCCGGGTGAGTGGCTTCGTGGTCCACTCGAGGTCGGTCAGGAGTGCGGAGTAGATGTGCAGGCGGTCCGGCTGCCGGTGCGCGAGGAACCCGCGCCCGTTGCCCAAGGCAAACATCGAGCCGTTGCCGACCAGCTCGGCGCTCTCCGGGTGCCGGGCCGGATCGATCAGGTCCAGCTCGGCGAACGAGAGGCCTGAGTACACCGGGGTCGCGTCGGAGACGAGCGGACGGACCTTCGACCAGGCACCGTCGGCGCCGATCAGCAGGTCAGCGGTGAAGGTGCTGTCGTCGGCCAGCCGGACCTCCCAGCCGGAGTCCCCACGCTGCTCGGAGATCTCGACGACCTTCGAACCCCAGCGGATCATCCCGTCGGGCAGGCTGTTGAGCAGCAGGTCGCGCAGGTCGCGGCGATGGACCTCGGGGCGGCCGTTGTCCGCGCCGCCCTCGCCCTCGTCCTCCGACCGCAGGAGTACGGCGTCCCGGTCGTAGATCCGCATGCTCTGGCCACCCGGCATGATGAGCGGCAGGAAGTCGTCGTACAGGCCGGCTGCCCGGAGCGCGGCCTGTCCGGACTCCTCGTGGATGTCGAGCATGCCGCCCTGCGCACGAGCGGTCGGCGACGCGTCCAACTCGTACACAGCCGCGTCGATCCCGTTCACATGCAGCACTCGCGCGAGCGTCGACCCACCGAGCCCCGCCCCGATGATCGCCATCGAATGATGCGTACCCATGACCGTTCTCCTTCAGTCTGTGGAGTGCCGAGCACAGCACGGATCCGCCGAATCCCTCCGGACCGCCGCGCTCCTTTGACAAACCGTAACGAACATGTTCGTAACGATCAAGTTCGCCAGCTGCCTCAGGCGCATCCCGGCGTCGAACACACAACCCCCCGATTCGACACGATCCGCGAAATCGGCGGGCGCCGACATTCCGCCGAGATCGAAGGGGTTGCGCGGCACTCGCGGCGACGAGAATGTGACACCGCGCGACCGCCCTGGCCCTGACAACCCGACCCAGAAAGGAACCGTCGCGCCGAGACATCCGCGCCGCCCGTACGCGATGACTGAAAGGTGAATGACACAGTGCGAACCAGAACGCTGAACGCGATCGTGGCGGCGACCGTCATCTTGAGCGGTGGTTCGACCACCCAGGCAATGGCCGCACCGGCCCGCGTCTGGTGGGAGAGCTCCCATTACCCGAACGAAAACAACTGCGTCGCATCCAAGAACCAGATGGAAAAATCCTTCTGGGTCCAGCCGATGGGCAGCCAGTGTGACCGCAATGACGACGGCACCTTCATGTACTACTGGTACGAGTAAAGGAGTATCGCGGGATGCGGAAACGAATCTTGATTCTCGCTGTCGCGGCCTGTGCGGTCATCAGCGCCGGCCAGGCACACCCGACACCAGCAGCAGCGGTCACGCAGCATGTCAGCGCGGACTACCCCACCGAAGACCACTGCGTGGTGGCCAAGCGTCAAATGAGCGAGGCCGGATACCACGTCTCCCCGGCGTGGTACGACGATGAATGCGAGCGGGACGCCAAGGGCTATTTCTTCTACTGGGACGAGTGAGCAGAGTCAGGCGAGCCTCGTTCCATGCAGGTCGAACAGGTTGCAGCAGCGTCACGGCGGCGGGATCGTTTCGGAACTAGGCCGGTCCGATCAGTCGGAGGTGAACAAGCGATGCGAAGAAGAACGGTAGGTGCGATCGTCATGGCGTCCTTGGTCGTATGCGCGGTGGCCGCCGGCCAGGCGTCCGCACGACCAGAGACTGAGCACGAGAGCGCCGCCTATCCGAACGATGTCAACTGCGTGGTGGCCAAGAATCAAATGGAACGTGCCGGCTACTACGTCATTCCAATTAGCCAGTACTGCATCGAGAACGGCCAAGGAAAATTCCAGTTCTTGTGGTACGACTGAGCCAAGCTCTGAGCGCTGGTGTGGCCATTTCTCGTGAGCCGCTCGTGGCTCCCGGCGCGGGTTCCGGGAGCCACGACGGACACGGAGATCTAGCCCTTCACGGCGCCTTCTTCGACGCCTTTGAAGAAGAAGCGTTGCAGCGTCGCGAACACGATCACGATCGGGATGAACGCGATCATCGTGCCCGCGGCGATGAGCCGGGGGTTGTTGCTGAACGTGCCGGACAGGTACTGCAGACCGACGGTCAGGGTGTACTTGTTCGGGTCGGTGAGCACGATCAACGGCCAGAGGAAGTCGTCCCACGCGCCGATGAACGCGAAGATCGCCACCACACTGATCGTCCCGCGCACCGACGGCAGACCGATGTAGACAAAGCGCTGCCACGCGTTCGCACCGTCCACGATCGCGGCATGGTCGACCTCGATCGGCAACGACCGGAACGCGTTGTACATCAGCAGCACGTTCAGCGCGCCGATCATGCCGGGCAGCGCGACACCGAACAGCGTGTTGGCCAGCCCGAACTCCCGGACCGTCACGTACTGCGAGATGATCGTGACCTCGCCCGGCAGCACCAGCGTCGCCAGGAACAGCCCGAGCACGAGCTTGCGTCCCCAGAACTGCAAGCGGGACAAGGCGAATCCGGCCAGCGACGCACCGAGGACGTTGCCCCCGACAACCAGTACGGCGACCACGATCGAGTTCCGGGCATAGTCCCAGACCGGGATCGTGTCGGTGACTTCCTTGTAGTGGTCGAACGTCGGCTGGGACGGCAGCAACCGGGGGATCCGGGTGTAGATGTCCTCCCCGGATCCCTTCAGCGACGTGGACAGCTGCCACAGGAACGGCCCGATCGTGATCAGCAGCACGAACGCCAGCAGCAGGTACCGCACGACCTTCTCGCGCGGCGAGATCGAGTTGAACCCGAACGATCCCCGCCGCCGCGGCGGCCTACCACCGGCGGCGGCGACGACCGGCCGGGCCGGATCGGTCATGACGGTCATGCCTCAGCTCCCCGGCGGTTGAGACGTGCCAGCACCAGCATCGGTACGACGGTCACGAAGAACAACACGATCGACAACGCCGACGCGTACCCGAGGTTGCCCTCGAAGCCCTGGCTGTACTGCTGAATCAGCATCACCACGGAGTTGTCCCGGCCGCCCGGACCACCCTTGCCACCACTCAGGATGAACAGCTCCGAGAAGACCCGCAGCGCCGACACCGAGATCAGGATCGAGATCAGGATCATCGTCCCCCGCACTCCCGGGATCGTCACGTAGAAGAACCTCCGCAACGGTCCGGCCCCGTCGACCGCCGCCGCCTCGTGCAGCTCGCGTCCGACGTTCCCGAGAGCGGCCAGGTAGATGATCATGTAGTACCCGAGCCCCTTCCAGATCGTCAGACTGATTGCGCTGAGCAACAACAGCCACTGGTCGGACAGGAACGGCAACGGCCCCGAGATGAACCCGAGTTTCTCTGCGATCCCGTTCACCAAGCCACGGTCGTCGAGGATCCACTGCCAGATCAGCGCGACGACGACGGCCGACGCGACCACCGGTGTGTAGAACGCGGTCCGGAAGAACGTGATCCCGGGCAGCTTCTTCTCGACCAGTACGGCGAGCAGCAGCGGCAGGACGGTCAGGAACGGCAGGCAGACCACCATGTAGATCACGCTGTTCAGCAGCGCCCACCGCAACTGCTCGTCGTGCAGCAGCGTCTCGAAGTTCTTCAGCCCGACGAAGTGGCCGCCGCCGATCGGTCTGGCGTTCGTGAACGACAGGATGACGGTGTTGATCGACGGCCAGAGGTTGAACACCAGCAACCACGTGAGTGCTGGGATCACCAGCACCCACGGAGTGAACCAACGGTTGTAACGCATTACTGCGTGAGAAGCTGGTTGGCCTTCGCCACCGCCGCGTCGAGGGCCGCCTGGGACGTGATCTTGCCCGAGATCGCGAGCGAGATCTGCTGCCCGATGAAGTCGTTGGTGGCGCCGCTGATGATCGGCGGCGTCAGGTTCTTGGCCTTGGCCAGCGACTGGAACGCGAGCACCTTCGCGTCGCTCTCCGGCGTCCCGTCGCTCTTGGAGAAGTACGGGTCCGAGGCGGACGCCTTCGTGGACGGGAAGATGTTCACGATCTTGGCGAACGCGGCCTGGTTCTCCGCGTTGGTGACGAAGCGGGCCAGCGCGATCGCGGCGGCCTGGTTCTTGGTCTTCGCCGAGACCGACAGGCCCTGCACGTACAGCGGCGGGGTGTCGAGCGCGGGCGACGGGACGACCTTGCCCTTCAGCGACGGGTTGTCCTTCTGGAAGTCCTGGATCGCGTTACCGCCGCCGGTGGTCCAGGCGACCTTGCCCTGGGTGAAGAGCTTGGAGTTGCCCAGGTACTCGTTGGTCAGGATGTCGCGCGGCATGTACCCGGACTTGTAGGCCTCGCGGTATTTGTCCAGCAGCGCGGCGGCCTCAGGGGTGTTGAAGGTGAACTTCTTGCCGTCGTCGGACAGGATCTTGACCCCGGCGTTGGTGAAGTCGCCGATGCCCGGCAGCCGGCTCATCAGGTACTCCTTGCCGCCGGTCTTGTCGTGCATGACCTTGGCGGCCGCGAGCAGCTCGTCGAAGGTCTTCGGCGGGTTCTTCACGTCCAGCCCGGCCGCGGCGAACTTCGTCGCGTTCCAGTAGTCGATGTCGGTGTTCAGGTACCACGGGTAGCCGAGCGTGCCCTCGATGCCCGGGTACTGGTACGCCTGCACGCCGCCCTCGACGTACTCGTCCTTGATCTTCGGATCGGCGGCACCGACGTCGAGCAGCATGTTCTGCTTGGCCAGCGGAAGGGCGAAGTCCGGCGGCAGGTTCACCACGTCGGGCAGCTGGCCGGCCGACGCCTGGCTCAGCACCTTCTTGTCGTAACCGTCGCCCGGCTGGTCCAGCCAGGTCACCTTCGTGCCCGGGTACTTGGTCTCGAAGGCCTTGATCACGTCGTTGACGTACGACGTGAACTTCGGCTTCAGCGCCCATGTCTGGAAGCTGACCTCACCGGTCACCTGAGCGCTCGCGTCGACGGTCGGCTTGGCGCCGCTGTCGCCGGAATCGTCGGATCCGAGGCCGCAACCAGCCAGTGTGAGAGCGGCGGCGGCAAGTGCGGCCACCGGCGCCAGACGGCGTCTACGCATGAAATCTCCTGGGCTTGATAAACCGGTATAGCTCCTGCACTATCCACATCGTAGAATCCGCTGTCAAGGGGAGGTGACGACTATGGCCAGACCGACGATCGCCGACATCGCGCATCGCGCCGGGGTGTCCAAGGGCGCGGTGTCGTTCGCGCTGAACGGGCGGCCCGGGGTCAGCGAGGCGACCCGGGAGCGGATCCTGAAGATCGCCGAGCAGATGAGCTGGCGGCCGCACAGCGCCGCCCGGGCGCTGGGCGAGGGCCGGGTCGACTCGGTGGGCATGGTGATCGCACGGCCGGCGCGGACGCTCGGGGTCGAGCCGTTCTTCGCGCACCTGCTCTCCGGCGTGCAGTCCGGCCTGTCCGCGCAGTCGATCTCGCTGCAGCTCCTGATCGTCGAGGACACCGCGACCGAGCTCGAGGTCTATCGCCGCTGGGCGTCCGAGCATCGGGTCGACGGCGTGATCCTGGTCGACCTGACCGTGAAGGACCCTCGGGTGGAGGAGCTGAAGGCGCTCGAGCTGCCCGCCGTCGTGATCGGCGGTCGCGGCGGGAAGGGCGCGCTCGCGTCCGTCTGGGCGGACGACCGGGACGCGATGCTGTCGATCGTCGAGTACCTGGCCGCCCTCGGCCACCGCCGGATCGCGCACGTCGCCGGCACGCCGGTCTTCCAGCACACCCAACGCCGGATCCGGGCGCTCCGCGACGCCGCACCGCGGCTCGGGTTGATCGATGCACCCTCGCTGACCACCGACTTCAGCGACGCCGAAGGCGCGGCGATCACCCGCAAGCTGCTCTCCCAGGCCGACCGCCCGACCGCGATCGTCTACGACAGCGACGTGATGGCGGTCGCCGGGCTCGGGGTCGCGATGGAGATGGGCGTGACGGTCCCGGGTGAGCTGTCGATCGTCGCCTTCGACGACTCGATCCTGACCCAGCTCATGCACCCGGCGCTGACCGCGCTCTCCCGCGACACCTTCGATTTCGGCCGCCAAGCCGCCGAGGTTCTGCTCGAGGTCATCGCCGACCCCACCCAGGTCATCAACCGCCGCACCGCCGACCCCGTCCTGACCGTCCGCGAGTCGACCGCTCCCCCGGCGTGAGCTCGCGCTCGCCCGGCGTGAGCTTGCCGTACGTTCCTAAACCGTTTTAGCATCGGCCGCATGCTCTCGGATCCTGTCCTGCCGCGCTTCGGTGCGAACCACGTCCCGTCGGCCGGCTGGTTCTACAGCTGGCTCGACTACGACGGCGACGCAGTACGGCGGGACTTCGCGGACCTGGCCGGCCTCGGCCTGGACCACGTCCGGGTGTTCCCGGTGTGGCCCTGGATCCAGCCGAACCGGGCGATCATCCGTGCGCGCGCGATCGAGGATCTGCTGGACACGATCGACGCCGCCGCGGAGCACGGGCTCTCGGTCGCGGTCGACCTGATCCAGGGTCACCTGTCCAGCTTCGACTTCCTGCCGTCCTGGGTGCTCACGTGGCACAAGGCCAGCCTGTTCGAGGATTCCACGATTCGTGACGGGCTCACGTCGTACGTCGATGCCGTGGCGCGGGCGGTCGCGACCCGGCCGAACGTCTTCGCGATCACGCTCGGGAACGAGGTCAACAACCTCTGGCCGGACAGTACGACGACGCCCGCGAGCTCGACCGCGTGGGCGCAGGAGCTGCTGACCACCGTGCAGAAGGCGGCGCCCGACGTACTCGCGCTGCATTCGCTGTTCGATGACGCCTGGTACAAGGCGGACCACCCGTTCCACCCCGTTGATGTCGTGGAGCTGGGTGACCTGAGCACTGTCCACTCGTGGGTTTTCAACGGGGTCTCACGGGTGGACGGTCCCCTCGGACCAGCCACGCTCACTCACGCCGACTACCTGGTCGAGCTCGCCAGGGCCACCTCGCTCGATCCCGAACGACCCGTCTGGTTGCAGGAGATCGGCGTACCGGGTCCGGACATCCCGGTCGACCTGCAGGCCGAGTTCACCCGGCGAACCGTCGAGACGGTCCTCCCGAACCCCGCCCTGTACGGCGTGACGTGGTGGTCCTCGCACGACATCGATCGCCGACTCCTGGACTTCCCGGACCGCGAGTACGACCTCGGCCTGTTCACCGTCGACCACCAGCGCAAGCCGGCCGCCCAGGCGCTGGCGGAGGTGATCGCTGACGTAAAGCAGAACGGCGTCCCCCGGCAACCGGTCGCCACGACGCTGACCGCGCCGTTCAACCTCCGCACCGAGCCGGATCGCCGGCCGGAAGTTGCCCCCGGCAGCGAATTTCATCGGCGCTGGGTCGAGGCCCGATCGGCGGGCCCGGTGCGGATCGTCCTGCCCTGATCAGCTGGTCAGGAGCTGCCGCAACTCCTGGTTGACGTTCGCGCCCGGAGTCGAGTCGTAGTTGCCCAGATGCACTGCGGTCCAGCCGCGGCCCGGGTACCACTCCGCGCTCGTGCTGACACCCGGTGCGCCGCCGAGATGTCCGGTGATCAGCGTGCCGTTGAGGATGGCGCTGTCCGCGCCGTACCCGACGAAGTTGAGGATCTCCGGCAGCCCGGGCTTGGGTGGCAGCGCCGGCATCGCGAACTTCGGGGTGACGAACACGTCGCGGTACGTCGTGCTCACCAGCGTGCCGTCGTTGAGGGACCGGACGAACCGGACCAGGTCCGCGGCAGTCGCGAACGCGTTGCCGGCCGGGGTCCCGATGAATCCGAACATGTTCCCGTCGAGAGCGTCGTACCGCTTGCCGGCCGCATCAGTCGGGTACGGATGGGCGAACCGGCGGTCGGTCCGCCACTGGGTCAGAGTGGTGAAGTCAGCCGACGCCATGCCGGCCGGGCGGAAGACGTGCTTGCGGACGAAGTCGTAGTACGACTCGCCGGAGATCTTCTCCACGATGGAGCCGAGCACGTGGAAGCCGGAGTTGCTGTACTTGCTGTCGGTGCCCGGCGCGAAGGCGAGCGACTCGGTGCGGATGAAGCGCAAGGTGCCGTCCATCATCTGCCGAGGCGTCGTCCACGTGGACGATTCCTCGAAGTACCCGGCGAGCTGCATGTAGTCGCCCAGACCGGACGTGTGGGTGAGCAGATGATGGATCGTGACCTTGTCCGCGACGTCCGCGGCGAATCCGGTGAGGTATTTGCCGATCGGATCGACGAGGTGCAGCGAGCCACGCTGGGCGAGTTGGGCGATTGCCATCGCGGTGAACAGCTTCGTCACCGAGGCGAGGCAGTACCTGGTGTCGGCCCGGTTCCGTACGCCGTTCTTCTGATCCGCGTAGCCGATCGAGCGCGACACGACCGGGCGACCGTCGCGGGTCACCAGGACCGTGCCGGCGAACCGGTCCTCGGCCGCGAGCCGGTCGAGATACTGGTCGAGCTCGCCGCCAGGACGCAGCGCCGCCGGGGTCCCACCGCCGGCCGCCGCGGCGGGAAGGGCCCAACTGCTTCCGACGACGGCCGGCGCGACAGCCAACCCGGTCCGGCCTAGGAACGAACGCCTGCTCTGGTGTGCCAACGGAGTTCTCCTCACGTGATCGATGACCAGTGAGATCCAACCCGCCGGGCTGTTTCCCCAGCGTTACCGCTTGGCGATCAGTACCTCGATGCCGTCGAGGATCCGGGCCAGGCCGAACTCGAGGTCGTCGTCGAGGCCGTCCTCGTACTCCTCGTTCGTGTACATCGCGGTCAGCATCGGATAGTCGCCCTCCATCAGCCGTGGCACGAGGAACCGGCCGACCTGCTCGGCCTGCACGGGCGTGTTGTCGGAGGCGCCGAGCTGCCTGGCCAGGATCGCGTAATTGCGCGCGTACCCGTCCAGCAGCACCAGGCAGCCGAGGTTGTCGTGCTGGCTCAGGCCCGTCTCGTCGAGTGACTGGAGCATGACCTCGGCCCAGCGCATGGCGTTCGGCGTGAACGGCGCGCCGCGGATCGGGACGTCGAGGAGCCACGGGCGTTCGGCGTACATCTCGACCTGCGCGGTGACCCATTTGGTCGCCGCCGGACGCCACCCGGCCGGAAGCTCGGGCGGTTGGCCGATCGCCTTGTCGTGGACCAGCACGATCAGCTCGTCCTTGGACCGGACGTAGCGGTACATCGCGTTCGTGCTGACGCCGAAGCGAGCCGCGATCCGCTGCAGCGAGATCGCCTCGAATCCGTGCCGATCACCGAACTCGATCCCGGTCGCCACGATCAGATCGACCGACAACGCCGGCTTCGGCCCGCGCCGCTGCACCGGCAGCACACCCCACGACAGGGCCAGCCCCGGCGGCAGTTCTCCGCGGTCTTCGGTCATAGGTCCCATCTTGGCGTACGACGGCGCCGACGCAGAGGGGTGTTAGCCCTACCTCGAAACGGGTCCTGGACACACCGCGGAGGAAACTGTTCAACCCATACGCTGTTTCTCGCCAGGGCAATGAACCCCCGAAAGGAACTCCGATGAAAACCACGATTTTCGACCCGCTCCTGCTTCCGGACCAGGTCACGCTGAGCGAGAACGACCGCCGCGCCGCCATCGCCAAGCTCGACCACGCCGTCCGCCAGGGCACCTTGACCCCGCCCGAGGCGAGTCGGCGCCAGGACCTCCTGCTCACCGCCCGAAGCCGCGGCGAACTCCACCAGATCCTGGACGGGATCGAGAACGCGACTCCGCCCCGCGGGCTGACGGCGGCGCTGCGAGGCTTCAGCGCACTGTGGCTGATCACGTGCGTCGTCCAGTTCGTGATCTGGGTGACGCTCGCCGCCTTCGGCCACTTCGACTGGCCGTGGTGGCTCTGGTCGGACATCGGCCTCGGCCTGGTCGTCGCCATCCTTTGGTGGACCAACGAGAGCTACCACCGCAAGTCCGACGTACTGGCCGTGCGATGAACGCGCCCGTCCAGCTCACCGACGTCCGTAAGGTCTACGGCACCGGTCCCAGCGCGGTTACCGCGCTGGCCGGTGTCACCTACGGCTTCGAGGCGGGCTCCTTCACCGCAGTGATGGGCCCGTCCGGATCCGGCAAGAGCACACTGCTCCACTGCGCAGCCGGTCTCGACTCCCCCAGCTCAGGTGACGTGTACCTGAGCGGCCAGCCCCTTCGCGGCCTCAACGAGACCGCACTGACCGAACTGCGCCGTGAGCACGTCTCCTTCGTCTTCCAGTCCTTCAATCTGATGCCCGCGCTGACTGTGCGGCAGAACGTCGTACTGCCGCTCACGCTGGCCGGGAAGGCGCCGGACAACGCGTGGGTGACCGAAGTGATCCAGCGCGTCGGTCTCGGCGAGCGCACCCGGCACCGCCCGAGTGAGCTGTCCGGCGGTCAGCAGCAGCGGGTCGCGATTGCTCGGGCGCTTGCCGGGCGGTCCGCGATCACCTTCGCGGACGAGCCGACCGGCGCCCTGGACACAGTCACTGCGCTGGAGGTGCTCGCGTTGCTCCGCGACCAGGCGCGCGCTCTCGGCCAAACCATCGTGATGGTCACCCACGATCCCGTCGCGGCGTCGTACGCCGATCGGGTCGTCTACCTCGTGGACGGCCAGATCGTTTCCGAATCCACCCATCCGACCGCCGAGGACGTTGCCGCGGAGCTCGCGCACCTCAGTGCAGGTCGTCTTACTCGTTCGGAGAGCTGACTCATGTTCCGCCTTGCCCTCACCACGCTGCGGTACCGGACCGCCGCATTCCTCGCGATCTTCATCGCGGTCCTGCTCGGCAGCGCGCTTCTCAGTGCGGCGGGCGGACTGCTCGAAACCGGACTCCGCCTGAATGCACCGCCCCAGCGCCTCGCTGCCGCACCGATCCTGGTCGCCGGCGACCCCGCCTACCACCCAGCAGACGGCTCCGGCTCGGCTGCGTTCTTCGAACGCCACTCCGTCGACGCCGCCCTCGCCACCAAGCTCGCCGGTACGGCGGGAGTCGCCAAAGTGATCGCTGACCACAGCTTCCCCGCGGTGGTGACGCCCGGCGGTTCGGAAGTGCTGAGCGGCCACGGCTGGTCCTCGGCCCCGCTCACGCCGTACCACCTGACCGCGGGCAGTGCGCCGCGCAGCGGACAGGTCGTGCTCGACCAGCGCCTGGCCGGATCGTCCAAGCCGGGCGACCAGGTCTCCGTGACCGTCCGTGGCGAACCGCAGTCGTTGACCTTGGCCGGAATTGCGGCACCCGAGCACGACGTCGACGTACCGTCGGTCTTCTTCGCCGACGCCGACGCGACCCGCTTGGCGCCCGAAGCTGATGCGATCGGTGTCTTCCCGACCGCAGGAACCTCGGCCAAGAATCTCGCGAAGCGACTCGCGTTGCCGGCCGGCATCAAGGCCTACACCGGCGACGACCGAGGGGTCGCGGAGTACAGCGGCATCGCGACGAGTCTTCCGCTGATCATCATGTCCGGCGTCTTCGGTGGGATGGTGGCCGTGGTGATGGCACTCGTGGTCTCGGCCACGATCGGGCTGTCGGTCCGGCAGCGGCGGCGGGAGCTGGCGTTGCTGCGGGCCAGCGGCGCAACGCCGAAGCAGGTCGGCAAGATGGTGATCGCGGAGACCATGGTGGTCGGCGTGATCGGCCTGATCCTCGGCCTGGTCTGTGGCCGGACCGCGGGCCACTGGATCTTCGGCATGCTCGCCACCGGCGGGATCGTGCCCACGCAACTACGCCTCGACCAAGGTCCACTCCCGTTCGCCGGCGCCGCAGTACTGACGTACGTCGTCCTCCGCGTGACCGTCGGTTTCGCAGCCGGTCGAGCGGCTCGCATCCGCCCGATTCAGGCGTTGGCCGAGGCCGCCGTCCCCGAAGTGAAGCTGGGACGGATCCGGCTGATCATCGGCGCGGTGTTCGCCGGAGCCACGGTTGCGATCGCGCTGTCGACGCCGTTCATGGGCCCGGCCAACGCCGCGGCGATCGGGGGGCCGGCGGGTCTGACCGGATCGATCGCGGTCGCGATTCTGGCGCCGATGGTGATCCAGCGGGCGCTGGTGCCGCGGGTCACGGCGCTGATCGAGAAGCGCGGGACCAGCGGTGTCCTCGCCGCGATCAACCTGCGCGTCCGCGCGGTGCAGTTCGCCGCGATCCTGATCCCGATCACGATCGCCACGAGCATTGCGCTCGGCAACATCTACTCCCAGACCACGCAGGAGAAGGCCGCGATCGACGCGTACACCGGCAACCTGTCCGCGGACGCCGTCGTGACCAGCACCTCCGGTGGGATCCCGGCCTCGCTCGCCAACGCCGTACGGTCGCTGCCCGGCGTCACCGCGACGTCCGAGCTGGTCCGTAGCAAGGGGTGGATCGAGGAGCCGTACGACAAGTCGCACACCACCGACGCGTGGCCGCTGCTGGGGCTGAACGGCCCGATGTACAAGGGAAAGGTGAAGAAGGGGTCGCTGGACGACCTGACCGGGAACACTGTGGCACTTCCGCCGGGTACGGCGAAGAAGCTGAAGGTCGACGTGGGATCGGAGATCGGCCTGCGGCTCGGTGACGACAAGCTCGTGAAGGTCAAAGTGGTCGCGCTGGCCGAGGGTCCGTCCGGATACGAATCCGTGCTGTTGCCGTCGGCTCTGCTCGCCGCGCACACGACCACCGGCCTGCCGAGCCAGCTCCTGCTTCGGACCGAGAAGCACAAGGTCCCCACGGCCGATCTGTCGAAGTGGCCGGGGGCAACGATCGGTGACCGGGCTCAGCTCAGCGCGGGGTACGACGCGGGGCTCGGAGTCGACGCCTGGATCGGGTACCTGCTGGCCGGGATCGCGGTTGCCTACACCGCGATCGCCTCGATCAACACGATCGCCGTGGCGGTCCTGGATCGGCGGCGAGAGTTCGGTCTGCAGCGGCTGACCGGGTCGACGCGGCGTCAGGTACGGCGGATGCTCACACTCGAGGGTCTGGTCATCGCGGCACTCGGTCTCGTGCTCGGGCTGGTCGCGGCCGCGTTCACGGTGCTCCCGATCGCGGTCGCGACGCGTGGCTGGCCGCTCCCGTCCGGACCGGTGTGGATCGGGTTCGCCTGGATCGCCGTGGTCCTCCTGCTCGTCCTGCCCACTACCGCGGTCACGGGCCGGATCGCGATGCGTCCCAAGCCGATGGACGCGCTCAGCTCACCCGTTGGCTGATTCGACCCACGCGTAGCCGCCGTCTTCCAGGCGAATCACCTGGAGGCCGGCGGCCAACCGCCGTAAGTCGTCGGTTTCGATCACGCCGGTCGCGGGACCGGCGATGTCGAGGACGATCGCGGCGGCGCCTTCCTGGATGGCCGCGGTCGCGACCACCGCCGTCTGCGCCGGCATCGGACGCGCCTCGGGACTCCAGCGAGCGAGGCTTTCGGTCCCGGTGAAGGCGAGGAGCGCGTTCCGGCCGTCCTGGCCCTGGAGGAGCGCGACGGCCATGTCCGACGTCTTGTCGTGCGCCAGGCCGTCCTCGCCGTACTCGACCTCGCCGAGCACAGCTACCACCGGCACCAGCAGGCGTGCCTTGGTCAGCGCGGCCAGCATCGCGCCGTCGTCACCCTGCGCGAGCGCCGCGGCCAGCGCGGAGTCAGCCGACCCGTCGTCGTTGTCGAACCCGGTAAACGCCAGTCGCCGCTGTGGTTGCACCCGTCTATTCTCCCCGCCTGCCCCCGAACCAGGTTTCAGGGTGGCTTCAGGGCTCTTCCCCGCTTGGTTCCGGCGGGGACTGTGCGAGCCTGGACATGTGCCTACTTACGACGCTTCGACGCTACTGCCGCTCTGCGCAGGCTTGACGCTGCTCGGACTGATCGGCTCGTGGTTCGCCTGGCGACGCCGCGGGATCGCCGCAGGGACGCGCGGGGTGGCCTGGTCGCTGCTGCCGGTGTCTCTGTACATGACCGGTCTGCTCAAGGTGCTCTGGGAGGTCGTGCGATCGGTCGTGAGCTGGGCCGCCCACCTGATCTTCTCGCCGACGGTGTGGGCCGGGGTCGCGCTCTTCGGCGTCTCGGTCGTGCTGTACGTCGTCTCGGGCGTGGCCCGGGGCCGGCGCGGCGACGCCCCCAAGACTCAGAAGAAGCCAACGGGCGAGCTGACCACGACGGGTCCCGCACCCGCGTCGGCCACCCCCGCCAAGGCTGCCAAACCCGCGAAAGGCGCGGCCAAGCAGCAGGACTCGTCGGAGTTCGACGAGGTCGAAGACATCCTGAAACGCCATGGAATCAACTGATGACCTGAGCGGAGGGGTGGGAAAGGAACCGAACGACATGGCCGCTGACTCCGGCGTGAAAAGTACTCCCCTGACCATCGACTCGCTGCTCGACAACGTCCAGGCCGGCCCGCCGCACCTGGGCCGGACCCGGCTGATCGGCATCGACGGACCGGCAGGATCCGGCAAGTCCACCCTCGCGGCGAGCGTCGCGGCCCGGGCCGAGGCCCGCGGACTGCGCACCGCCGTCATCCACATGGACGACCTGTACGACGGCTGGACCGGCGCAACCCGGGGATTCGGGCTGCTCCGCGACCACGTCCTGCAGCGGATCGCCGACGGACGCGAGGGCCGGTACCGCCGCTACGACTGGAACGTCGGTGCGTACGCCGAGATCCACGTCGTACCGGTCACCGTCGAGCTGCTCATCGTCGAGGGCGTCACCTCCTGCGATCGCGACGCCGCTCACTGGCAGTCCTTGCGGCTCTGGATCGAGACGTCCAACCAGGTCCGCCTCGACCGCGGTATCGAGCGCGACGGCGAGGCTTTGCGCGACCACTGGCTCGAGTGGATGCGCTGGGAGCGTGATCACTTCGCCGACCAGGCGACCCGCTCCCGGGCGCACGTGATCGTCGACGGCGACCCGTCGACGCCGCACGACCCGACGCTGGAGATCATCGCGAAGTCGGTCGCGCTACCGCATCACGACTCCGCCGCGTCCTGAAGCCCGTCCCACGACCACTGCGGTACGTCGAGGCCGTCGGCGATGTCTTCGGACCTGTGCCGGTACATCGTGGTGAACGTCGCCCAGGCGAAGTAGTCGTGCAGGACCTGGCGGAGGCGGGGATCGGCGAGTCCGCTGTCCGTCATCGCCTCGTCGAAGCAGGCGATCCCCCGGTAGTTCATCTCGTCGTGCTCGCCGTTCCCGCTGTGCAGCCGCTCGACCGATGCCTCGCTACCGTACGTCTCCGAGTACGCCGATGGTCCGCCGAGCGCCTCCGCCCAGTACGCCGCCAAGCGCTCGACGTGGTCAGGTTTGGCCCCGCCGTGGAACGCGTGACTGACGATCTCGTCGGCCATCACCCGCACATGCCACGCCTGCGCGAGCCGCTGTAACCCCTCCATGCCGCCTGCTGCTTCGTAGACCGTCTCCATGGTGGTCAGTGTCACACCGATGGCCGACAGTTTTCGAGACGTGAGCGGACATGGGCTCGTTCGGGCTCCGATCCGGCCAGCTCCACCGCTCGTTCGTACGCCGTAGTTGCCTCAGGCAACCGCCCGAGCCGGTGCAGCAGGTCGGCGCGGGCGAGCGCGGCCGGGTAGTAGTCGCGAAGCCGTGGCTCGGCGGCGAGCTCGTCGAGCAATGCCAGGCCGGCCTCAGGCCCGTCGCGCAGCGCTATCGCGGCCGCCCAGTTCAGCGCGATCACCGGTGACGGGTCGATCGCGAGGAGAACGTCGTACAAAGTGACGATCTGCGGCCAATCCGTGCTTGCGAAGTCGGCGGCCTCGTCGTGGAGGGCTGCGATCGCGGCCTGCACCGCGTACGGTCCGGCGCGACCGCCGGTGAGCGCGGCAACCACCAGCCCGCGGCCCTCGGCGATCATCTCCGCATCCCAGCGGCTCCGGTCCTGATCCCCCAGGAGGACGACCGTTGCCGCGGGTCCGCTGCGGGCGTCGCGGCGGGCGTGGATCAGCAGCATCAGCCACCGCCGCGCGAGCCCGGGCACTTGGCCGCCCAGTCCAGCGAACCTCCTGTGAGCGTGTTTACAGCATCACCACGAACGGGTCCGGCCCCGATGGACAGCAGATCCGAAAAGTTTGTCAGGATGTCCGCATGAGCGTGAGGCCCTCCGGGGAGCAGTGGACGATTCAGGCCGGCGGATACGCGGCGACCGTGGTGAGCGTCGGCGGTGGGCTGCGCGGGCTCACGTACGACGGACGCCCGGTCCTGCTCGGGTACGGCGAGGACGAGCCGGCCCATGCGGGTATCGGACAGCACCTGTTCCCCTGGCCGAACCGGATCACCGACGGGAAGTACACGTTCGACGGCGTCGATCAGCAGCTCTACCTGACCGAGCCGGCCCGGCAGAACGCGATCCACGGGCTGACCCGGTGGGAGAACTGGTCGCTGGTCTCCTCCGACGCCGCTCGTCTGACCGTCGGTCTGCGGCTGCACGGACAGCCCGGGTATCCGCATCAGCTCGACCTTTCGCTGACTTATGAGTTGTCCGATCGTGGGCTGACCGTGACGGCTGCCGCGACCAACGTGGGGGCGAGTGCGGCGCCGTACGGGTACGGGACGCATCCGTATCTGAGCGTGGGTCGGCCGATCGACGAGTGTGTGCTCGAGTTCGGTGCGGATCAGTGGCTGGAGGTGTCACCGGAGCGGTTGACGCCGGTCGGGCTGGCGCCGGTGGACGGTTCGCCGTACGACTTCCGGGGCGGGCGGGTGATCGGATCGCTCGATATCGACAACGCCTTCACCGGGCTGGGCGGTGGGACCTGGACGGTTTCACTGCGGGATCCGGAGAGCGGGGCGAAGTCGGTGCTGACCAGTGACACGCCGTGGATGCAGCTCTACACCGGCAGCGCGATCGGGCGTACGGCGTTGGCCGTCGAGCCGATGACGTGTCCGCCGGATGCGTTCGTCACCGGGCAGGATCTCGTCGTACTGCAGCCCGGTGAGTCACACACGACTAGCTTTCAGGTGTCGGTCTAGGACCGGCTCCGTGCGCGCGAGCCACGGCCGCCAGCTCCTTGGCGGCCTTGCTCGCGCGCCTGCCCTCGGCGGCCTGTACCGCGAGGATGCCCAGGCGGTTGCCGTCGGCATCGAACAGCTGCAACCACGCATCGCCGGAGCGGAACCTCAGCGCGGAGACCTCGTCCCAGGTGAGCGTGTAGGACTTGAAGACGTTGCGGATGCGGAGGCGGTCCGCGTACGCCGTCACCTTCAGCGTGGTCATCCGGTAGAGGATCCACAGCACGGCACCGAAGAAAGCGAGCAACGTCAACCGCTGGAACCAGCTGAACGTCGCCCGCGCATCCTCCGGCAACCGGAACCAGATCACGCTGAACACCGCGATCAACGACAACCCCATCACGCCAGCCATCAACGCCACAATCCGCGGATGGAAAGTGAACAACCGATCGCCTGACGACATCTTGGCTTTAAATTCTGCAGGCGTGGATGTCTGTGGTGAGGATGGCACGTGCGCCTACTTCCCAGAGTTGGTCCATCAGTCGCTGCGCATCGGCCCGCTGAACCATCACCCGCACGGCGACCCAGCCCTGCCGGTGCAGCGGTGAGATCGTCGGCGACTCGAGGCCGGGCGCGACCGCGGTCGCCGCGTCGACGTCCTCGGCGCGGATGTCGTAGTCCATCATCACGTAGTTGCGCGCGATCAGGACACCTTCGAGCCGCCGGACCAGCTGGTGCATCCCGTTCGGCGGCGTCTCGACACCGTGCCGCTTGATCAGCACGGCCTCGGACTGGAGGATCGGCTCCCCGAACACCTCGAGCCCGGCCTGACGCAACGTCGTACCGGTCTCGACCACATCGGCGATCACGTCCGCGACGCCCAGCTGGACAGCGGACTCGACCGCGCCGTCGAGGCGGACCACGGCGGCCTCGATCCCGTTCTCGGCCAGGTGATCCTGCAGGACACCGGCGTACGACGTGGCGATGCGCTTGCCACCCAGGTCCTTCACGGAGTCGGCGACGCCCGGGCGTCCGGCGAAGCGGAAGGTGGACGAGCCGAACCCGAGGCCCATGATCACATCCGCGTCCGCGTGCGAGTCGAGCACGAGATCGCGGCCGGAGATGCCCACGTCGAGGGTGCCTTCGCCGACGTACACGGCGATGTCGCGCGGGCGGAGGTAGTAGAACTCGACCTCGTTGGCCGTGTCCGTGAGGGTGAGGTCCTTGGTGGTCCGGCGCTGTTTGTAGCCGGCCTCGGTGAGCATCTCGGTGGCGGCATCGCTCAGCGAGCCCTTGTTCGGTACTGCGACGCGCAGCATGGCAACTGCCCTTTCTGACGGTGAACCGGTGATCTGTGCGGCACTCCTACAGATGTCGGTACACGTCGTCGAGGTCCAGGCCGAGCGCGTGCATCATCACCTGGGCGTGGTAGAAGAGCTGCGACAGCTCCTCCGCGGCCCGGTCCTTGCCCTCGTACTCGGCGGCCATCCAGGACTCGGCGGCCTCCTCGACCAGCTTCTTGCCGATCGCGTGCACGCCGGCATCCAGCGCCGCCACGGTCCCGGATCCCTCCGGCCTTGTCGCCGCCTTCTCACCCAGCTCGGCAAACAGCTCCTCAAAACTCTTCATCGCCCGCCCAGCCTAGAGGGCCGCATCCACTCCCCGACCCTCAGGTCCGGATACTGGCGGCGGACGGATGGTTACGGCGTGAGCACTTTGTCCGCGATCCCGCGCGTCGAGCGGCTCACCACAGCGGCTCCGGCCACGATCCCGAAGGCCAGTACGGCGGCCGCCGTACGGATCACGTGAGCTACCTGCCAGCGGTCGCGGACGTCGGCCCAGTCCGGCGGCGGGCTCTGAACCGACCACGAGGACTGATCGCCGTTGATCGGCAGGTTGATCGCGAGCGTCGTCGCGAACACGATCACGAGGAGCGCGACGGCGACCAGTACCAGCAGCCGATCGTTGCCTCGGGCCCAGAACGCCGACGCCACCGTGAGGATGATTGCCGGGATCAACGTTGCCGAGGCCAACTTGTCCAGCGAGTCCAGTTCCACCAGCCGGACCTGCGTGTAGACCGAGGCTCCGAAGCCGCGCAACGAGTTCTCCAACACCAGTACACACAGGAGAAATCCGGCGAACAGCCCACTGAACAAGAGACTCCCGCCGCGGACGAGTCGCGGCATCAGTACGCCACCCCGACCGGCTGGTTGATCGTCGCCGAGTCGTCAAGGACCGCCAGCATCAGGTGTGCGACGTCGGCTCGACCGATCAGGTACCCGTGCGAGACCGTGCCGCCGACGTCGGTCCGGTACGTTCCGGTCAGCGCCTTGTTGGTGAGTTTCGGCGGGCGGACGATCGTCCAGGATGTGGTGCTGCTCATGATCTCCGCCTCCATGACCCGGAGGTCGTCGTACACCTCGCCCGCGAAGGCGTTGATCATCGGGTACACGATCCGACGGTTGAAGAAGCTCTCGTCGGCCGGCACCGGTCCGAGTGGTGCGGCACTGATCGCGACAAAGCGCCGTACGCCGGTTGCCGACATCGCCGCCACGATCGACCGCGTGCTGTCGGTCGCGACCGGACCGACCTTGCGCCCGCGCGCACCCACGCCCGAGATGACCGCGTCGCTTCCGTCCACCGCGTCCCGCAGTGGCTCACCCTCTTTCAGGCCCGGCACCCGGAACACCTCAAGCGACGGATGCTCCAGTTCGAACTCCGACGTCGTGCGAACCACCGCCGTCACCTTGTGCCCCGCCTCGAGGGCCTGCCGTACGACGTGACCACCGATCCCGCCCGTCGCCCCGAACACCGTGATTCTCATCCCGCACTCCTTGCGTTACCGTGAGACCTACTCTGTAACTCATATCGTACGGAACTCATAATATATGGAACAGACAGAAGAGAGTGACGCGCGCCACGCACAGCGCCTGCGTCGCCGGACCGGGAACGAGATCAAGGCCGCGCTGCGCGACCTGCGGATCCAGCTCGCCCTCCTGAACCATCAGGTCGGCGGCAAGCTCGCGCTGAAGGACGTGGACCTCGACTGCCTCGACGTCCTCGCGCGTAGCGGTCCGCTCACGCCGAGCGCCCTGGCCAGGCAGGCCGGGCTGCATCCCGCCACGCTGACCGGGATCCTCGACCGGTTGGAGCGTGCGGGATGGATCGTCCGCGACCGCGCCAACGCGGATCGCCGCAGCGTGACGATCCAGGTGCTGCCGGATCGGGGGATGGAGGTTTTTCGCCTGTACCAGCCGATGATCGGCGCGATGGACGACGTACTGGCGGAGTACAGCCCCTCAGAGCTGGAGCTGATCGCCGGCTTTCTGCGGCGCAGCACCGAGGCCGGGGTCCAGGCGAACGAGCAGCTGGGTCAGGAGTAGAGGTCGGACAGGGTGCGGCCGAGCGCAGCCAGCTCGTCCCGCAGCTCGGGCGGCTCCAGCACCTCCAGCGATCGGCCGAAGCGGCAGAGTGAGGCGGCCGCGTTGGCGACGGATTCGATCGGGATCCGCACCACGACGCTCCCGTCCGCGTCGGGCTCGGTCGCGGCCACTGCCTGCACAAGCGCTGGGTACGAGACGTCGTACATCTTGGTCGCCAGTCCGGGCGATACCCGGATCACGGCCTCGCCGGTGAAACGGATCTGGTCGAAGCCCTCCAGATGCTCCTGCCAGAACTGCTGCAGGTCGAACCTGGCCGCCCGCTCGAACTCCTCCTCGGTCGGGGTGAGCTCAAGGACGTTGGAGACCCGGTAGGTCCGCATCCCGCCCGGCGTCGCGGCGACGACGTACCAGGCGCCGTTCTTCAGCACGAGCGCGTACGGTTCGAGCACGCGCTCGACCTCGCGGGGGGCCTCCCACCGGCGATAGCGCACCTTGATCCGTCGGTCGTGCAGCACGGCATCGGCGACGGCGGAGAGATGCGGTGAGGCCTCGGCATCCTGGTACCAGGCTGGGAGATCGAGGTGGAAGCGGTTCTTCATCCGGCCGGCGCGGTCCCGCTGGTCCGGCGCGAGCGCTGCGAGCAGCTTCAGCTCCGCTGCGCTCGTCTCCGCAGTCAGTCCGAGCGCGGCGGCGGCACCAGGCATCCCGACCAGGAACAGCGCGGCCGCTTCCTGCTCGGTGAGTCCGGTCAACTTGGTCCGGTAGCCCTCCACCAGCCGATAACCACCGGCCCGGCCCTGATCGGCGTACACCGGAACGCCGGCCGCGGCGAGCGCCTCCACGTCGCGGTAGATCGTCCGCAGCGACACGTCGAGCTCGTCGGCAAGCTCGCGCGCGGTCAACTGCCGCCGCGTTTGCAGCAGCAGCAGGATCGACAGCAGGCGACTCGAACGCATGTCTTTCAGGTTAGCCGTGAACACTGCCATGGACTGTCAGGTATTGCCGCCACGCTGGCGGCATGACGACATGGACCAAGGTGACCGGCGACTTCGACTTCCTGAACGGGTACTTCGACGTACGGCACCGCACCCTGAAACAAGCCTTCGCCGGATCCGACGAGTGGCAGGAGTACGACGGAACCACGACCGCGCACACGTACTTCGACGGCGCGATCAGCATCGACGAGATGCGCTTCCCGACCAAGGGCTCGTACGGGCTGTCGGTCCGGCTCTTCGACCCGCGCTCGCAGGAGTGGAACATCTGGTGGGTCGACAGCCGAACGATGCGGTTGTACCCGCCGGTCCGCGGCGGCTGGTCAGCCGACGGCTCTCACTGCCGGCTGGTTGGTGAAGACGAGCACGAGGGTCGGCCGATTCTGTGCAGCTACGAGTGGTCCGACATCACCGACACGACCGCGCACTGGGAACAGGCCTACTCCGACGACGGAGGTCTGACCTGGGAGACCAACTGGACCATGGACTTCACCCGGCGCGCCACTCCCCCGCCGGCGCTGGACCTCCCGAAACTCACCGACGACTTCGACTTCCTCGTCGGCCGCTGGGACATGCACAACGAACGCCGCAAGCCGGTACTGGGCGAGCCCGCCGAGTGGCGCGAATTCCAGTCCGAAATGGAAGTCACGACGTACTTCGACGGCGCCATCAGCTTCGACGAGGGCTGGTTCCCGACCGAAGGCTTCCGCGGCGCGACCTTCCGCATCTACAACCCCGACACGAAAACCTGGTCCATCCACTGGATCAACAGCCTCCGCGGCGAGTTGGAAGACCCAGTCATCGGCTCCTTCACACCAGACGGCACCGGCACCTTCGAAGCCCCCGACACCCTCGACGGCCAACCCATAGACGTCCGCTTCCGCTGGACCCCCGGCACCGACAAAGCCTCCTGGCAACAATCCTTCTCCACCGACAAAGGCCAAACCTGGACCCCCAACTGGACAATGCACCACACCCGGATCGGCTGAAGAGTGCCTGGTGGGCTCGGTGCGTATATGCGGCCAGTCGGTGGTCGGCGTGTCAGGAGTGCAACGATCCACTGGATGCGAGGGGATCCGTGCTGACGAGGACCAGACACCGAGTGAGCGGATCTCCAGGCCATCACAATCCACGGTTCCGGTGGAGGTCAGGCGTGGGTCGCCTGCTGAATGACGATTGTGATGGCCTGGAGATCCGGGTGCAGCTGATTTGAACGCTCAGCTGACGAGCCCGGTTCGTCGACCAGCCAGCTGGTCCGCGACCCTCCACACGGTCGTCCGTTCAACCACCACTGGCTGCCACCCTGGTCCACCAGCAGGCAGGCGACATTCGCGCGGACACCCTCCGGGGTCTGCGGACAAGCCATAACCTGGCCGCAGACCCGACAAGGTGACCGCGCCACCCGCGACCCACCTGTTCTGACAGTCGGCAGCCCCGCCTTCGCCGGCGATAGCCGGAACCCGGGCGCGAGCCCGCCGCGCGCCGGCGGCAGCCGGCAGGTCTGCCGGCGATCAGCCGGAGGGTGGGCGCGTGGGGAGGATGTTCTTACAGTTGGCGGATTGCCGCCAGCGTGGACAACGCGGCTTGGGTGGCTTCGTAGCCTTTGTCTTCTCGGCTGTCGGGGAGGCCGGCTCGGTCGAGGGCCTGGGGGTCGTTGTCGCAGGTGAGTACGCCGAAGCCGACCGGGATACCGGTGGTGACGCCGACCTGCATGAGGCCTTCCGTGGTGGCTTGGCAGACGTATTCGAAGTGGGGTGTGTCGCCGCGGATCACTACGCCCAGCGCGACGACGGCGTCGTACCCGCCGCGAGCGGCGTGCAGGGACGCGACGGGGAGTTCGAAGGATCCGGGGACGCGGATCACGGTGTAGTCGGTGATGGCGGAGTCGTCGAGCGCGCGGATCGCGCCGGCGACCAGGGCGTCGGTGACTTTCGGGTGCCATTGGGCCGCGACGATCGCCACCCGAGCGCCGTCGACGCGCGGGACCTCGATGGTTGGTGCTCCACTCCCGGACATCAGCCGGCTCCGTTCTCTTCCGTGAGTACTCCGCCCGGTAGGTGGTGGCCCATCCGGTCGCGCTTGGTTCGCAGGTAGCGCAGGTTGTGCTCGGTCGGGTCGATCGAGATGCTGCGGCGTTCGACGACGTCGATGCCGTAGCCCTGGACCCCAGCCAGCTTGTCGGGGTTGTTGGTCAGCAACCGCACCTCCTTCACGCCCAGATCCGCCAGGATCTGCGCGCCGGTGCCGTAGTCACGCGCGTCCGCGGGCAGTCCGAGGTCCAGGTTCGCGTCGACCGTGTCCCGGCCCGCGTCCTGCAGCTCGTATGCCTGCAGCTTGTGCAGCAGCCCGATGCCACGACCCTCGTGACCGCGCAGGTACACGACGACTCCGCCCTCAGCCGCCACCTGCCGCATCGCCTCGTCGAGCTGCGGGCCGCAATCACACCGCAGCGACCCGAAGACATCCCCGGTCAAGCACTCGGAATGCAACCGCACCAAGACCGGCCCGTCGTCCAGCGAACCGCGCACCAACGCCAACTGCTCCGACCCGTCCACGGTGTTTCGGTAGCCGTAGGCAACGAAATCGCCGAACCGGGTCGGCAACGTGGTCGTCGCGACCCGCTTGATCTGAGATTCGGTACGACGCCGGTACCGGATCAGATCGTCGATCGACACCAGCACCAACCCGTGCTCGTCAGCGAACGCCCGCAACTGCGGCCCACGCTTCATCGTGCCGTCGTCGTTGACGAGCTCCGAGATCACCGCCGTGGGGTTGAGCCCCGCCAGCCGTGCCAAATCGATCGACGCCTCGGTGTGCCCGGGCCGAACCAGTACGCCGCCCTCACGCCCACGCAACGGGAACACGTGCCCCGGCTGCACCAGGTCGTACGGCTCCGAGGCGGAATCCGAGAGCACCCGGATCGTCCGGGTCCGGTCGGCCGCCGAGATCCCGGTGGTGATGTTGTCGCGGGCATCGACCGAGATCGTGTACGCCGTACGCATCCGCTCCCGGTTGTGCGGGGTCATCAGCGGGATCCCGAGCCGGTCGAGCTCGGCGCCTTCCATCGGTACGCAGACCACGCCCGAGCTGTACCGGATCAGGAACGCCAACAGCTCCGGCGTCGCCTTCGAGGCCGCGAAGACCAGGTCGCCCTCGTTCTCGCGGTCCTCGTCGTCGACGACGATCACCGGACGTCCGGCCCGGATCTCGTCGATCGCGTGCTCGATCGTGTCGAGCTTCAGAATCTCAGCCATCTCTGTCATCTCAGCCCACCACCACTGCCTCGGGCGGTGCGACCCGCTCACGGTTCTGGATCTTCCACCACGACGCGAAGCCGATCACGCAGAACAACCCGTAGATGACGTACATCGTCGCGGACGGGTAGAACTTCGCCTGCACGAGCAGCGGTACGCCGACCACGTCGACAGCCACCCAGATCAGCCAGAACTCGACGAAGCCGCGCGCCATCCCGTAAGTCGCCAGGATCGAGCCGGTCAGGATCCACGCGTCCCACTGCGGGCCCCACGAGCCGAGCTCGCGGAGAACGACGTACGCGATCGCGTAGAGGATCACACCGATGCCGAGCAGTTCGAGCCGCTCCCGCAGGGTCGCCCAGCGCGGTTGGACCGCGTTGCCGGCGCCGTGGTGACGGGTCTGGTACCAGCGGTACCACCCGTAGAGGCTGATCAGCGCGAAGAACACCTGGCGGCCGGCCTGGCCCCAGAGGTCCTTGTCCTGCGGGGTGTCGAAGATCCCGCCGATGAAGACGGTGAACAGCAATACGTTGCCGACGATGCCGACCGGCCAGGCCGCGACGAGCCGGCGCATGCCGAACAGCGCGCTGGCCAGACCGAAGACGTTGCCGACGATCTCACGGACGAGAACCGGCGAGCCGGCGATCGTCACCTGCGCATGCAACAGCCAGTCGACCGGGTTCATTGAGTGCCTCCAGCAAGCAGTCGGTCCACGTACTTGGCGATGACGTCGACCTCGAGGTTCACCGTGTCGCCGACCTTGTTCTGGCCGAGGAGGGTGAGCTCGAGGGTGGTAGGAATCAGGCTGACGCCGAAGGTCCCGGTCGCGTCGTCCACCGAGGTGACGGTCAGCGAGACGCCGTCGATCGCGATCGAGCCCTTCTCGGCGACGTACTTGAGGATCTCCGGCGCGGCGGCGACCCGGACGTCCTCCCAGTGGACGGACGGCGTACGGCTCGCGATCGTGCCGACCCCGTCGACGTGCCCCTGAACGATGTGCCCGCCGAGGCGCTCGTGCGCGGCGACGGCGCGTTCGAGGTTGACCCGCGATCCCTTGGTCGCCTGGCCGAGCGACGTGCGCTGCAGCGTCTCACGCATCACGTCGGCGGTGAACGTGCCGGCGCCGGTGTCGACCACGGTCAGGCAACAGCCGTTGACCGAGATCGAGTCGCCGTGGCCGGCGTCCTCGGTCACCTTCGGCCCGCGGATGGTGAGCCGGGCGGCGTCGCCTTCGAGGAGGTCGAAGGCCTCGACGGTGCCGAGCTCCTCGACGATTCCGGTGAACATTTCAGTGGGTCCTTTGCGGTTCGAGCGGCGTCAGGATCAGCCGGACGTCGTCGCCGAGGCGAGTGACGTCCGTGAGCTTGAACCTCCGCAGGTGGTCGATCGATTCCGCGCCCAGGTCACCGATCGCCGAGTACCCGGAGCCGAGGACGGCCGGGGCGACATAGGCGACGATCTGATCGACCAGGCCGGCGCGGAGGAATGCGGCGGCCAGCGTCGGCCCGCCTTCGAGCCAGAGGTGCCGGATCTGCCGGTCGTCCAACTGCCGGAGCACCTCGGCGGGATCGTGGGTCGGGAGCAACAACGTCTCGGCGCGGTCGTTGCGGACGCGCGCGGTCGGCGGGATCTCGCGGTCGCCGACGACGACGCGCAGCGGCTGCCGGGCGGCCGGTACGTCGTTCTCGTCGCGGACCGTGAGCTCTGGGTCGTCGACGAGGACGGTCTGGGTGCCGACGACGATCGCGTCACACTCGGCGCGATGCCGATGGACGTCCGCGCGGGCGATCGGACCGGTGATCCACTTGCTGGTCCGGTCCGGCGCCGCGCTGCGCCCGTCCAGAGTGGTGGCGAACTTCCACGTCACGAACGGTCGACCCATTCGGACGCTGTGCAACCAGACGTGGTTCACGGCCTCGGCTTCGTCGTACAGCACGCCCTGCTCGACCTGGATGCTCTTGTTCTTGAGCTTCTCGGCACCGCCGGCGGCCTGGTTGTTCGGGTCGGGTACGGCGTAGACCACGCGGGCGACCCCGGCCTCGATCAGCGCGTCGGCGCACGGTCCGGTCCGGCCGGTGTGATTACAGGGCTCCAGCGTGACGTACGCCGTACCGCCGCGGGCTCGTGGTCCCGCCATCCGGAGCGCCTCGACCTCGGCATGGGGGCCACCGGCCACAGCGTGGAATCCCTCGCCGACCGGCTGCCCGTCGGCGCTGGTGACGACACAGCCGACCACCGGATTCGGATGGGTGCTGCCCACCCCTCGGGCGGCCAACTCGATCGCACGTCGCATCCACGCGATGTCGATCGGTGAAGCGTTGCTCACCGCGCCAGTCGCTGCGCCGGACATTTGGCCCCTCGTCGTCGTCTCGGACGCACTCCGGGGCTCGTTCCAACCAGCGTTCACGCTCTGCCGCCCTCACGGGGTCGCCTCAGCAGCGACGTCCGGACACCAGAGCACACCCGCCGGCCGCGTGCGCCTCCCATCCGGACTTTCACCGTCGGTCCTGGAATTCCACCAGGTCAACCGACCGCCAAACCGCAGCGGCCGGGTCGCGGACTGTCACCGCCGGCTCGGAATTACACCGACCCCGGAGCACGCGAGTGGGTTCCACTCGTGTCTCAAGTATGCCCTCCCTTGCAACCCCCGCCGCGAGCTAGGTCACATCGTGGATCAGCGGAGTGCCGGCCGAGCGGTCAGTCCGCCAGACCGAGGGCCGCGGCGAGGCCGGAGTTGATTCCACGCATCGCGGCCGGAGACAGCCCGCCGATCACCGCGCCGATCTCGTCCTGATAGAGCTCGACGATGTCGTCACACACCGCGCGACCGACGAAATCCTCCGGATGAACCAGCTCGACGATGCTGGGGATTGTCGGTTTGCTCGTCGTTGTCAGCCGGACCGCGAGCACCTGCTGGAGGCTCTGGTTGCGCCGATTGTTGGAGACGACAACGAACAACTTCGGCTCGTCGAGGCCGATGTCGGCGCGCACGATCTGACCGCGCTGCACAGGCCAGGTCACTCGTAGGCACCCATCACTCGTCGGCACCCATCACTCGTCGGCCCAGGACGGACGACGGCGTCGCGCGACCGCCCGGCGATCCTCCGACGTGACCTCGGCGGCGATGCGGGCATACCCGTCAGCTTCCACCAGATCGGCGACCGCTTTGAGGCCGGCCTCAACCACCGCCTGCAGGACCATCGCCTCGCTGGTGGACTCGGTCACCCGGACCTGGGCAAGTCGGGACAGCGCCGCTCGATGCGCTCCGGACCCACGCAGCACGGCGAGGTCGCGCAGATCGCGATCTGACAGCGGCAAGGACTTCCTCGTTGCCCGCACTCGATCAACAGCATCCATGCGGTTCATTCTGCAGCATCTGGCGAGTCAGATCAAGCTGCAGCAGTTGCTGCACATAGTGCAGCAACTGCGTGGATATAGCACAGGTCAGGTGGACATTGACCGCGGTCTCAGGAGGTGGCTGTGGGGAATGAGGCGGCCGGTGGGGAGGTTGGCTTGCGGGGCAGGGCGAGTGCCCTGCGGGTCGAGTAGTGACGATGAGGAGAGTGTTGTGCGCGGGTTCAGCGCCTTGCGGCGAGTGGTTGGGGTTGCGGCGGCGGTCACGCTGGCGGTGTCGATGGTTGCCTGTGGCAGCGATCAGGATTCGGCGGCGGACGGTCCGGATCTTGGCCTGATCAAGGCCGGGACGTTGCGGATCGGGACGCTCACCGACGCGCCGCCGAACGTGTACGTGAAGGACGGCAAGTTCACCGGGTTCGACAACGACCTGATCACCGCGGTCGCGGCGAAGCTGAACCTCAAGCCGGAATTCGTCGGCACCGACTTCTCGGCGCTGTTGTCGCAGGTGAACGGCGGGCAGTACGACCTCGGCAGCTCCTCGATCACGGTCACCGAGGCGCGCAAGAAGACGGTTGCCTTCAGCAATGGGTACGACTTCGGCTACCTCGGGCTGAACACGACCAAGGACTCCGGCATCACGTCGTTCGACCAACTCGAGGGCAAGCGCGTCGTCGTGGTCCAGGGCACGGTCCAGGACGACTACGCCACCGGCAAGAACCTCAACCCGGTCCGCGTGCCGAACTACAACGCCGCCCTCGGCCAGCTCAAGGCCGGTACGGCGGACGCCTGGGTCTCCCCCGCTGAGATCGGCGAGAAGATGGCCAAGGAGCAGGGCGGCGGCACGGTGATCCTGGCTGCCAAGGAGCTGAGCGACGCACCGATGGCGTTCGCGGTGGCCAAGAGCAACGACAAGCTGCGGGACGCGGTGAACAAGGCGCTGGACGAGGTGATTGCCGACGGCACCTGGACCAAGCTGGTCGAGCAGTACTACCCGGGTCGCGCCGTACCGGCGAACTTCAAGCCTGGCAGCGGGTCTGTGAAGTTCACCGCCCCCAAGGCCTGAGCATGGACGTCTGGTCCACGCTGAACGACACCTTCCTCGACTGGGGGTCGATGAAGGACGTCCTGCCGGAGATGCTCAAGGTGGGACTGGTCAACACCCTGATTCTGGCGGCCGCCTCGGTCGTGCTGGGCACTGTGCTCGGCATGATCGTGGCGGTCCTCGCCCTGTCCTCAAAACGATGGCTGCGGTGGCCGGCGAAGGTCTACACCGACATCTTCCGCGGCCTCCCCGCCATCCTGACGATCCTGCTGATCGGCCAGGGCCTGTCCCCGATCACCCGGCACTGGTGGGGCCCGAATCCGTACCCGCTCGGCATCCTCGCGCTCTCGCTGATCGCGGCCGCCTACATCGGCGAGATCTTCCGTTCGGGCATCCAGAGTGTCGAGAAGGGGCAACTGGAAGCGGCCCGAGCGCTCGGGTTCAGCTATCCGGACGGCATGCGGCTGGTCGTCATCCCGCAGGGGGTACGACGGGTGCTGCCGGCGCTGGTGAATCAGTTCATCGCGCTGGTGAAGGAGTCGAGCCTGGTCTACTTCCTCGGCCTGCTCGCCAGTCAGCGTGAACTGTTCCGGATCGGGCAGGACGCGGCCGCGACCAACGGCAACCTGTCGCCGCTGCTGCTCGCGGGCGTCTTCTACCTGGTGATCACGGTCCCGCTGACCCACCTGGTGAACTACATCGACAAGCGTCTGCGTGAGGGCCGTCCGGCCCGCGAGGACGTCGTACTGGAGGAGCCGGTGTATGCCGACCATCGTTGACGCCGCCAGCCTCGAGATCAGCGGAGTGGAAGTCGCGTTCGGCGCGAACAAGGTCCTGCGCGGCGTGGATCTCGCCGTACCGGCCGGGCGGACGGCCTGCGTCATCGGGCCGTCGGGGTCCGGGAAGTCGACGTTGCTGCGGGCAATCAACCGTCTGATCGAGCCCGACGCCGGTGACGTCCGGTTGGCCGGTGAGTCGGTGCTGTCGGGGAATCCGGACGTGCTGCGGCGACGGATCGGGATGGTGTTCCAGCACTTCAATCTCTTCCCGCACAAGTCCGTCGTCGAGAACATCACGCTTCCGCTGCGCAAGCTGAAAAAGCTCGACGCCGACGAAGCGCGGACCCAGGCGCTGGCCCAGTTGGAGCTTGTCGGCCTCGGCCAGAAGGCGGACGCGCGGCCGGGCACCCTGTCCGGTGGACAGCAGCAGCGCGTCGCGATCGCGCGGGCGCTCGCGATGAAGCCCGAGGTGATGCTGTTCGACGAGGCGACGTCGGCGCTCGACCCCGAGCTCGTGAAGGGTGTGCTCGGGTTGATGGCGGAGCTCGCGCAGTCGGGCATGACGATGGTCGTGGTCACGCACGAGATGGGGTTCGCACGCGAGGTCGCGGATCAGGTCGCGTTCATGGATCAGGGCGTCGTGGTGGAGTCCGGCGTACCGGAGCAGGTCTTCACGGCGGCGGAATCGCCGCGACTGCGCCAGTTCCTGTCCCAGGTCCTCTGAGACGGGTGACGTCCGGTATCCGTAGTAGTTGACCCGGAAGCGGCGTGGGGGGCCGGCTTTTGCGGGCCAGGCGCTGAGGGTGGGGGCGTGAGGTAGTGAGGCCACCCACCGCCCTGGGGGACGTATGGATGTTCGCTTGACGCGCTCCGGCAACAGGATCATCGGACTGGCCATAATGATGGTGGTCAGCGCCGTGATCGGCACTGTCGTGGTCGCGGCCGCTCGCACGCCCGGCCAACCGACTCCGCCGAGCCCCGCGCCCACTGCGGCCGCGACGCCCACCCAGACTCCGCTTCCGGCCAAGTACGTCGTGCTGACGTTCGACGACGGCCCGGATCCGGCGTACACGCCGAAGGTCCTCGACATCCTCGCCAAGTACGGCGCCAAGGCCACGTTCTTCGAGATCGGCAAGAACGTCCAGAAGCATCCGGAGCTGAGCAAACGCATCCACGCGGCCGGTCACAGCGTGGAGAACCACACCTGGACGCATTCCGACCTCCGCAAGCTCTCCGCGGCCGTATTCCGGCAGGAGGTCTCGTCGACGGATCAGGCGATCCGGTCTGCGATCGGGAGTACGCCGACCTGCCTGCGTCCGCCGTACGGCGGGGTGAATGCGACCGTCCGTCAGCGGGCCAGGGCGCTGGGTAAGGACCTGGTGGTGTGGACGATCGACTCGCGTGACTGGACCAAACCGGGGACGGCGGCGATCGTGAAGCGCGTGATGACCGGAGTACATAGCGGGTCGGTCATTCTGATGCATGACGGCGGCGGGAACCGCAGTCAGACCGTCGCTGCGCTGCCGACGATCCTGAAAGCCTTGAAGGCACAGGGGTATGGCTTCCGCACCCTGAGCTGCTAGGACATCGAGGCGACGAGCGGTACGACGTCGGCGATCGACTCGACGATGCGGGTCGGGCGGTAGGGGAAGCGGTCGACCTCGTGCTCGCCGGTGGAGCCCGACAGGACGAGCACGCTGCGCAGGCCGGCTTCGAGCCCGCTGATGATGTCGGTGTCCATCCGGTCGCCGATCATCACGGTCGTCTCGGAGTGGGCCTCGATCCGGTTCAGCGCGCTGCGCATCATCAGCGGGTTCGGCTTGCCGACGAAGTACGGCGCGACGCCCGTCGCGCGGGTGATCAGCGCGGCCACCGAACCCGTCGCGGGCAGCGGCCCCTCCTGGGACGGGCCGGTCGGGTCCGGGTTCGTCGCGAGGAACCGCGCGCCGTCCGTGATCAGGCGGATCGCCTTCGTGATCGCCTCGAACGAGTACGTGCGGGTCTCACCGAGGACGACGTAGTCCGGCGCGCGCTCGGTCAGCACGTACCCGATCTCGTGCAGCGCGGTGGTCAGACCCGCCTCGCCGATCACGTACGCCGTACCACCCGGACGCTGGTCGTCGAGGAACTGCGCCGTGGCCAGCGCACTGGTCCAGATCGCGTCCTCGGGAATGTCGATGCCCGCGGCAAGCAGCCGCGCCCGCAGGTCCCGCGGCGTGAAGATCGAGTTGTTGGTGAGGACGAGGAACTTCTTCCCCGACGCCTGCAAGGACGCGATGAAGTCGCTGGCCCCGGGGATCGCGCGCTCTTCGTGCACCAGCACGCCGTCCATGTCGGTCAGCCAGCTCTCCACCGGCTTGTGCTCGCTCACCGTGCCATCGTAGGCGCCCGGCCGCCCGATCAGGTGAGGGCCGCGCTAGTGAGCGGTCGCCTGCTCGGCGAGATCGCGTAGCTGGTCGACCATCGCGTTCGGGTCGTCGGCGGCGTAGACGGCCGAGCCGGCCACGAAGACGTCGGCGCCCGCGTCGGCGCAGCGCTCGATGGTGTCGGCCGAGACGCCGCCGTCGATCTCGATCCAGAGCTCGAGGCCGTGCTTGTCCAGGAGCTCGCGAGTGCGGCGGATCTTCGGGACGCAGACGTCGAGGAACTTCTGTCCGCCGAACCCGGGCTCGACGGTCATGATCAGGATCATGTCGAGCTCGGACAGCATGTCCTCGTACGGCTCGATCGGTGTCGCGGGCTTGAGCGCCATCGCGGCCCGGGCGCCCTTCGCGCGGATCTCGCGGGCGGTCCGGATCGGTGCCTTGCAGGCCTCGACGTGGAACGTGACGCTGGACGCGCCGGCCTCGACGTACCCGGGCGCCCAACGGTCCGGATCCTCGATCATCAGGTGACAGTCGAGCGGGGTGTCGGTCGCCTTCGCCAGCGATTCGACCACGGGCATGCCGAGCGTGAGGTTCGGGACGAAGTGGTTGTCCATCACGTCGATGTGCAGCCAGTCGGCGTTCGACACGGCGGCCGCCTCCTCCGCCAGCCGCGAGAAGTCGGCGGACAGCATGCTCGGCGCGATCTGTATGCCCATACCGTCAATCTACCGATGCCGTCGCGCGTCACGATCAGGTGGTGAGCCTGCGGAAGTCAGCCAGGTGAATGCTTCGTCGGGGGACTCGGCGACGGATGGGCCGGCGGGGAGTGGCGGGCGGCGGATGAGAACGACCGGTCGGTACAGCTCGCGGGCGGCGGTGAGCTTGGCGGAGGTGGCCGGGCCGCCGCTGTCTTTGGTGACCAGGACGTCGATCGCGTGGTGACGCATCAGGTCCAGCTCGCCGGCGACGTCGTACGGGCCTCGCGCCAGGAGCAGCGTGCACCAGGTCGGGCGGGGTTCGGGTGGGTCGACACAGCGGGCGAGGGTCCAGACGCCGGTGCCGGCGAAGGTGTCCAGACCTTGTCGCCCGATGGTGAGGAGGGCTCGAGAGCCCAATGTAGGCAGGAGTTCGGCGGCAGCCTCCGCGGAGTCGACCCAGTGCCAGTCGTCGCCCGGTCCGGCGGCCCAGCCGGGGCGTCGGAGGATGAGCAGCGGTACGCCGACCTCCCGCGCAGCCGCGACCGCGTGATCGGTCATCGTGGCGGCGAACGGGTGCGTCGCGTCGATCACCGCATCAACCCGATGCAACCGAAGCCAATCAGACAATCCGTCAGCCCCGCCGAACCCTCCCACCCGAACCTCGCCGACCGGCAGCCGCGCGTCGGTGGTGCGTCCCGCCAGTGAGGACACCAGATCGTGGCCCGACGCGACCAGAAGCTCCGCAAGCTCGCGCGCTTCCCCGGTACCACCTAGGAGCAGAACCTTCATCGGGCCCGGGTGGTCGAGTAGAGGTGACTGTCACGGAAGGTCGTTGCCGAGAGCACCTTTCCGACGATGATGACGGCGGTACGACGGATGCCGGCGACGCGGACCTGGTCGGCGATGTCGGCCAGGGTTCCGCGGATGATCAGCTCGTCCTCGCGGGAGGCTCGGGCGACGACGGCGACCGGACAGTCGTCGCCGTACGCCGGAGTGAGCTCGGCGACCACGCGGTCGAGCTGCTGGACGGCGAGATGGAGTACGAGGGTCGCCCGGCTCGCACCGAGGGTCGCGAGGTCCTCACCCGCCGGCATCGCGCTGGCCCGGCCGCTGATGCGGGTGAGGATGACCGTCTGACCGACCTCGGGCACGGTCAGCTCTCGGTTCAGGCTGGCGGCGGCTGCTGCGTAGGCCGGTACACCGGGGGTTACGTCGTACGGGATGTCGAGAGCGTCGAGGCGGCGCATCTGCTCGGCCATGGCGCTGAAGACGGACGGGTCGCCGGAGTGCAGGCGGGCGACGTCGAGACCGTTGGTGTGGGCGGCGGAGAGTTCGGCGATGATCTGGTCGAGGTTGAGCTCGGCGGTGTCGACCTTGCGGGCGCCCGGCGGGCAGTGGTCGAGGAGTTCGAGCGGGACGAGCGCACCGGCGTACAGACACACGGGTGCGGCCGCGATGAGGTCCCGGCCCCGGACGGTGATCAGATCCGCGGCACCCGGGCCGGCCCCGATGAAGTGCACGGTCACTTGGTGACGCTCCAGATCGTCACGGGCATTGCGGGCCGCCAGCCGGTCATCGTCCCGATCGCCGACGCACGCTGGACGTCCAACCGGATCAGGTCTCCACCGTGGACGCCGTACCACTGAGCGATGAGCGCCTCGGTCTCCAGCGTGACGCCGTTGACCACCAGGCGGCCGCCGGGCCGGAGCGCGTTCCAGCAGGTCTCGAACATGCCGGCCGCAGTGGCTCCCCCGCCGATGAAGATCGCATCCGGCTCGACCAGTCCGTGCAGTGCGGAGGGTGCTCCGCCGAGTACGACGTCCACCGAGGCGCCGAGCTGGGCTGCGTTCCGTTCGAGGCGCTTGGCGCGATCTGGGTCCCGTTCGATCGCGATCGCTCGGCAGGTCGGGTGGTGGCGGGACCACTCGATCGCGATGCTGCCTGCGCCGCCGCCGATGTCCCACAGCAGCTGACCGGGCACTGGCGCGAGCCGGGACAGCGTGACCGCTCGTACCTCGCGCTTGGTCAGCTGTCCGTCGTTCTCGTACGCCTCATCCGGCAGACCGGGCGTGGTGGGCAACAGAACCGCGTCTGGGTCGGGCTGGCACGATACGGCGATCACGTTGAGCGCGTCGACGTCGTACGACCACTCCGAGGCCGGTGTGGTCCGAACACGCTCGGCAGGACCGCCGAGCTGTTCGAGGACCGTCAGAGCGCTCGAGCCGTACCCGCGCGCGGTGAGGAGCGCCGCGACCTCGGCAGGTGTGTGTGCGCCCCAGCTGAGGATGAGTAACTGCCTTCCGGGCTGGACGTGCGGGTGAACTCGTTCCACCGGGTGCCCGACCAGGCTCACCACCTGCACCTCGTCCTGCCGCCATCCCAGCCGCGCACAAGCCATCGACACGCTCGACGGATGCGGGATGACGCGTACGGCGTCCGCCCCCAACATCCGGGTCAGCGTGGTGCCGATCCCGTGGAACGTCGGGTCCCCGCTCGCCAGCACACAGATCCGCTGCCCCGAGTACTCCGCCAACAACCCGGGCAACGCTTCGGACAACGGCGAAGGCCAAGCAACCCGAACCACCTCGGACCCGGGGAGCGGACCACCTGGGAGGAGAGCTAGTTGCCGGGTGCTCCCCAAGACGACTTCCGCCGCCTCGACCGCACCACGAGCAGCAGGCGAGAGCCCATCCCACCCATCGGCCCCAACCCCAACGACCGTCACCCCGCGCTCAGCCGGCATTGCCGAGGGCCCTGGTGATGGTGATTTCGATGACGACGCGTTGTGGGTTAGGCCGTGGTTCGCGGTATCGCTTGGCGTAGCGCCTGACCGCCTCCTCGACTCGCGCCGGGTCGTCACTCACGACGGCACGCCCTTCGAGCGTGCTCCACCGCCGCCCGTCCACCTGAGTTACCGCGACCGCCGCCGTACCGAGCCGCCGGATCGTGCGCGCCTTGTACGACGTCCCCGAGCAGATCACCCGGACGATCCCCGCCTCGATGTCCAGCGTCGCGCCCACCGGTGTCGCGTGCACGGTCCCATCCGCCCGGACCGTGCTCAGCACACACAGATGCCGCTCATCCCAGAATCCCGCCAGCCGCTCACTCACCACCCAGTGATCGTAGACAAGACGGCCCGCCCGGCATGGTGCCGGGCGGGCCTGGACGCCGAACCCCTCAGATCAGCGCCCCTCTGTTAAGAGCTCTTGGGATCAGCCGATGTCACGCCGACGGAAGGTTGCGAATCCGGCCAGGGTCAGGGCGGCAGCTATCGCCGTCAGCCAGATGACTGGGCCGGCCGAGAAGTCGGCGCCTGGCAACCGCGGGGTGTGACCGTAGGGGCTGAGGTTGATGAGCCACTGCGGGAGGTTGAAGACCGCGCCGAACTGGCCGACGAGCAGGAACGCGCCGTACAAGGCCCATCCGCCGGTGACCAGCCTGGGAGCGAAGCCGAAGAGGACGACGACCAGTGCAGTGACCAGCCAGATCGCAGGGAGCTGTACGGCGGCAGCGGCCAGCATCCGGGGGATCTGGCGGCCCATGTTGCCCAGTGATGCACCACTGGAGACCCCAGAACCCAGTCCAGCAATAAGAACCAGCACACCGGTACCCAAGAGCGCCATCACCACGTGACTGGCCAACCACTGACTCCGGGTAACACCTGTGGCGAGCAGAGGCTCGGCCCGGAGCGCTGTCTCCTCCGAGCGCAGCCGGAGCGCCGCCTGGATCCCGAACGCCGTCGCGAGCAGGCCAATCACGCCCATCTCGGTCGCAAGGAACGCATCCGTGATCCCCTCGACCCCACCGAGCTTCTGAATCATTTCGCGAGCGCTGTCGCTGCTCAGGAACCCATCCACGTTGCTGGCGATGTTCCCAACCAGCAGCCCGAGCAGGAGGAAGGCGAAACCCCAGCCATACAAGGAGCCTCGGTGCAGTCGCCAGGCCAGCGCCAACGGTGACCGTAGTGACGCGGACGCCCTGGCCGGTCCCGGACGTGGCCGCACCAGACCCGCACCGACGTCACGTCGCCGGATCAACGCGAGCGCCGCGACAACCATCAGTGCCAAGAACACCAGCGGAACGAGGAGGACGACGAACCGGTTACCGGCGTACGCGCGGACCTGTTGCGACCAACCGATCGGTGACAACCATGAGACCCACTGAGAGCTGCCGTCCGACGACGAGTCGCCGACTGCCCGCAGTACGTACGCGACACCCAGAACGACCGCACTGATGCCGTTCGCCGTCCGTGCGCTCTCGGTGATCTGCGCTGCCACCGCACCGACACCCGCAAAGGCCAGACCGGCCCCAGCCCACATCAGTCCGAACGCGAACGACCCTCTGGCCGGCAGATCGCTCCCGATCAGAGCCAGTGCGGTCAACAGGCCGAGCAGTACGACGGTTGCACCCGACACGATCAGTGCAGCGGTCACAGCGGCGTACCGGCCGAGCACACCGGCGCTCAGCAACTCCAGACGACCGGTCTCCTCCTCAGTCCGGGTGTGCCGGACCACGAGGAACGCAGCTAGCAGTCCGACCAGCAGTGCGCCGAACGCGGTGAACTTGAACAGCGAGACCTCCCCGAGCGAGGTCTCGTCGAAGATGCGGCCGTACAGGGATACGAGGGCAGGCGAGGCATTCGACGTCCGCGCGGCCTCCGCCAGCGCCTTGGGATCGGAGTAGAGATCGATCGACGCCTTGGCCGAGCCCGCCGCCGCAATCACGAAGACGAGGATCCACACCGGAATCAGAAGCCGGTCCCGGCGCAGCGCGAGCCGCACCAGGGTCCCGGTACCGACGAAGTCGTTCATCGTCCGGCCGCCACAGGCTCATCGGTCGCTGCGTCATCTTCGTAGTGCCGCAAGAACAGCTCTTCCAGCGTCGGCGGTTGCGCCACCAGACTCTTGATCCCACTCGCGGACAGTTGCCGCATCACCGCATCGAGCTGGGCGGTGTCCACCTCGCACCTGATCCGGTTGCCCTCGATCTCGAGGGAGTGGATGCCGGGGAGCTGCGCAAGACCGTTCGGGGATGCGGTCAGCTCGGCGTGGATCGACGTACGGGTGAGATGGCGTAGGTCGGACAGCGTGCCGGTCTCGACCACCTTGCCGCGGCGGATGATGCTGATCCGGTCGCACAGCGCCTCGACCTCGGACAGGATGTGGCTCGACAGCAGCACGGTCCGGTCGCGTTGCCGATCCTCCTCGATGACCTGGCGGAACACCTCTTCCATCAGCGGATCCAGACCGGACGTCGGCTCGTCCAGGATCAGCAACTCCACGTCGGAAGCCAGCGCCGCGACCAGGGCAACCTTCTGCCGGTTGCCCTTCGAGTACGTCCGGCCCTTCTTGGTCGGATCGAGGTCGAAGCGCCGGAGCAGGTCGTCGCGCTTCTTCTCGTCCAGGCCGCCGCGGAGCCGGCCGAGCAGGTCGATCACCTCGCCGCCGGTCAGGTTCGGCCACAGGTTGACGTCGCCGGGGACGTAGGCGAGCCGTCGGTGTAGATTCGCCGCGTCGTGCCACGGGTCGCCGCCGAGCAGCGAGACGTCGCCCGCGTCACCGCGCAGCAGACCCAGCAGGACCCGGATGGTGGTGGACTTCCCAGCGCCGTTCGGCCCCAGGAATCCGTGCACCTCGCCGGTCGCGACCTCCAGGTCGAGACCGTCGAGAGCGTGCGTGCTTCCGTACGACTTGTGTAGTCCGGAGACCACGATGGCTGAAGTCATGTTTCATAACGTACACTGCGTTCAGAAGATTGTGAATCTTCCTAACACTTTGTTCATGGGTCAGGTTTTCGGATCACCGAGAGGGGATGATGGGGCGGTGAGTGCACAGCGAGATGACGACGCCGTGAAGCGGTACACCGAACAGTTCGGAAACCTGCTGGCCGACACAGGCTGGCCACGGATGGCCGGACGGGTGTTCGCCGCGATCCTGTCCAGCGAACACGGGCGGATGACGTCGGCCGAGCTGTCCGACCAGCTGCAGGCGAGTCCGGCGGCCGTCTCCGGCGCGGTCAACTACCTCCTGAATCTGCGCCTCGCCACCCGCGAGCGCGAGCCCGGCACCCGCCGCGACGTCTACGTCGTCCAGGACGACGCCTGGTACCAGACCATGATGACCGAGGACGCATCCCTGCTCCGCTGGTCCGAGTCACTCCACAAGGTCCTCGACGCGTCCGGCGACGGCACCCCCGCCCATCGCCGGGTCCGCATCACCCTGGCCTTCGTCGACTTCATCAGCGGCGAGGTCAAGGGCCTCAGCGAACGCTGGATCAAACGCAAAGCCGAGCTCGACGCCGAGCTGGAAGCCGGCGGCTACAGCTCGTAGACGCGAAGACTGACACAGGAAATGGAGGGCTGACACAGGTTATTTCCTGTGTCACCCATCCAGTTGGTGTGTCAGCCACCCACAGATATCCCCAGCCCCGGATTAGCGCCGGGCCGGAGTGCGACTCAGCGGCATGTTGAGTGTATGAACCCGAAGTTGAGCGTGCGGACCGGTGCCAGGGGTGGATGGTTCACCCGTGCGGATGCGATGGAGGCCGGCTACAGCCAGAGCGAGCTCCGGCGGCGGCTGTCTGCCGGCCAGTGGCGACGTCTGACCCGGGACGTGTACGTCGAGCCGGCAGCCTGGCCCGAAGACGAACCCCCGTGGACGCGAAGCGCCCGGCTTCACCGGCTGATGACTCGAGCAGTCATGGCACGCCTGGGTCCCGATGTCGTGGTCAGCCATCAGTCCGCGGCCGTGCTGTACGGGCTTCCGTCCTGGGGACTGGATCTCACCAAGGTCCACGTCACCCGCACCGGGGGCCGACCTCGATCGGACGACGTCGCGGTGGTGCACCGATCCCGGATCGAACTCGACGAGGTCACCGAGATCGACGGCCTGCGCGTCGTCGACGCTGCCCGTGCGATCGCGGAGTCGGCCTGCACCTCGTCGTACGAGCTGGGGGTGGTGCTCGGAGATGCCGCGTTGCATCTGCGACTGACTACTCCCGACGAACTCGTCGGCGCAGCAGATCGGCAGCTCTACCGGTCGGGTTCGTCCGCGGCGCGGGCCGCGGCCCGGTTCGCCGACCGGCTGAGCGAGTCTGTCGGTGAGTCGAGACTGCGCGTCCTGATGGCGAACCAACACCTGCCGCCGCCAACCCTGCAAGCCGAGATACGTGATGATGACGGCCGGCTCATCGGCCGGGTGGACTTCCTGCTGTGCGACCGGTTGATCGTCGAATTCGACGGTGTGCAGAAGTACGGCGAGGCCCAGTCCGCCGTACTGGCGGAGAAATGGCGCGAGGACCGCCTACGTGCACGCGGGTACGGAGTTGTCCGGACGGGTTGGGCCGATCTCGATCGGCCGGAGGCCACCGCCGCACGGATCCGGGCGGCGCTCTGACCGAGGTGAACACAGGATGTGGTGGGTTGGAACACGGAATAACCTGTTCCAACCCACCACATCCTGTGTCACCCCTAGAGCTCGTAGACGGTGAAGATGGTGCAGTAGATGGGTGGGGACTCCAGGCCTGGGTAGTAGAGCCGGCCTGCTTCGTCGGTGATTTTGAAGTAGGCGGTCGAGGCACCTACCTGGGGTGGGGACTGCAGGGTCATCGAGACGGTGACGATGTCGCCTGGTTCGGCGTCCGGTAGGTGTTCTCGGGTGGGAGATCGTAGCCAGCCGGGGGCGCCTGCGGATCCCTGACGCGTGAGCCAGCGGTCATGCCAGGGCCGTACGCCGCTGTTCCGGATCTCCCAGGTCTTCTCGAAGGACTGGTCCCGGCAGACTCGGGTGCCGTCCGGGACGGTCTCGCCGACCAGCTCGGCGCGGTCCTCGGGGTGGTGGTCGATCGGCACGGATCCACCGAGCAGGACGGGCTGCACGTGTCGCCGGAGATCCCGCTGGGACATGTCCCGACCAGCCCGTACGGCGGCGTCCAGCTCCATCATCTGGTTGACCAAGGCCTCTCCGGCGCCGAACGAGGCGTCGTACCACTCGATCAGCTCGCGGCTCGGCTTGGTGTGCCCGCGCTCGACCCGGGACAGATGGCCCTTGTCCCAGCCGGACTCGGCGGCCGCGCGACTGAGCGGCACGCCGGCCGCCTCCCGGAGCTCGCGCATGCGGGAGCCGATCACAAAGCGAGCCTGCGCTGGCCTCACGGTGCACTCCCGGCTGGTCGTTGCCCACTGCGACAACACCGTAACCCTCTGATTCTCTGTAAGTCAGTGCCACTTCGCCACTGGTTGAGCGAAAAGGACAAACACCATGCGTACCGCCCTCTTACGCATCACCGCCCGCGTTTCCGCCATTGCACTGCTCACCGGCGCCGCAGCCCTCGCCACATTGCCCGCCAACGCCGCCACCGGAACGGTCGTCACCGACAGCGGGACCGGGGTCATCATCCGGTCCGGCAATGCGACCAGCTTCGGCTCGGTCGGCACCCAGCCGAACGGTCCGGTCGAGATCGACTGCCAGATCTACGGGCAACCGGTCACCGGCAAGTTCGGCCGCAGCCTGGTCTGGGACCACGTCCCGGGTAAGGGCTTCATCTCCGACGCCTACGTCAACACCGGCAGCTCCGGGCTGGTCGCGCCGCTCTGCGCCAGCAACCCCCGCGCCGACAACGCCATCGCGTGGTACGCCGCGCGCAACGGGTCGACGGCGTACCAAGGTCTCTGCGAGAAGGCGGCCGAGAACTCGTACGGCGCCGACCTCGTCTGGGGGTCCGCGAAGATCGATTGGAACGATGCGGTCGCCCGAGGTGTCGCCCACCGCGGCGACCTGAACCCGCCGAAGGGTGCCCTGGTGTTCTGGGACCTCGCGGCGCCGAACGGACACGTCGGCGTGGCCCGGGGCGACGGCTACTTCTGGGCGACCAGCGTCAACGGCAAGATCGGCCTGGCCAAGCTCCCGTACTTCAACAGCTACCTCGGCTGGGCCTACCCGAATTTCTGAGCCAACCCACCCTGAGCACCCGGACGCGCGTCCGCCCCTCACGCGTCCGGGTGCTCAACCTCTGTCGGGACCAGACGCAGCAGAAATGCACCGGACACGATCCCCTCCACGAACCCCAGTCCCGCGCCGATGCCAAGACACGTCCAGATCGGCAGACCCGGATGCGCGTGCGCGATCAAGGGAACCGCGGCGGCGAACACCACTCCCCCGATGATCCCGGCCAGCAGCGGCGGGCTGGACGCCGGCGGCGCCGACGTGACGAGATCCAGCGATCCGGTGACGAGGCGGAGCAGGACGTAGGGCCCGAACACCATCACCGTCGCCTGGAGCTCGGACGCACGCGTCGAGGCCATCGCTAGCTGGCTGGCGAAGATCGCCACCGCCAGCACGGCGACCGTCAGCCAGCCAGTCGCGCTCGGTGAAGCACGGGGGATCCAGTTCAACGCCGAGGAGATCGCATAAGCACCGAGCCCGGCGACGAGCACCGCGATCGGAACCAATTGCCAGTTCGCCTTGATCAGCGGATCTGACAGCACGACGGCCGTCATCCCGAGCAGCAGGCCGACCCACGGGACGGTGGAGGTTTGCCTCATGGCCCAAAGTTATACGCGGCGTAGGGTTCTACCGACCTCTGCGTGACTGGAAGGTGTTATCCGATCCGGTCCAGCCAGTCGGATACCAGCGCGCGATAGAGCGCGAGCCGACGGACCGGCAGGCCGTGCTCTTCCTGATCGAGTACGGCGTACGTCGCGCGCGGGTAGTCGTCGAGGATCGACCACGCGTCCGCGTATCCGGTGATGGTGTCCTGGCGACCGGTCACGATCAGCGTGGGCACCTCCAGCCGTACGGCGGGGTCCGCGCGCAATGCGTACGTCCGCGGATCGGCCTGGATCCCATCCAGGAAAGGGATGTCCGCGATCTCGTCGACGGCGTCGTAGTACCTGCGGCTCTTCGCCGCAACCGCATCCGTGAACTCGGGTGTCTGATCCAGATACTCGTCGCTCGGTAGCGTCCGCCGTTGCCGATCGGCAATGACTCCAGGGACACGAAGGAGCAACCCGAGGATCCGCGAGGGGTCGCGCTTGACCGCTCCACGAGCGTGCAACGCGCCGGCCGACGTACCGGCCAGCGCGAACGGCGCACCCGCCGCCAGCTCGTCGATCAACTCGAGGATGGCAGCGAGCATGCCGTCCTGGTCGACGATCGACGGATCCGCAGGGGTCTCGCCCGTACCCGGCGGATCGACGTAGATCCGCCGCCAGCCGGCGCGATCCGCGAACACCGGCTCGTGCGTGTCCCGGCCTTCGCCGTTGTCGCCACCCCATCCGGGCAGGAAGAAGATCGGGCGCCCGGTCCCGAAGGATTCGTAATGCACGGCGCCAATCTACGTCCGGCGAGGAGCCTCAGCGGCGCTTTTTCTGCACAGCAGAACCGGGTGGACGTTCCCCCGAACCGCGCTCGATCAGCGCACACGGCAGGATGATCCGCTGCGGCGGACTCGTGTCCGCACCCGAAGCCCGATCGAGCAGCAGCCGCGCCGCGCTGCGGCCGAGCTCGGCGATGTCGGAGGCAACGACCGTGACCGGCGTCGGCAGCATGTCGGCCAGCCGGAAGTCGTCGAACCCCACGACCGCGGGCTCCCGGCCGAGCTCACCCAGTGCCCGCAGCACACCTTCGGTGAGGAAGTTCGTCGAGGCGAAGATCGCGGTCGGCGGATCGGGTCGCAGCATCACCTCGCGCGTCGCCTTCTCCGCGGCCTCGGCGTTGCCCTCGGGCAGCTGGATGACGAGCGACTCGTCGACCTCGACCCCGGCCGTCCGGTAGGCCCGACGGTACCCACGCAGTCGCCGCCCGGTCGTGTAGTACGACGGTGCGAGCAGGATCGCGATCCGCTCATGGCCCTGTGCCAGCAGGTGTTCGGTGGCGAGCCGGCCACCGCCCTCGTTGTCGACCATCACGATGTCGGCGTCGATCCCGGTCGCCGGCCGGTCCAGGAACACCACCGGTACGCCGGCACCCGCGAGGAACGAGTGGTCCCCCTGGTCGGGCACGATCATCAACCCCGCGACCTGGCGGCTGACCAGCTCCTGGATGGCACGCTTCTCGCCCTCCGGGTCCTCGTCGACGCTGCCCAGCACCACGGCGAACCCGGACTGCCCGGCCACCTCGAGCGATGCCTTCGCGATGGTCGCGTAGAACGGGTTGGTCAGGTCGCCGATCACGAGCGCCAGACTCGACGACTTCTTCCCCGGCCGCAGCGCCCGCGCGACCTCGTTGCGCTGGAAGCCGAGCTCGTCGATCGCAGTCCGGACCCGCAGGGCGGTCTCGTCTCGGACACCGTGCCCGCCGTTGACCACCCGCGACACCGTGCCCAGCCCGACCCCCGCCCGGCGGGCGACGTCGATCATCGTCGGACGGGCGGTCTCAACTCTGGGTGGAAACGTTTCGGACACGTGCTTGACTTCCTTTTCCCGACACGGCATCGTCACCCAACAGTAAAGCCTTGGAAACGTTACCGTCCAGGAGGCAGAGTGAATCGTTCTCCTAGCGGAACCAGCACCACCGCACGCCCGCGCAGGAGTGGGCGTGCCGGGATGAGCCGCAACGCCGGCTCCGACGTCAAGGCGGCGTACCTGTTCATCGCTCCGGCGATCATCGGGTTCACCGTCTTCATCGTGTATCCGCTGATCCGCTCGTTCTATCTCGCGCTGACCAAGTACAACGGTCTGACCGACCCCATATTCATTGGCCTGGGCAACTTTCGCCGGTTGTTCACGGTCGACCCGGCGTTCTGGCCGTCGCTGCGGGCGACGGCGTACCTGGTGGTTCTGTACGTGCCGTTGTCGCTGATCCTCGGGCTGGCGCTGGCGATGTTCTGCAACCAGCGGTTCGCCGGGGTCCGGATCGTCCGGACGCTCGCGTACCTGCCCGTCGTGCTGCCGGCGATCGCCACGATCACGTTGTGGAAGTTCATCCTCGATCCACAGGTCGGCCTGCTGAACACGATCCTCGATCGGCTCGGGCTGCCGACCAGCCTGTGGTTGCAGAGCCCGAACCTGTCGATGCCGTCCGTGGTCCTGGTGATGCTGTGGGGCGTCGGCGGCACGATGATCATCTTCCTGGCCGCGTTGCAGGCCGTGCCGACCGAGCTGTACGAGGCGGCCCGGGTCGACGGCGCCGGCCCGTGGGCGGTCTTCTTCCGGATCACGATGCCGATGATCAGCCCGATCATGCTGCTCCAGGTGATCCTGCAGACCACGGCCGCCCTGCAGACGTTCAACCAGCCGAAGATCCTCACCAACGGCGGACCGGGCTTTAGCACCAACGTGCTGATGCTCTCGATCTACAAGAACGGCTTCCCGAACCTGGGCCAGATCCCGCAGCTCGGCTACGCGTCGGCGCAGGTGTGGGTGCTGTTCGTGATCATCATCGCCGTGATCGCCCTGACCGCGAAGTTCACCTCGCTCTGGACATACAGTGACAGCACTTCAGACTGAAACCTCCGCCCTGGCGGCCGAGCCAACACCTCCCCCGAAGAAGAAGCCGCGCCTGGTCGGTACGACGTCCTGGTACGTCGTCGCCCTGTTCATCAGCGCGGTCATGGTCGTCCCGCTGCTGTGGATGATCACGATCGGCCTGAAGAGCCGCACGGCCGTCTTCGACATCCCACCGAAGCTGCTGCCGCACGAGTTCACCTGGAGCAACTTCATCCACGGGCCGCAGGCGATCCACTTCCCCCGCCTGCTGCTGAACTCGACGATCATCACCGCGCTCAGCGTGCTCGGCGGGGTGATGACCGCGATGATGGCCGGCTACGCACTGGCCCGGTTGCGGTTCCCCGGGCGGAAGGTGTGGTTCTACCTGTTCGTCGGGAGCATGTTGCTGCCGGGTGTGGTCGGGTTGATCCCGCTGTTCCAGCTCTACAAGAGCATCGGCTGGTACGACACCTGGCTGCCGCTGATCGTGCCGGCGTTCCTGGGCGGGAATCCGCTGTTCATCTTCCTGGCCAGGCAGTACTTCCTCGCCATCCCGTACTCGATCGACGAGGCCGCCAAGATCGACGGCGCCGGGCACTTCCGGATCTTCACCCAGGTGATGCTGCCGCTGACCCGGCCGGCCTGGATCACGATGGCGATCCTGGCCTTCCAGGCGTCCTGGAACGACTTCCTCAACCCGTTGGTCTACCTGTACTCGTCGAACAAGTGGCCGCTGTCGGTCGGGATGGCGTCGTTCGTCTCGCCGTTCGCCGGGAAGACACCGGACTGGAGCTACTACATGGCCACCAACCTGCTCTACATGCTGCCGCCACTGATCGTCTTCTTCGCCGCGCAGCGCTACTTCATCCAGGGCCTCGGCTCGCTCGGCAGCACGACCCAGAAATAGAGGAGATCTCCTGTGAAACGCGCACTCTTCGTTACTTCGTTGGCCTGCGCCTCGTTGCTGGCGGCAACGGGCTGCAGCGGATCGGATTCCGGTGGGTCGAGCGACGGCCCCACCACCGTGACCGTGATGACGTGGGAGTCGGCCGAGACCAACGCCGCGATCAAGAAGGCACTGGCCGACTTCAAGGAACCGAACATCACCGTCCAGCTGCTCGACACCCCGGCCGGCAACTTCGGTGACAAGCTCGCTTCGCTGACCCAGGCGAAGAAACTGCCGGACCTGTTCTGGTGCGGCAACGACACCGAGCAGCAATACACCTCCCAGGGTCTGCTGGTCGACTGGGCGAGCAAGATCAAGGACGGCGACGGCGACTTCAAGGCCGACCAGTTCGTCCCGTCCGCGATCGAGAACTGGAAGACCTCGGACGGCCTGATGGGCGGCCTGCCGTCGCTGATGAACACGTACGGCGTCTGGTACAACGCCGACGCGTTCACCGCCGCCGGCATCGCGATCCCGAAGTCCGGCTGGACCTGGGACGAGATGTACGCCGCGGCCGCCAAGCTCGCGAACAAGAACGGCGCCAAGTACGGCCTGGTCGCCGACCAACTCACCTCCGGCGACGGCCCGTTCACGATGAGCATGTACTCGGTGTCGGCGGGTGGAGCGCCGTTCACCGACAACGTGAACCACCCGACCAAGGCCGAGGCCGACGCCAAGTACACCGAGGGTGTGCAGAAGCTGGTCGACGCGATCAAGAACGGCTCGGTCGCCCCGCCTGGGTACGACGCGTCGAACGTGCAGTCGTTGTTCTCGGCGGGCAAGGTGCCGATGATGTTCGGCGGTCAGTGGCTCGCTGCCGGGTTCCAGACGGACAAGCCGAAGGTGAAGTACGGGTTCGCGCCGTTCCCGCAGGTGGACACGCCGGCGACGCTGTACGACTCGGTGGGGATCTGCACGCCGCAGTACACGAAGAACCAGGATGCGACGTTCAAGGTGCTCGAGTACATCAACACCAAGGTGTGGGACGCCGTACTGCCCGCATCTCCGGTTGCGCCGCCGGCGTACACCCCGGCGCAGGCGAGCTACTTCGACGCGTTGACGAAGGCGCAGCAGACGACGGTCGTCGACACGGTGAAGGCGGACCTGACTGCTGAGAAGACCGTCGGCGTGCGGTTCACGACGCAGTGGGCCCAGCAGGTCGGAGACCTGACCACGGCGAACTACCAGCCCATCTTGAGCGGGAAGAAGCCGATCTCCGACCTACCGGCCTACATCGACAAGATCAACAACCTCATCAAAACAGCCAGCTAATCCCCATTTGCCTGGCAGACCCAGCAATTTGCCTGGCAGACCCATGAGTTCGGGGGTTCCACACCCACAACACGGGTGTGGAACCCCCGATTTGCTGGGTTGACCAGCCACATTGGGTGGGTTGCCAGGGAAATGGGGTGAGTGGGAATGGGGCAGCTGCGGTCAGACTGCTTGCCAGAGGGAGAGGGCGAAGCGGGCTTCGGAGTCGGTCCACCAGGCGGCCGGTGCGAAGCCCGCTTTGTCCAACTCTGCCTCGACGCGGGGACGGGTGAACTTGGCGGAGATCTCCGTGTGCAGTTCCTCGCCCTCGGCGAAGTCGATCTCGAGATGAACCTCGGGGACCAGCACCCGCATCGCCCGGTCCGCCCGCAGGCGCATCTCGATCCACGCGTTCTCGTCGTCCCAGATCGCGTGGTGACTGAAGGCCTCGACGTCGAAGTCCGCACCGAGCTGACGGTTGATCACGCGCAGGACGTTGCGGTTGAACTCGGCGGTGACGCCGGCGGAGTCGTCGTACGCCGCCACCAGGGTCGCGGGATCCTTGACCAGATCGGTCCCGAGCAGCAGCCACTCGCCGGCCTCGAGCACGTCGTGGATCGAGGTGTAGAAGGCGTCGCGCTCGTCCGGGAGCAGGTTGCCGATCGTGCCGCCGAGGAAGGCGACGATCCGCGGCGGATCGCCCGGCAACTTGTCGAGATGCGCGGTGAAGTCGCCGACCACGCCATGGACCTCGAGCGACGGGTAGTCGGCGTTGATCGCGTCCGACGCTTCCCTGAGCGCGGACTCCGACACGTCCAGCGGCACGAACGTCGTGAGCGTGCCGCCGTCCCGCAATCCGTCCAGCAGCAACCGCGTCTTCTCCGACGACCCGGAACCGAGCTCGACCAACGTGTGCGCCTTGGTGATGGCCGCGATCTCACCGGCCCGGGCCTGCAGGATCTCGCGCTCGGCCCGCGTCGGGTAGTACTCGGGCAGCCGCGTGATCTCCTCGAACAACTCGCTCCCCCGAGCGTCGTAGAACCACTTCGGCGGCAACCACTTCGGGTTCGCGGTCAACCCCGCCCGAACGTCGTCCCGCAACGCCCGCGCGGCGTAGTCCGGCGTCAGATGTACGTCGATCAGGGTCACTGTCGTCCTTCCATCGGAGTGATGTGCAGCGTGGTGGCGGTAGCCACGAGAAGCGATCGATCCGGTACGTCGACCCACTCGCCTGATCCGAAGGGCTCGGAGGCGACGGTGGTGGAGTCGGCCGTACGGCGCACCCGGAGCGAGTGTGTCCAGGTGGTGGCGACGAGCTGCTCGCCGTCGGTGAGGAGAACGTTCAGTCGTGAGCCGGGGGCGACCGCCTCCACCTCCGGTACGACGGAAGCCACGGCATCGGCCGGCGGGACCCCGTCGTACAGGCGGTTGGCGATCAGTGCCCACAGGAGTGCCGAGTCGGTCGGTGCGTCGAGTCGGACCAGGTCGGCGACCGGAAGCCTCTCGGCCAGCTTCAGCGTCGAATCCGGCCAGTCGCGGATGACGCCGTTGTGGCTGAACAACCAGTTGCCATGCCGACTTCCGGCCATGAAGGGCGCGACCGTCGCCTGCCCGTGCGGCATGCCGACTGTCCCGTTCCGGACGGCCGCAAGGACTGCGCCGGAGCGGATCGAGCCGGCCAGGCCGGGGAGGTTCTCGTCGGTCCAGATCGGCACATCCCGCCGGTACCGGACCGGACCGCCGGAGATCGCCGCATCGCCGTCGGGCCACCAGCCGAGGCCGAAGCCGTCGGCGTTGACCGAGCCGCCGCCGCGCATATCGCTCGGCGACCAGCTTTGTTCGTACAGCGAGTGCGACGGCTCCAGCACCAGGGAGCTCAGTGTCACCGGCGGGCCCAGGTAGGCCAGATGGCGGCACATCAGGCGTGCAGCTCCTCAGGGCGGGGATCGCGGGCGCACCGGAAGCCGGCGAAGATCTGCCGGCGGATCGGGTAGTCCCAGTTCCGGAAGGTGCTTCGGGCAACGACCTCGTCGGTGCCGAACGAACCACCGCGGAGGATCTTGTAGTCCGGACCGAAGAAGACCAGCGAGTACTCGTCGTACGGCCAGGCACGGAACCCGGGATACGGCCGGAAGTCGCTCGACGTCCACTCCCAGATGTCGCCGATCAGCTGCTCGACTCCGAGCGGTGAAGCGCCGGCCGGATAGGCGCCGACCGGGGCCGGGCGGAGGTGCCGCTGGCCGAGGTTCGCGTGCTGCGGGCTCGGCGACTCGTCACCCCACGGGAACCGCCGCGTCCGCCCGCTCTCCGGGTCGAACCGCGCGGCGAACTCCCACTCTTCCTCGGTCGGCAGCCGCTTCCCGGCCCACTTCGCGTACGCCTCGGCCTCGTAGAAGCAGACGTGCATCACCGGCTCGGCCAAGGGCAGGCGCTCGCGATGCCCGAACCGCAGCCGCCACCACTCACCGTCGGCGAGCTCCCAGAACCGCGGCCCGACCAGATTCGCCTTCTGGACATGGGCCCAGCCGGTCTCGGACCACCACTGGGCGTCGTCGTACCCACCGGCAAGAACGAAGGCGAGGTAGTCGCCGTTCCTCACCGGCACGGTGTCGATCACGTACGGCGCGACCCGGACGGCATGCGCGGGACGCTCGTTGTCCAGCGCCCAGGGCTCGATCGACGTACCCAGCTCGAAGACACCACCCGGTACGAAGATCTCCTTCCGCGCGATCGTCCGGCCGGCCGGAGGTGGTGGGGCGTCGAGCACCGGCGCACCGGCGCGGAGCTGGTGCGTCGCGAGCATCGTCTCGTCGTGCTGCTGCTCGTGCTGCGTGATCATCCCGAACGCGAACGCGTTGTCCACCAACTCGCGCCCACCGTCGAACTTCACGTGGTCCAGGACATCCATCACCTTGTCGCGGACCGCGGTGACGTAGGCCTGCGTCTCGGCCGGGCTGAGCAGGGGGAGCGCCGGCCGATCCGCGCGCGGATGCATGAAGGCGTCGTACAGCTCGTCGATGTCCTGGCGCACGGGGTCACGACCGCCGACGTCGCGGACCAGCCAGAGCTCCTCCTGGTTGCCGACGTGGGCGTAGTCCCAGACCAGCGGCGACATCAGCTTGGAGTGCTGCTTGACCAGGTCGTCGGTGTCGACCGCGTCGGTGAGTTGCACCGTCCGCGCCCGCGACCGCTCGAGCTGCTCGGCAACGAACGCGCGCAACCCTTCGGCAGACAGTTCCGAGAGTTGGTGATTCATGAGGCTTGCCTTCCTTGGAGGTCTTCGACGATGCGGTGCAGCCGGGTCTCGACCGCTCCGATCAGCTCGGGGTCCACGCCGGTCCGGTCCAGTACTTCGGTGCCCAGCTCCACTACGTCGCGGGCGGCCTGAAGGACCAACTTGTCCTCGAGTCCCGCTCGCGCCGCCGGGAACCACCGGCCGGCGGCGGGCTCGGCCGCGGCCAGCACGCGGTCGATCAGGGCGGGATCGGACAGGAGCGCGGTGAGCAGCAGGGTCGGGGCGATCCACCCGTCGCCCCGCTGCGCGTCGAGGTAACGCACTTCGAGATACCCGCGCGGCCGGACCGGCGGGAACAACGTGGACAGGTGATACTCGAGATCGTCGTACGTCGGTCTGTCGCCGGGCAGCTGTCCGTCCGCCCAGGCGCCGAAGGTCAGTCCGTCCGGAGCGTCCCAACTCTCGCCGCGGCGAAGGCACACCACCGGCGCCTCCATCGCCGTCCGCGCCCACGCGGCCGCCGGGTCGCCGTCGAGTGGAGGTGGTTCGGTGAAGGGTGCGCACGTGCCGAAGGTCGCCTCGGTCCGGGCCGAGGCCCAGCCGGTGTCCGCGCCGGCTCTGCGGCGAGAGTTCGCGAACAGGGCGATCAGCGCGGGCCCGAGATCGTGCAGCGCTCGCCAGCGCTGAGCGGTCTGGGCTTCTTCGCCGGCGTCGAGGCAGACCTGCAGGCCGGCGCTGCTGCACATCATCCGTGGCCCGTGCGGGCCGAGGCGCTGGAACGCGGCCTCCATCGCGGCATAGCGCGGAACAGTGAGGATGCGGCGCGGAGTGCGGTACGCGTCCAGGCCGTAGGCGCCCGGAACCAGGTCCGCTTCGAGGAGGAGAGCCGTCAATTCGGCCGCGTCGGCGGTGGTGTCATCGATCAGCTGCGGGATCGACTCCATCGCCGGGCCGGAAATCTCTACCTGGCCACCAGGCTCCACGGTAACCAGAGCGCCCCGGCCGAGCGGCAGTTGCGGACTGCCTCTGACCAGGGTCGGGGGCGCATGCACGCCCAGGGCTTTGCTCAGTCGGCCGGCGTCGAGGGGCCGGTACGGATCATCCGCATGATGCACGGTCCATTCGATCTCGACGCCGTGCAGACGCGGAGGACCGTGCTTGAAACAGACCATCGCGACGTACCCCTCCGCCTCGGCCCGGGAGCCGATCGGAGTCGTCGCCGGAGAACCACCGGGCGAGGTCACGTCAGCGAACCTAACTCGCGACCCGGGGCCGGACAACCGACGTTTGATTACCCGTCGATGACAGGTGAGGCAGTTGATCAGTCATGCCGACCATGGTTTCCGCTGCCACCGACAGTTTTTGCCGCGGGATCCGTCGTACGGAGGTGCCGGTTCCGCTCTCAGCGAAATCGTGAGCAGGTAGGACAACCGACCTCTTGCCCAAGCCGCCGGCCTACGGGTCTGGGCTCATGGGCAAGTCGCCCCTCGATACGTCACCCTGTGGCTATGCGCACGTTCCCGTTCGAGGCACCGGCCTGGCGAGTAGCCGTGGTGGTCGGGCTGCCGGCCGGTCTGGTGATGGTTCTTCTCGACCGGTTCGTCCTGGAGACCTCGTGGGTCGAGGCTTTGGTGACGGGTGTGGTGTTCGGGGTTCTGATCGGTGGCCTGCTGCTGCTCGCGGGGCGTCGGCAGCGCAGTTTGATCGCCACCGCGGCGGGCGGCGTCCCACCCGCCACCCTGGCTGCGGCTACCCGCGCCGCTGTCCGCGGCCCAGTGCCAGCGGATCCGCAGGTGCGGACCGCGGCACTGGCGATCGCCACCAAACAACTCAAAGTTCTCCAGCGACCGTATGTCCGCATTCTGTGGATCACCACGGTCAGCCTCGGCGCGGTGTGCACTGTCCTCACCGCCATCGACGGCTACGGGTGGCACGCCCTCATTCCCGCCGTCGGGACGCTGGCGGTCGCCTCTCAACTGGACAACGTTCGCCGGCTACGTGCCCGCATCCGCCTCCTGTCCGCCGACGTCCCCGCTTGAGCCACTCGGTCAGGTCACGGTGAAGTCTGTCGTGGTGGTGGCTTTGGAGCCGCTGTCGGTGATCACGGCGACGGTCAGGTGGTATTTGCCTGCCGTCTTGAGGGCGTCGCGGAAGCTGAACATGGTGAAGCCGCCGCCCTGACAAGCCGTGCCTCGGGTGGTCTGGAGGACGGTTGCTCCTCGCTTCAGCGTCCAGGTTGGGTAGCAGCCGCGGAACAGGGCGCGTCCGGTGTCGTCGAACACGTCGGCGTTGGCTCCGGGATCGGATCCGGCGCGCCACTCGTTCGGTCCGATCTTTCCGTTGGACCCGATCCGGATCGTGATCGCGAGGGCGCCCGGGACCGCCGGTGGGACGGTGGTCTCGCCGGTCGTCGGGGTTGTTGGCGACGGTGCTGTTGGTGACGGTGTTTCGGTGACGGTCACGGTGCTGGTGGCGGTGGTTGTTGCGGTGACCGTGCTGGTGGCCAGGACTGTGGTCGGCGGTGGTGCCGGGTTGATGGCGTTGGGTAGTACGTCGGCCTGCCCGAGGCCGACCGTGAGCGCGCCGCCGATAAGCGTGAAGACGGCGGGGATCGCCGCGATCAGCGCCGGGTGTCGATGCCAGGCGTACTGCCGCTTCGCATCCGGATTCTCGCCGGCCTTCTGCTGGCCGGGCTTCTGCTGGGACGGCGTCTGTGCGCCTGGATTTTGGGCGCCTGGATTTTGGGCAGGCGCGGGTGTCTTGCTCTGGACCACTGTGGTTCCCCCCACGTGACAGGTTCGTACTCGGCGGCCCCCCAGCCACCGGTTGTGATGCTCAACCATGGACCAAAACGGTGAGCGCGTCCACAGCGGAGAGTGACGAGTTAGGGTGCGGGCTATGGCGGCTCTGGCGCGGTGGCATGTCGGTCCGTGGACCACGCGGGCGACGTTGCCTGGCGAGCCGTTCGAGCCGGGGGTTCGGCGTACGCCGGATGAGCTCAACTTCGACGTAGTCGGGTTGTCGCGAATCCTCGGGCGGCGGCAGGCGCTGGGCGAGGAGATGCTGGTACGACGGTGCCAGGGCGAGCTCCGGCCGACCGATCCCCGGCCGTGTGGGGTGCAGACGCTGACCGAGCCGCTGGCTGGTGAGCTCGCGGAGTTGGCCGATGAGGCGTTCGAGTGGATCGCTCGGGCGGCGCCGGCGGGCTACGAGTTCGTCCGGTCCGATGCGGTTGAGCTTCGGCCGCTTCTCGACCTCGACGCCGAGGTGATCGCACTCGAGGCCGTCGTCCATCACTCAGGAATGGAGCTGCCTGCGGCGCGGCTCGCGGCGGCTCACGTCAGGCGGTCTGCCGGCGGAGGCTGGTACGCCGGTGATGCGGTCTGCAACTGGTCCGGTCCCCACACCACATCCGAGGCTGCGGTTGCCGCCGTACAGGCTGCTCGCTCGGTGCTGGTCGATCAGCTGCGAGCGGCGGGCCGCGCGGACCTCGCCGCCACCGCAGCTCGCTGGGCGGCGATCCCGATCGAGCCCGCTTAGGCGGACTGGGTGAGGGGCGGGGCCGGGTGGTTGAGCAGGTGGCGTTCGAGGAAGTCGAGCTCGGTCTTGACCACGGTTTCGTGGGATTCCAGGAACGGGGAGTAGTGGTTGCCGGGGACCCGCAGCACCTCGGCGTTCGGGGTCTGGGCGGCAGCCTTGAGGGTCGGGGCCGCCAGAGCTGACTTGTCGTCGTCGCACACGACGTACAGGAGTGGGCAGCGGACCTGCGGCGCGTACTTCGCGGGCCGGTAGAACACCGCGGGCAGCACCGACCGTGCGGCGATCGCCTGCTGCCAGTCGGGATACTTGTTGCCGGGGTTGAGAACCTCGTTGCCCAGTAGGGCATCCGGGGTGTTGAGCAACGCAACCGAGCCGCGTGGTGCGGCCAGCGGGACGAGCTTCGGCGTACGACCGAACCAGCCGCCGACTGTGTCAGCGACGCTTCGGCCGATCATGCGTACGGCGACCGCCGGCGTCTGGTAGCGGGACGCATTGCGAGTGACCACCGGGCCGTCGACGTTCGCGGACTGGGCGATCGCCGCGCTGACGCCGGGGTGCTCCGCGGCGAGCTGAACCATGTATCCCCCGCACAACGAGAACGACCAGATCGCGACGCGGTCGACCCCTGGCAACGTCGCCGCGAAGTCGATCGCGGCCCGCCAGTCGTCCAACTGATCCTTGATCCGCGCCACCTGCCGCGGCTCACCACCGCTCTCCCCCAAGTGCCGGTGATCAAACGCCAACACACTGAACCCCGCCGCGTGAAACCGCTCCGCGAACCGATCTGTCCCAGGCTCCTTGGTCACCCCGAACCCGCCGCCCATCACCACACACCCACCGTTGCTACCGGCGTAGTACCAAGCAGCACAACTCCCGAACCACCTTTTCTCACGCATACTCCAAAGTGAACCACTCGGTTCGCAAACTGTCTACGGCTACACCGGGGCGAGAAGGCGAGTGCCGCGGAGCGGTGTCGTTTGGGGGGTTAGGTGGATTGTTCGTGGTTGAGGGCTCTGAGGAGGGCGGTGAAGCCTTCGGTGGGGGGGTTGTGGCTGGTTCGCCATTCGATCAGGAAGCCTCGGAGGGTGGCGAGGATCAGGTGGGCTACCTCGCGTTTGCGTTGGTCGGGCCAGGCGGGTGGGCAGATCGCGAGGAGGGCGGGGAGGTACTGGGCCGAGGCTGAGCGGGCCAGGTCGGCGTAGCGGGCGGCGTCGTACATCGCCAGGCCGATTGCCTGGTCCAGGACCCAGGACTCCTCGGCGATCAGGCCGGGCCACATCGACTCGACTCGGTCGGACAACGAGCGGTCGGGTGGGCCGGCGGTGGCAGCGGCGACGGCTCGGGTGATGCGGCGTTCGCGGAGTTGGAGGACGGCCTGGGTGAGCAGGTCTTCGGGTCCTTCGAAGTGATACAGGAGCACCTTGTGCGTCGTACCGGCAGCGCGGGCGGCGCGGCGCAGCGAGAAGTCGACGAGGCCGTTGACCCCGAGGTCGTCGGCGACCCGGTCGAGCAGCTCCCGCCGGCGCGCTTCACCCCGCGGTGACTTCGCCGACCGCCGATACCCCGCGCGTTCCTCCGTCATCCGGACAGTATCCAGTCACCTTCGCCGGCGCCGGCGCCGGCGCCGACAACCTCGGTGAAGCCCGCCACGAAGTAACCGACACCGTACGGCGCGGCGTCGTACAACAACTCGCCCGTCAGCCCCGTCGACTCCAGCGCCCCGGCGAGGACCTGCCAGGGCGCACGACCGGCGGCTTGGAGAGTGGTCGCCAGATCCGGATCAAGCGCGGCCAGTACCTCCAGATCCACGTCCTGTAAGGCTTTCGCGACCGTCGCATCGAAGATCTCGGCCCGCGGATGCAGGTGAACCGGTGCATGATCACTACGCCGCGCCGATCCGTCGCCCATCACCAGCAGCCCGACCCGTTCGTTGCCCTCGGCAATCTCCCGCCCCAGCTCCAGACACCGCGCCGGTGACGCATCGGCGGCCACGGCGATCGACGTACGCCGAAGCTCGGCAACCTTGCTCTGCGACACCAGCCACGCCCCGACCAGCAGCGATAACGGCAGCACCGGCTCGCCTTCGCCGACGCGCACCTCGGGAGCGCCGTACGGACCGAAGCTCCCGCCGGCCGACGCGTCGTACGACCCATCGACCGGTCCCGAGCCGACAATCACCAGCCGGTCGGCCGCAGTGAGCAGGTCAAGCGCACGCAGGCAGGCAGCCCGGAGAGGATCGAGCTCAGCCGCCGCACCGAACGCCAACGAAGGAACGATGATCGGCGGATGCGGACAGACCGCGGCAGCGACAACAGGCACTAGCCGCGCCCGTGCCGCAGGAAGAGGAACCCTTCGTCGGTGGAGAGCACATGGATCAGCGCCAACGGACGCGCCTCGGTCGAAGCCAGACCGTCCGTGATCCGGCGCGCCCCCGGCCCGGCAAGCAGCGGAGACACCGTCAGGCACAGCTCATCCACGAGGTCCGCCGAGGTCAGCGACCCGAGCAGATGCGGCCCACCCTCACACAGAATCTGCTTCAGCCCACGCTCGACCAGGGCCTCGACGGCCGCGGTCAGATCAACCTCGTCCTCGCCACACACCAATACGTCGGCGACCTCCGCGAGCGCCTTCCGTTGATGATCCGGCGCCGCCGCACACGTGATCACCATCGCCCGAGCCGGCGCCTCGGTGAACACCGGACTGTCCGCGGCCAGTTCGAGTCGCGCCGAGACCACGGCCAGGGTCGGGTTCTCGGCGAGCCCTTGCTCGGCTCGCCAGGTACGTCGTTTGGCCCCGAGCCGGAGTCCGCCGTACCCCTCCGCGCGGAGCGTGCCGGCGCCGACGAGCACGACGTCGGACAGCATCCGCAGCCGGCCGAGCATGTTCTGGTCGTCCTTGCTGGACAGGCCGCCGGACAGACCCTCCAGCGTCACCGCGCCGTCGAGGCTGGTGACGAAGTTGGCCCGCAGCCGCGGCACCGAGCGGTCCGCCACCGTGTAGGCGGCGATCAGCTCGTCCTCGGTCAGCTCGGTCCAGCTGGCAGCATTCCGGATCACACCAGGCTCCTTCGGGTATACGCAGGCGTCGCCGACTTCCGCAGTACGGCGATCAGGTCCAGAGCTTGCCGTACTCCGGCCACGTCGTGGACCCGGAACACGCGGGCACCGAGCCACGCCGCGACACTCACCGCGGCGAGGGTGGCCGGGCCACGGCGGGCCGACGGCAGGTCGAGCGTCTCGCCGAGGAAGTCCTTGTTGGACATCGCGATCAGGACCGGCCAGCCGGTGGCCGCGAGTTCGTCGATCCGGCGGGTCAGCTCGAGCGAGTGCAGCGTGTTCTTGCCGAAGTCGTGGGTCGGGTCGATCACGATGCCGTCCGGGCGGACGCCGGCCGCGATGGCCCGCTCGGCGAGCGCGGTGGTCGTGCGGATCACGTCGGCCACGACGTCGTCGTACGCCATCCGGTGCGGGTCGGTCCTGGGCTTGAGGCCGCCGACGTGGCTGCAGACCAACCCGGCGCCGGTCGCGGCCGCCGCTGCCGCGAGATCGGGATCGTGACCGGACCAGGTGTCGTTGATCAGGTTTGCGCCGGCCTCACCAACCCGGCGGGCGACGCCACTGCGGAACGTATCGACGCTGATCAGGAGCTCCGGGTGCCGCGCCCGGACGGACGCGACGAAGTCGACGGTACGACGAAGCTCCTCGGTCTCGTCGACGGGTTCGCCGTACCCGGCCTTGACGCCACCGATGTCGACCAGATCCGCACCGTCGGCGACGGCCTGGTCGATCGCGGCCAGCGCCGCCTCGGTCGCGTACGTCGTCCCGCCGTCGAAGAACGAGTCCGGGGTCCGGTTCACGATCGCCATCACCGCGAACTCGCCCGGCCCGAACGACCGCTCGCCGAGCGTCAGCGTCCCCGTGGGCTCCTGAGTCACGCCCCGACTGTACGACGCCGATCCCCGGGAATCGCATTCCTAGTGACGGCGGTCCCCATATCCTATAGGATCCGAACCGAACGTCCGCCCACCGCAGCAGATCGGGTCCTGATGCCACGATTCACCGAGTTAGAGACGTACGACGTCCGCTTCCCCACGTCGCTGGACCTGGACGGCTCCGACGCGATGAACACCGACCCGGACTACTCCGCCGCGTACCTGATCCTGCGCACCGACGCGGGTGACGGGCTCGAGGGCCACGGGTTCGCGTTCACGATCGGCCGGGGCAACGAGGTCGAGACCGCGGCGATCGAGGCACTGCGCCACCACGTCATCGGACTCGACCTGGACGCGACTCTCAACGACCTCGGTGGGTTCTGGAAGACGCTCGTCCACGACTCGCAGCTGCGCTGGCTCGGCCCGGAGAAGGGCGTCATGCACATGGCGATCGGCGCGGTCGTCAACGCCGTATGGGACCTCGCCGCCAAGCGCGCCGGCGTACCGCTGTGGAAGCTGCTGTCCGACCTCACTCCCGAGCAGATCGTCGACCTCGTCGACTTCCGGTACCTGACCGACGCCCTCACTCGGGACGAGGCCCTCGAGATCCTCCGCGCCGCCAAGCCCGGACGGGCCGAGCGGGAGGAGGCGCTGCGCGGGCGTGGTTACCCGGCGTACACGACGACGCCCGGCTGGCTCGGGTACGACGACGCCAAGCTCGTGCGCCTGTGTCACGAGGCGGTGGCGGAGGGGTTCACCCAGATCAAGCTCAAGGTCGGCGCCAATCTCGACGACGACATCCGCCGGATGCGGCTGGCCCGCGCGGCGGTCGGCCCGGACATCCGGATCGCGATCGACGCCAACCAGCGCTGGGACGTGGCCGACGCGATCACCTGGATCGAGGCCCTGAAGCCGTACGACGTCTGGTGGGTCGAGGAACCGACGAGCCCGGACGACATCCTCGGGCACGCGGCCATCGCCCGCGCGATCGCACCGATCCAGGTGGCGACCGGTGAGCACGTGCAGAACCGGGTGATCTTCAAGCAGATGCTGCAAGCCGGTTCGCTGGCGGTCCTGCAGCTCGACTCGGCCCGGGTCGCCGGGGTGAACGAGAACATCGCGATCCTGTTGCTGGCCGCGAAGTTCGGCGTACCGGTGTGCCCGCACGCGGGCGGAGTCGGGCTGTGCGAGCTGGTGCAGCACCTGTCGATGTTCGACTATGTCGCGGTGAGTGGTTCGATCGAGAACCGGGTCATCGAGTACGTCGACCACCTGCACGAGCACTTCCTCGACCCGGTCGTGATCCGGGACGGGCAGTACGTCGCGCCGGTGCGACCCGGGTTCGGCGCCGAGATGGACGCCGAGACGCTGACCGACTTCCGGTACCCGACTGGCAAGATGTGGACAGACCTCATGAAGGAGAGTGGCAAGTGACCGATTTCGCCGGTCTGCGCGCGGTTGTCACCGGCGGCGCGCAGGGCATCGGGCTCGCCACCGCCGCACTGCTCGCCGCCCGCGGCGCGCAGGTGGTGGTGTTCGACCTCAAGCCCGACGTCCCTGCACCGCTGGCCGGGATCGCCGCGGATGTCACGGACGACAGCTCGGTCCGCGACGCCGTGTCGGCGGCCGCGCTGCAGCTGGGCGGGATCGACATCGTGGTGAACAACGCCGGCATCGGCGCGCAGGGCACGGTCGCGGCGAACGACGACGAAGAGTGGCACCGCGTCCTCGATGTCAACGTGGTCGGGATCGCGCGCGTGACCCGGGCCGCGCTGCCGTACCTGCGGAAGTCGTCGGCTGCGGCGATCGTCAACACCTGCTCGATCGCGGCCACTGCCGGGCTCCCGAACCGAGCGTTGTACTCGGCAAGCAAAGGCGCCGTACTCGCGTTGACGATGGCAATGGCGGCCGATCACGTCCGTGAGGGGATCCGCGTCAACTGCGTCAACCCCGGTACGGCGGACACCCCCTGGGTCGGCCGGTTGCTCGACGTCGCGGACGACCCGGCCGCGGAACGCGCCGCCCTGGAAGCACGCCAGCCCATGGGCCGCCTGGTGTCGGCCGATGAGGTCGCCCACGCGATCGCGTACCTGGCGAGTCCGTTGTCCGCCTCAACGACCGGTACGGCGATTGCCGTCGACGGTGGAATGCAGAACCTGCGCCTGCCGGCTCCGCGCTCATGAAGCTCTTCCCGGACGACCAGCGGATCGGGCTCGGTGGTGCGCCGCTGGGGAGTTTGCTCGGCGAGGTGACCGATGCCGAGGCCGTGGCGACCGTGAATGCGGCCTGGGACGTGGGGTGGCGGTACTTCGACACCGCGCCGCATTACGGGCTCGGGTTGGCCGAGGAGCGGCTCGGAGCCGGGTTGCAGGGTAAGCCGCGGGACGAGTTCGTGCTGTCGAGCAAGGTCGGGCGCATCATCTACACCGCTGATACCGCGGCTGTTGACGACGAGGGGTTTGCCGTGAACACGCGGCGGCGTCGGCGGTGGGACTTCTCGCGGGACGGCGTACTGCGGAGCATCGAGGACTCGCTGCGGCGGATCGGTACCGACCGGCTCGACGTCGTCTTCGTGCACGACCCGGACGATCATTTCGAGGAGGCGGTCGCGACGGCGTTCCCGACTCTGGTCGAGCTGCGGGACCAGGGTGTGATCGGCGCGATCGGCTCCGGCATGAACCAGACCGCGATGCTGACCCGCTTCGTCCGCGAGGTCGACCTGGACGTCATCATGCTGGCCGGCCGCTACTCGCTGATCGACCCGGACGGCCTCGACGACGTTCTCCCGGCCTGCCTCGAGAACGACGTCCAGGTAGTTGCCGTCGGCATCTTCAACTCCGGCCTCCTCTCCCAACCGCGACCCGCCCCCGGCACCACCTTCAACTACGAGCCGGCCGCAGCAGCCCTACTGGACAAGGCAAACCAGCTCGCCGACGTCTGCGAGTCCCACCACACCACCCTCCCCGCGGCGGCCCTGGCCTTCCCACTCGCCCACCCCGCAGTAGCCGGCCTAGCCGTAGGCTGCCGCACCCCCGCCGAAGTCCACACCAACGCCACCCTCGCCCACACCAAGATCCCCCAAGCCCTCTGGTCCGACCTAAAATCCACCGGCCTACTCCGCCAAGACGCACCTACTCCGTAGGCGAGGGAAGAGGCGCGCCGCCTCACACCCCACAGCAGGTTGGCGCAGCGCCTCCACCGTCCACCGAGATGCTGCGCCCCCTCCCATCCCGCGCCGAAGGCGCGGTTAGTTCTTGGTTGTTCTTGAGGCGAGGTGTAGGGCGAGGCGTTCGTCGGGGTTGGTGAGGTCTACGGCTAGTAGGTGTTGGATTTTGGTGATGCGGGCGGCGGCGGTGTTGCGGTGGATGCCTAGGACTGCCGCGGTTTCGGCGAGGGACGACTCGGTGTCGAGGTAGACGGCCAGCGTGGTGACGAGGTCGCCGGGCTGGCCTTCGATGGGTGCGAGCAGGGCACGGGCGGCTGGCTGGAAGGTGTCGGTGCGGGTCCACGCGAGCAGGAGCTGCGCGAGCCCCAACCGATCGACGTGCAGGAACCGCCCGGTTTCGGCGCGCCCCCGAGCCAGACCGGCCGCATCACCAGCCTCCGCCAGCGACGACGCGATCCCGCTCGGACCAACGGCGACCCGGCCGACCCCGACGTACGCATCGACTGTCTGCGCGAGCCGGCGCTGGACCCGCCGGATTGCTGCCGCCTGCTGCTGGACCTGCGGTGCCGTCGGTTCGCTCGCCGCGGTGATCCACGCCGACCACCCATCCCCGTGCTCGACGACGACCGCCTGCAAACCCTCGGCATCGAAGGCCTCGACCACATCCTCTTGCCGACCAGCTACATCGACCTGCCCGTCCGCGCCGATCCGGATCCCCGTGTGCCAGCCGTCCAACTGCCATCCGAGATCCACCGCCCGCCGCCGGGTCGCCTCCGACGGTTCGCCATGCAGCAGCTCGCCGAGTAGCGACGTACGCTGCCGCGCGTCCCGCTCGAGCTCCAGCCGCCGCAACGCCAACCGCTCCCCCACCGCAGGCGCCACGACTGTCAGCACAGCCGGTACGGCGTCCACCTCGGCCGGGACCACGCCAGCCAACCGGGCCACCAACCAACGCACCGGCCCGACCCCAAGCACAGCAACGGCCAGCAGCACTCCACCGCTGGGCAGATCCACCCGGTACGGCGCCGCCCAGCCGATCGGCACCGCAGGCAGCGCACCGACCAGCGCGGCGCGTTCGTCGGCCCCCAACGGCTCACCCGCCAACGTCCCACCATCAGACCCCGCCAACGTCACCGGCCGACCCAGTACGGCGCCCGCCGTACGCAGCACCGAACTCAGATCCGAGTCCGTACGCCGCAACGCAGTCACCGCCCGCAACACCAGCTCAGCCCGTACGACGTCAGCCTGGGCCACCACGTGGTTCAGATACTCGTGCGCAGCCAACGGATCCGGACTCCCCAGCACCGGCAAACCCAAGCGCTCAGCCAGCAACTGCGCCCCACGCCCCAACGGCTCCACACCAGTGAGCAGCAAGGCGGACGCACCGGCCGCCGAGGCCCTGCTGATCAACGCATCGATCCGCCAGTCGGTGTGATCCTCGGCGAGCAGGACGACGAGCAGCCTGCCCTCCATCGCCGGCGGATGCGCACTGACCTCCATCAACACCCGCGAGCCTCTCAACACCGGCCCGGGCTCCAGCCCGCCACCCAGGACGACAACCTCGCGCCACCCCGGCGAGCTCAACAGCGCCCCTAGAGTCGGCGCACCACCGGTCGTCATGAGCCGATGATGTCACCGCCCACCCCCTCGGTCAGAGCGGTGACAGGGCGCGGATGGGGTCGAGGTCGTAACCGAAGTAGCGGGGGCCGACCAAAAGGATGCCTTCCGGGGTGTGCCAGCGTTCGTCGGCAGGGGCCGTGAGGACGCTGACGCGGTGGCCGTAGCGGAGGGCCTCGGTGGTGATGGGCTCGCCGGACTCGGTGTCGAGGACGATGATCAGGTCGGGCGTGGTCGCGACCGCGGTCCCGTCCACCTCCGCGACCAGATGCTCGTTCTGGAACCGCAGCACCAGCACCCGGCCGAGCGATGCATCCAGCCCGTCGATGGTCGCGTCGCCGCGGGCGAAGCCGGTCGTCGTACGGCGCTGTACGTCGACAACCTTGCCGACATGCAGCAACCGCCCACCGAGCGCGTCGACCACGGCCGTCACCGGATCGGCATGCTCCTGCCGCGCAGCCTCGATCGCCCGACCGACCGCCAGACACTTGCTCAGAGTCCCTCGCACCAGCGACTCACGAGCCTCGGCGCCCGTCATCGCGTACAGCGAGATGATCGCCGAGCACCCCATGTCGACGGTCGCGGACCGGGCCAGCCGCTCGGCCCACGGGTTGTCGATCGTGTCGAAGACCCCGCGATTACCCTTCTCGTCGACGATCGACATCGGAGTCGCCTGGATACCGGCCAACGTCGGCAGCACCATCTGCAACTCCGGAAAGGCTCGACCCATCCCGTCGCCGTCCACCAGCGGCAACCCGAGCTGGGCGGCAGCGATGAGCGGGACCATCGAGTTCACGCCACCCGCCTCGATGCAGGCGACGTGGGTCGGCGTCTTCCCGACGTACCGGGCCAGGGTTTGCGCCGCGACCGCGATCTGATCTGACGACGGGAGCTTCTCCACCATCACCGTCGGCGCGCCCATCATCGCCACCGGCAGCACACACGCGTCGTCCGGAAGGTCGTCGACGGCAACCAGCTCGACCGGCCCGTACTCCCGGACGGCCTGCTGCGCGAGCAGCCGCCCGATGTGCGGATCCCCGCCGCCACCGGTCCCGAGTACGGCGGCACCGCGCGCCATCGCCGGCAACTCCGCGGCCGTGAGCGTCACCCCGGCCGTCATGACTGCCCCAGCCGCAGGTCGCCGACAGCCTTGCAGCGAATCCTGGTCGCATTGCCCGGCAGATAAGGAATAGGCACTTCGTCGAAGTCGACGATCCGCACCTGCCCCGGATCGGCGCCCGCCGCGACCGCCCGATCGACCGCTTCCTGCCTGGCCTCGTCGATCACCGCGTCGCGCCGACCGGGATCGATCGCGTAGACGCGGTCCACCTCGCCGCCGACCTGGGCGATTGCGGCACCGATCGCGTTCGCGACCGCGAAATGATCGGGCCGATGCACCGCGAGGCTGCCCGGCAAGTCGTCCGGCAACAGGATCGATCCGCCGCCGACCGCCACCACCGGGAGCGGGTCGGGTGACGTTCGCATCCGCTCGACCGCGTCCGCGACATCGGCGGCGACCCGCGCCAGCGCGGCCTTCACCAGGACGGGGTCCAGGTCGGCGACCGCGTCGGCCGCGCCGATCGACGCCCAGCCGGCGGCAACCGCGATATCGGTCGCGGTCACCGTCGTACCGCCGAAGACCAAGGCCTCCTCGGTCAGCCGGTAGCCGACCGACCGCGGCCCGACCGTCACCACGTCGTTGCCCTCAGCCACCAAACTGCCGCCGCCGATGCCGATGCTGAGGACGTCGGGCATCCGGAAGTTGGTCCGGACACCGGCGACGTCGATCTCCGTGGTCGCTTCCCGCGGGAAGCCGTTGGTGAGGACGCCGACGTCGGTCGTCGTACCGCCGACATCGACGACCGCGCAGGTATCGAGACCGGACAACAAGGCTGCACCTCGCATCGAGTTGGTCGGGCCGGACGCGAACGTCGCGACCGGGTAGCGGCGGGCGAAGTCGACGTCCATCAGGGTGCCGTCGTTCTGGCTCAGGTAGAGCGGGGCGGTGATCCCGTGGCCCGCGACCGCGCCGGCCAGACCGTCGACGATGCTCGCGGCCAGCTCGCGCAGGGCTGCGTTGATGATGGTCGCGTTCTCCCGTTCGAGCAGGCCGATCCGGCCGATCTCGTGCGACAGCGAGATCGCCACCTCGTCGCCGAACTCGGACCGCAGGATCTCGGCCGCCCGCAGCTCGAACTCGTTGCTCACCGGCGAGAAGACCGACGAGATCGCGACCGACCGGATGCCGTGCCCGATCATGTCGGCGGCGTGCCGGCGCAGCTCGTCCTCGTCCAGCTCGGCGATGTGCCGCCCGTCGAACTCGTGCCCGCCGTGGGCCAGGTAGCTGCGCCCGCTGATCGCCTCGACGAGCCGCTCCGGCCAGTCGACCAGCGGCGGCAGCGACGCGGTGGCCGGCAGTCCGAGCCGGAGCGCCGCCGTCGGGGCCAGGCGGCTGGCTTCGACCAGGGCGTTGATGAAGTGCGTCGTACCGATCATCACCGCCTGGACCTGCGCCGGGTCGAAGGATCGCTCGGCCTGCAGCCGGGCCAGGGTGTCGACGATGCCCGCGGTGACATCCGCGCTGGTGGCCGACTTGTTCGCCGCCAGCACGGTCGTCCCGTCGAGCAGCACGGCGTCGGTGTTCGTACCACCGACATCGATGCCGATACGCATACAGTTCTCCCTCGAGTCAGCTGGTGGCCGGTACGGCGGCGATGCCGCTGGGTGCACTGTCCATGGTGCGGCTTGTCCCGATGCCGCGGATCAGGCCGAGCTTGCCGGCCACGACGTACGCCGCGAATCCGACCACGAGCGAGTTGATACTCGGCAGGCCGATCGTGACGTACTTGCCGATCAGCGCGGCGCCGACCCAGATCACCAGCGTGGCCGGGACCCAGGTCGGCGCGGTCGGTGGCAAGGTGCCTTCGGCCCGGGTGCGGTCCAGGTCGGGGCGCCAGCGCTTGATCACGAAGTACTCGGCGACCATGATCCCCGCGATCGGCGGGAACGCGACGCCGAGCACGATCAGGAAGTCGGTGAACCGGTCCAGGATGCCGCCGGCCGCGAGCACGCTGCCGAGCAGGCCGACCACGAGCGTGACGACGGCCCGGTTGACGCGCCTGCCGAAGACGGTGCCGATGAAGTTCACCACGCCGAGGCCGGAGCTGTAGAGGTTCCAGTCGTTGATCTTGATCGTGCCCAGGATGATCACCAGCGTGCCGACCCAGCCGACCGAGGAGGTGACGATCGTGATCACGTTGGCCGATCCGACCGCGTGCGCCAGCAGTACGCCGACCAGGCCGATCACGTACTCGCCCAGGGTGATGCCGAGCACGGTCTGCTTGACCACGTCCCCGACTGTCCGGTTGAAGCGGGTCATGTCCGGGGTGATCACGGCACCGACGATGAATCCGCCGGCGACGAGCGTCGTACCCTGCAACAGACTCAGCTGGGGACCTGGCGGCGCGGAGTCGATCAACCCGCCGAGGCTGTGGTCGGAGAGCTCACTGATGATCGACCAGCCGACCAGGACCAGGAACGCCGGCACCGTCACGTACGCGACCCAGGCCATCGAGTGGAAGCCGCGAAGCACGACCAACGTCACCGCGAGACCGAAGACAAGCGACCAGCCCCACGTCGGGAGTACGCCGATCAACTGGCTCAGACCGGCCGCGGACACCGCCGACTGGATCCCGAACCAGCCGATCAGGCTGATCCCGATCGCCAGCCCGATCAGCGACGATCCCGCCTGACCGAACCCGGTCCACCGCGCGATCACCGATGTCTGCAAACCTTCCCGCGCGCCGATGACGCCGATCAGGATCGCGACCAGCTCGAGGATCACCGCGCCGAGCGTGAGCGCCCAGAACGCCGTCCAGAAACTCATCCCGAACCCGAGCGTCGCGCCGAGCAGGAACTGGCTCAGCGCCGACATCTGACCGAAGCGCTGGGTCGCGACCGACCACCACGAGTACCGCGCGCTCTCCGGGACCCGGGCGAGCGCATAATCGTCCGTACCAACTGCTGAACCGGCCATGAGGGCCTCCAGTTCTGGGTTTCAGCGAACGTACGACGGTCGCAAGCTCGATTCACCGTCTACGTTGCACACCGAACCCATCCGAACTGTGCACTCAGCCCAGGTCCACCCAGTTGACGCGGAGGCCGTCGCGGTGCCCGAGCTGTTCGATCCGGTCGCCGACTCTCCTGCTCATGGCACTGAGGTGGGTGGGGTCGTCGGCCTGGACGCGCAGCACCAGGGAGTCCTGGGTTGCGCGCAGGGTCCAGGTCGCCCCGCCCAGATCGATCAGGAGCTCGTCCGGGGTGCTGGACAGAACGGTCATTCCGCCGGGTTGGTGGGTGAAGTGACGCGCTAGCTGAGAGACGTAACGGGCCGCTCGGGTGGTTCGGACGTGCGCTTCGACGGTCGGCATCACACAGCTCCTTTTTTCAAGACAGAGTGTCTCGCAAACAGACAGACTGTCAAGGTAAAGTGCTGCTGTGCCGAAGTTGTGGGAAGGAAGCATTGCGTCGCACCGTGCGGCGGTGCAGACGGCTGTGCTTGACGCCGCGGCTGCGCTGGTAGCTGAGCGAGGTCTGACGGGCGTGAGCATGTCGGAGGTCGCGAAGCGGACGGGGCTCGGACGGGCGACGCTCTACAAGTACTTCCCAGACGTCGATTCGATCCTGGTCGCATGGCACCAGCGGCAGGTGGGCGAGCATCTGCGGCAGTTGGCCGACACCTGGGAGCGGACCGCCAGCCTGGAAACCGTGCTGGGGGCCTACGCCCTCATCTGCTACGAGCACCCGAGCTCAGACGCAGCCGCCTCGCTGCACCGCGGTCAGCACGTCGCCCACGCACAAGCGCATCTGATCGACTTCATCGCACAGCTCCTGGTCGACGTGCGCGACGACGTCCCGCCGAAGGAGCTTGCGGCGTACTGCATTCATGCTCTGACCGCGGCGAGCGCCGCACCGTCGAAGGCGGCGGTGCGGCGCCTGGTCGCCATGACCATGGCTGGGATTACTGCTCGGCCGGATTGAGGTTCAGGCGGCGGAGGAGTTGGGCGTTGAGGGCCACGACGATGGTGGAGATGGACATCAGGATCGCACCGACGGCCGGAGAGACGAGGATGCCGGCGAAGGCCAGGACTCCTGCGGCCAGCGGGACTGTGATGACGTTGTAGCCGGTGGCCCAGGCCAGGTTCTGCCACATCTTGCGGTAGCTGGCGCGGGACAGGGTGATCACCGAGACGACAGCGCGGGGATCGTTGGCGGCCAGGACTACGCCGGCGGACTCGATGGCGACGTCGGTGCCGGCGCCGATCGCGATGCCCACCTCGGCTCTGGCCAGGGCCGGCGCGTCGTTCACGCCGTCGCCGACCATGGCGACCTTGAGGCCACGGGCCTGCAGTTCGGCGACCTTCGCATCCTTGTCCTGCGGAAGCACCTCGGCGAAAACCTCGTCGATGCCGAGCTGCGCAGCGACCGCATCGGCGACCTGATGCGCGTCACCGGTGATCATCGCGACCTTTACGCCGCGCCGATGCAACGCATCCACAGCCTGCTTGGACTCCGCGCGCACCTCATCCTCCAACGCGATCGCCCCGACCACCTGACGGTCCCGAACCACATGCAGTACGGCGGCCCCGCGCGACTTCCAGGACTCGACCTCCGACTCCAGCTCGGCAGGCTCGGGTACGTCGTACTCCCGCAACAGCGCCGGCCCGCCGACAGCAACCGGCGAACCATCCACCACGGCCTGTACGCCGCGACCGGTCAGCGACCGGAATTCCGTCGCGACCGGACCACGCGCGTGACCGGCAGGCACTCGCTCTTGATGCGCCCTGACGATCGCTCGGGCCAGGGGGTGTTCACTATCGGACTCGACCGCCGCGGCCAGGTCGAGCAACTCCTCTGTGCTCACAGAGCCGACCGTGGCGACTCCGGTGACAGCCGGCTCGCCCTTCGTCAGAGTGCCGGTCTTGTCGAACAGGACCACGTCGATCGTGCGCATCCGCTCGAGCGCGAGCCGGTCCTTCACCAGGACGCCGGCCTTGGCGGCACGCTCCGTGGAGATCGCGATCACCAGCGGAATGGCCAGGCCGAGCGCATGCGGGCAGGCGATCACCAGCACGGTCACCGTCCGCGTCACCGCGTCATCGAGGTGTCCGAGCAGCGTCCAGACCACGAATGTGATCAGCCCGGCGATCGACGCGAAGTAGAAGAGGAAGGCCGCCGCCCGGTCGGCCAGCGCCTGGGCGCGGGACGACGACGCCTGCGCTTCGGCAACGAGCCGCTGGATCCCGGCCAACGCGGTGTCGTCGCCGACGGCGGTGACCTGCACTCGCAGAGCGTTGTCGGTGGCAACGGTCCCCGCGACCACCGAGGCACCGACGGACCGCGAGACCGGCCGCGACTCACCGGTGATCATCGACTCGTCGACCTCGGCCTCGCCCTCGACCACGGTCCCGTCCGCAGGCACCCGCCCACCCGAACGAACCAGTACGACGTCGCCCGCGCGCAACTCGTGCAGCGGCACCTCGACCACACCGTCGTCGGTCACCTTCTCGGCCGAGTCAGGCAGCAGCGCGGCCAACGCGTCGAGCGCACCGGACGCGGCGCCGAGCGCGCGCATCTCCAGCCAGTGTCCGAGCAGCATGATCACGATCAGCAGCGCGAGCTCCCACCAGAAGTCCAGGTCGAAGCCGCCGATCCCGAGCGTGGTCACCCAGGACGCGACGAAGGCGACCGTGATCGCCATCGAGATCAGCAGCATCATCCCGGGACGACGGGACTTCAGCTCAGCCCAACCACCGGTCAGGAACGGTTGCCCGCCGTACCCGAAGATGACCGTGCCGAGGACCGGCGCGATCAGCCCCGCGCCCGGGAAGTCCGGCCGCGTGTACCCGAGCAGGTCGGCGAACATCGCACTGAAGAACACGACCGGCACCGCCAGCACCAGACTGATCCAGAACCGGTCCTTGAACTGCGCCGCGTGATCCCCGTGCCCACCATGACCCTCGTGCCCGCCATGACCCTCATGACCGGCGTGCATGTCCTGCATCTCGTGGTCGTGCTGCTCGTCCATACCCCTGAGAGTACCCCCCAGGGGTATGGACGCCTAGGACCCGCCCCTAGAGCGGCTCGATCTCCGTCAGCGTCTCGGGGGTCAGTTCGACCCACCGCGTGATGCCGATCTCCCGCAGGAACGGGACGTCGTGGCTGGCGATGAGCAGCGAACCGTTGTACGAGGCAAGCGCATCCCGCAGCTGACCCACACTCGACAGGTCGAGATTGTTGGTCGGCTCGTCGAGCATCAGCAACTGCGGTGGCGGCTCGGCCAACAACAAGGCTGCCAACGTGGCCCGGAACCGCTCCCCGCCCGACAGCGTGCTGACCAACTGATCCGCCGTACGCCCCCGGAACAGGAACCGGGCCAACCGCGACCGCCGCTCCTGGTTCTCCGTGCTCGGAGCCAGCAACGCCAGGTTGTCGACGATCGACAGGTCGTCCCGCAGCAAGTCCAGCCGCTGCGGCAGATAGCGGAACGGCACCAAGGGCAGCTCGCCGTCCGTGATCGCCTGCAGCAGCGTCGTCTTGCCCGCGCCGTTCGGCCCGGTCAACGCGATCCGCTCCACCCCGCGAACCTCCAGGTCGACATGCGCGCCGGTCCGCAGCACGTAGTCCTCCAGCCGCAGAACGACGCGACTCGCGGGTACGGCGGTCTTCGGCAGGTCCACCCGGATCGTCTCGTCCTCGTGGACCTTCGCCTCCGCGTCGGACAGCGCATCCTGCGCGGACTCCAGCCGGTCGGAGTGCATGCCGATGTGCTTCGCCGCTGACACCTGGGAAGAGCGCTTGAGGTTGCCGGCCACGATCTTCGGGATGCCACCCTTCTCGAAGGCACGCTGGCCGCGGGCCTGCCGCTGGTCGGTCTTCATCCGGGCCTCGATCAGGTCCTTCTTCTGCTTGCGGAGGTCCGATTCGGCCGCTCGCACCATCCGCTCGGCCGCCTCCTGCTCGACCCGGACGGCCTCCTCGTAGGCGGTCAGGTTCCCGCCGTACCAGGTGACTTCGCCCTTGCGCAGGTCGCCGATCTGATCGACCCGGTCCAACAGCTCACGGTCATGGCTGACGATCACCAGGGCACCACGGAACTGGTCGACAGCGTCGTACAGCTGCCGCCGTGCCCGCAGGTCGAGGTTGTTGGTCGGCTCATCGAGCAGCAGTACGTCGGGACGCCGCAACAGCTCCGCGGCGAGCCCCAGCAGAATCGTCTCGCCGCCGGACAGCTCACCGACGTTGCGATCGAGCCCGATCGCGCCGAGACCGAGCTTGCCGAGCAGGGCCTCGGCCCGTTCGTCGACATCCCAGTCGTCGCCGACGATGGCGAAGTTCTGCTCCGAGGCGTCACCGGACTCGATCGCGGTGATGGCACGGCGGACCGCCTCGATGCCGAGGGCCTGATCGACCCGCAGGCGGGTGTCGAGCGTCAGGTCCTGCGGCAGGTACCCGAGCTCGCCGTTGACGCGGATCGTCCCGCGCTGCGGGTTGAGCCGGCCGGCGATGAGCCGGAGCAGCGTCGACTTGCCGGCACCGTTGCGGCCGACGAGCCCGGACCGCACGGGGCCGGCGACAAAGGTGAGCCCGTCGAACAGGACGTCGCCGTCCGGCCAGGCGAAAAAGAGGTCGGTACAGGACAGGGAAATACTCATATGCGTCACTCCAGACGAGGTCTCGGACGAGACCGCACACCAGACCGGTGGCGATCAACGGCAGAAAGAAGACCTCGGAGCTACAACGCAGACCCCTGACCTCGGGAATGGGACGCCGACAAGCTTACGACTCCGAGCACGCAGCGCTCAACCACATTTTCTGAAGCTTGCGTCCGGCAACGATCAGGAGGCCTTCCGGAGCCAGGTCTCGACCCCGGCGATGTGGGCGGTCATCCAGGCCCGGGCCGCCTCGGCGTCGCCGGCCTCGATCGCGTCCAGGATCGCGCCGTGCTCGGCCAGCGTCCGCTCGACCGCGCCGGCCTGGGTGACACCGCGCCAGATCCGGGCCCGCTGGGTGGCGCCGGAGATCCCGTCGAGCAACGAGCAGACGACCTGGTTCCCGGTCGCCTCGGCGATCGACCGGTGGAACCGCAGATCGTTCGCGACCAGGTCCTCGACCTCCGCGTCCGGCGTCAGGTCGCTGGTCAGCAGTCGCAGCTCGGTCAACTGCTCCTTGCTGATCCGGACCGCGGCCAGCGCCGCGACCCCGGGCTCGAGCAGCCGACGGACCTCGAAAAACTGCAGCACCGAATCGTCGCGATGCAGATCGACCATGAAGTTCAGCGCATCGAGCAGATGCGCCGAGTCGAGACTGGTGACGTAGGTGCCGTCGCCGTGCTTCACATCCAGCACGTTCACCAGCGTCAGCGCCTTGACCGCCTCGCGCAGCGAGTTCCGCGACAGGCCGAGCCGCGCCGCGAGATCCGACTCCTTCGGCAGCCGATCCCCCGGCCCCAGTTCCCCCGAGGTGATCATTCCCTTGATCTTGACGATCGCCTCGTCCGTCAACGCCATCCAGCCAGTATGCAGCCGTCAGCGCGGCGCTAGCATCCGGGCATGAGTACGACGCCGGGGTATTCGGGCAAACCGTTGGCCGCGAAGCTCGGAATCAAGGCGGAGCACGTCGTGCTGTTGGACAACGCGCCGGCCGGGTTCGAGATCGAGGGCCTGCCGGAGGGTACGACGGTGGTCCGGCGGGCCGGGCGTTCGTCGTACGACGTGATCCTGGCGTTCTGCCCGGATCGGGCCCGGCTGATCAAGCGCCTGCCGCTTCTGCTGCCGAAGACGACGACCGCCGGGATGATCTGGATCGCGTGGCCGAAGCGCTCGTCCGGCGTGGCGAGCGACCTGAACGACAACGGGATCCGCGAGGTCGCCCTTCCGCTTGGCGTCGTCGACACGAAGGTCTGCGCGATCGACTCCACCTGGTCCGGCCTCAAGCTGGTTCGCTTCCTGAGCAACCGCTGAAATTTCCCGGTCTGAAGGGTTTCTCAAGACTTTCGCCGAGACTCGCGGGTGCAGTACTTCACGACTCGAGGGGGACAGTCATGAGGAAGTCACGCTGGACGATCGGTCTTGCCGTCGTCGCAGCCCTGATCGGATCCGCCGTCGCCACACCACCCGCGACCGCCCAATCCACCGGCAGCACCGCCGCAGCCGCCTACCCGAACCCGTTGCCCGACTTCAGCCATCCCGACCACCCGCACGCGCCGCTGTTCAAGAAGCATCAGGTGCCGCCGCTGCTGGTCGTCTACGGCACCTTCAACGACCTGACCAATCTGAGTGAGGCCGACACCGCGGCGAAGTTCTTCCCGATCTTCACCTTCGGCAACGTCGCCGACTACTACCTGCAGACCGGCCTCGGCGTCGTGGCACCGGTCACCGAGACGTACGGCGACCATGACAACGGAATCGTCATGGTCGATCTCGGCCCGTCGTCCAGCCTGAACGGCCAGGACGTGACGGTCCGGCGCCGCAAGATGATGGAGCTGGCCGATCCCTTCGTCGACTTCGCTCGGTACGACGCGAACAACGACGGCACGATCGACAGCTCCGAACTCGCCGTCATCACGTTGGTGACCTCGCCGACCGCCGACTACTCGTGCGGGCAGACCGCGAGTGTCGCGGCCGGCGGCAAGCTCGACGGCAAGACGATCGGGTTCCGCACCGCGGACGGCGGATCGCTGACCAACAACCTCACCTTCGCGCACGAGCTGACCCACCAGCAGTTCGACATGGAGGACCACTACGGCTTCGGCGTCGGCGCCTGGGACATCGCAGGGCCGACCTGCACCGGGAGCACGCAGGTCTGGCAGGAGCCGAACGCCTGGCACAAGCTGCACATCGGCGGCTCGTCGCCGACGATCGTCACCAAGGACCGCTACATCACCCTGCTGCCGGACACGGTCGCGCCGTACCAGTCCTATCTGCTCTACGACCCGGCGCGCGGGACCGACGACTACTTCATGCTCGAGGCCCGCAAGCCCAAGACCGGCACGTACGAGCAGAACATCCCCGACGAGGGCCTGGTGGTCTGGCGGATCGACGAACGGCACGTCCGAAACAGCCCGGAGAACCTGCGCGGCGTCGAAGTGATCCGGCCCGACGGCACCCGGACCGTCGGCTGTCTCGACGACGACGTGGACGGGAAGATCGACGAGGATCCGGCCGACGGCATCGACAACGACGGTGACGGCAAGATCGACGAGGACACCAAGCACGACTGGTGTGGCGGCGGCAGCGACACCGACGCGTGGGACCCGACCGACTGGCGGACCCCGCAACGTGAGATGACCGCTCCGTGGGCCGACGGCACCCCGGCAGGCGTCGCCGTACGGGCGATCGGCCACAACTTCGCCGACCCGCAGCAGATCCAGGCGTACGTCGACGTACCCGGCCCCGGGATTCTGGTCGACGCCGCCGGAACGACCGGCGACACGCCGCACCCGCGCCTGGTCGCGGGCGGAACCGTCGACCTCTCGTTCGCGGTGATGAACACCGGCGAAGCGACCGACACGTTCGACTTCACCGAGGTGGTGCCGTCCGGCTGGACCGCGACGACGCAGCGGATGACGCTGGCCGCCGGTGAGCGGTCCACCGCCAAGATCACCGTGACGGTCGGCAAGGACGAGGCGGCCGGCGCTCAGCACACGTTGTTCGCTCGTGGCCGCAGTACGACGGACTCCTCGGTGCAGACCGACTACGGGTTCCAGGCCGACGTCAGCCGGCCGACCGCGGTTGCCTACACCGGTGACACGACGGTCGACCAGTCCGACACCGCGCACCTGTCAGCACGGGTCACGGACGCATTGACCGGCGAACCGCTGGCTGGTCAACGCGTGTCGTTCAGCCACGACGGCCACGGGACGGGCACGACCACCGGCGCCGATGGCGTCGCGGCCGTGACATGGCCGCCCGAACTCCCACCGGGTTCGTACGACTTCACTGCACTCAACAAGGGCGGTACCCACTACGTCGGGAGCTCGACCGGCTTCACTCTCACCGTCGGTCCGGAGAAGGCGACGCTCGCCATCACGAGTCCACCGATGTACGCCGATGACACGCCGACTCCGATGACGGTCCGTGTCACCCAGCAGGACGACGGCGAACCCGGCGACCTCACCAAGGCAGTGGTCAAGGTGACGGCACAGAACAGCCTCACCGGCGAGACCCGGACCTACTCCGCGAACGCCACCGCGGACGGCCTCGCCACCTTGCCGGTCGACGTGCCGTCGGGCACCTGGACGGCAACGGCCGAGCTGACCGGGGCGTACTTCGCGGGTCCCGCCGTACAGACCGAATTGGTTGTCTTCGACCCGGACGGCCAGCTGACCGGGGCCGCGGTCGGTCCGGACAGCGCTGGTACGACGGCAGCCCTGACAGTGTCGGCCCGGTACCTCAACCAGGCGCCGTTCGGCTCGGTCGCGCTGACCGCCGGCAGCCGGGTCTTCACCGGTACGACGCTGCGCTGGCTGGCCGTCTCGGGTACGTCGGCCGCCTTCGAGTACACCGGACGACTCGGCACCCAACCCGCGACCCTGCGGGGCACGGTCCGGCACACGGCCAACACGCCCGACCACTTCACCGCGACCATCACCACGGCGGCCGGTACCTACACCACCGGCGACGTCACCACCCGCGTCAGCACCTTCCTGATCCGGACCAAGTAACCGACTAGACCAGCAAAGTCCAATCATGCCCAACTGGACTGATCCTTAGCGTGACGTTGACCACATAGCTGCGCGAACCTGATCATCACCACGCGCGAGTGGACAACTGCATACAGTTGGCATCCACGCTCAAACGACCTACTGAGCGTCACCGCGACGGGCTCCGGAATCCCACCTCTGTAAGGGGTCCCGGAGTCCGTCGTTCGATCCGCCCCGCAGGCGATCGGGGCCGATCGGGCCGATGGCCTGAAACACCTGCCTGCACAGTGTTTCAGGCCTCGATCGATCAAGTCCCGCGGGCCTGACCACTCGCGACACTGGTCCGGTGGTCCCGGGCTGTGGAAGTAGTCCGGGTGCTATTAGCCTTTCCTTGGGGCACCACCCATAACATCAGTGTTAGCACCGCGGTACCGGACCCGATCGGAAGAGGCGAACTGCCAAGTGGCCACCGAGCCATCAGACACCAATCCCCTAGCAGCCTTCGGCGCGAACGACTGGATGGTCGACGAGCTGTACGAGAAGTACCAGCAGGACCCGAATTCGGTGGATCCGGCGTGGAAAGACTTCTTCAAGACGTATAACCCAGACGGTGACGCGAAGCCGGTGACCACCACCCCGGCCGACGCTCCCAGGCCCGACGCGGTGTCCGACAACAAGACCCCCGAGGCGCCGAGCCGCGGCACCGTGCCGTCCGTGCCCGCCTCCTCAGCGCCGGCAGCTGCGGCCGCCGCGACCCAGAACGCCGTACCGACTCAGCCAGCTGCGACCCAAGCCCCGGCCCCGACCGCCGGCGCCCCCACCGGAGGCACGGTGAACCAGCCGCCCCAGCCCAAGCCCGCCGCCACGCCGGCCGCGACCCCGGCCGCACCTGCGGCCGAGCCCGAGCGGCTGATCATGCGCGGCGCCCCCGCGCGGACGGCGCAGAACATGGAGACCAGCCTCACGGTCCCCACGGCGACCAGCGTCCGGCAGGTCCCGGTCAAGCTGCTGATCGACAACCGCATCGTCATCAACAACCACCTCAAGCGCGCCCGGGGCGGCAAGGTCTCCTTCACCCACCTGATCGGGTGGGCGCTGGTGAAGGCGCTCAAGACGCTGCCCGAGATGAACGCGTCGTACGACGAGACCGGCGGCAAGCCCACGCACGTCCAGCCGGCCCACATCAACCTCGGCCTCGCGATCGACATGCAGAAGCCCGACGGGACCCGGCAGCTGCTGGTGCCGTCGATCAAGAACGCCGAAGCGATGAAGTTCGCGGACTTCTGGATGGCCTACGAGGACATCGTCCGCCGCGCCCGCGACAACAAGCTCGCGCTGCCCGACTTCCAGGGCACCACGATCAGCCTGACCAACCCCGGCACGATCGGCACGCAGCACTCGGTGCCGCGGCTGATGACCGGCCAGGGCACGATCGTCGGCGTCGGCGCGATGGACTTCCCGGCCGAGTACCAGGGTGCGGCCGAGGAGACGATGGCCAAGCTCGCGGTCAGCAAGGTGATGACGCTGACCTCGACGTACGACCACCGGATCATCCAGGGCGCGCAGTCGGGTGAGTTCCTGCGCCGGATGCACCAGCTGCTGCTCGGCCAGGAAGGCTTCTACGACGAGATCTTCCGCTCGCTGCGGATCCCGTACGAGCCGATCCGCTGGGCCGCGGACCTGCCGCACAGCCACGAGGAGGACGTCTCCAAGCAGGCGCGCATCCTCGAGATGATCCACGCCTACCGGGTCCGCGGCCACATCATGGCCGACACCGACCCGCTGGAGTACAAGCAGCGCAGCCACCCCGACCTGGACGTCGCCACCCACGGCCTGACGCTGTGGGACCTGGACCGCGAGTTCGCCACCGGTTCCTTCGGCGGCAGCGACCGGCGGTTCATGAAGCTGCGCGAGATCCTCGGCATCCTGCGCGACTCGTACTGCCGGACCACCGGTATCGAGTACATGCACATCCAGGACCCCGAGCAGCGCAAGTGGATCCAGGAGCGGGTCGAGCGGCCGCACACCAAGCCGCCGCGCGAGGAGCAGCTGCGGATCCTGGCCAAGCTGAACGAGGCCGAGGCGTTCGAGACCTTCCTGCAGACCAAGTACGTCGGCCAGCGGCGGTTCTCCCTCGAGGGTGGCGAGACCACGATCCCGCTGCTCGACGAGCTCTGCGAGGAGGCCGCCGGCGCCGGCCTGGAAGAGGTCGCGATCGGGATGGCCCACCGCGGCCGGCTGAACGTGCTGGCCAACATCGTCGGCAAGTCGTACGGACAGATCTTCCGCGAGTTCGAGGGCAACATCGACCCGCGGACCGTCCAGGGTTCGGGTGACGTCAAGTACCACCTGGGCGCCGAGGGCGAGTTCGTCTCCGAGTTCGGCGACAAGATCAAGGTCTCGGTGGCGGCGAACCCGTCCCACCTGGAGACCGTCGACCCGGTGCTCGAGGGCATCGTCCGGGCCAAGCAGGACATCCTGGACCGCGGCGCCGCGTTCCCGGTCCTGCCGGTGCTCGTGCACGGTGACGCGGCCTTCGCCGGCCAGGGCGTCGTGGCCGAGACGCTGAACCTGTCCCAGCTGCGCGGCTACCGCACCGGCGGGACGATCCACGTCATCGTCAACAACCAGGTCGGTTTCACCACCTCACCGGCCTCGTCGCGGTCGTCGATGTACTCCACCGACGTCGCGCGGATGGTGCAGGCACCGATCTTCCACGTGAACGGCGACGACCCCGAGGCGTGCATCCGGGTCGCGGACCTGGCCTTCGAGTACCGCCAGGCGTTCAACAAGGACGTCGTCATCGACCTGGTCTGCTACCGCCGCCGTGGTCACAACGAGGGCGACGACCCGAGCTTCACCCAGCCGCTGATGTACGACCTGATCGAGAAGAAGCGGTCGGTCCGCAAGCTCTACACCGAGGCCCTGATCGGCCGTGGCGACATCACGATCGAAGAGGCCGAGCAGGCCATGCAGGACTTCCAGCACCGCCTCGAGCGGGTGTTCGCGGAGGTTCGCGAGGCGAAGAGCCAGCCGGACACCCCACCGCCGTACGTGACCGCGCCGGTCTACCCGGACAAGCCGGAAGGCCCGGACGCGACCGCGACCACACCCGAGGTGCTGAAGAAGATCGCCGACGCGCACACCACGCTGCCGGAGGGCTTCACCGTGCACCCGAAGGTGATGCCGCAGCTGCAGCGCCGCGCCCACGCGATCACCGAAGGCCCGATCGACTGGGCCAGCGCGGAGATCACGGCGTTCGGTTCGCTGCTGCTGTCGGGTCGCCCGGTCCGGCTGGCCGGACAGGACAGCCGCCGGGGGACGTTCGTCCAGCGGTTCGCCGCGGTCATCGACCGGGTCAACGGCCAGGACTACGTCCCCCTGCAGAACCTCGACCCCGAAGGCCAGGCGGCCTTCTACGTCTACGACTCGCTGCTGAGCGAGTACGCCGCACTCGGCTTCGAGTACGGGTACTCCGTGGCCCGGCCGGAGGCGCTGACGCTATGGGAGGCGCAGTTCGGCGACTTCGTCAACGGCGCGCAGTCGATCATCGACGAGTACATCTCGTCGGGTGAGGCGAAGTGGGGTCAGAAGTCCGGCGTCGTGCTGCTGCTGCCGCACGGCTACGAGGGCCAGGGCCCGGACCACACCTCGGCCCGGATCGAGCGGTTCCTCGCACTGTGCGCCGAGGACGCGATGACGGTGGCACAGCCGTCGACTCCGGCGTCGTACTTCCATCTGCTCCGCCGGCACACGCTCGGCGAGGAGCACAACCCGATGGTCGTGTTCACGCCGAAGCAGCTGCTGCGGCGCAAGGAAGCGGTGTCGACGCCGGAGGAGCTGACCCACGGCACCTTCCGTCCGGTCATCAACGACCCGGCCGCCGAGGAGAACCCGTCGACCGTCGAACGGGTCGTGCTGGCCTCGGGCCGGATCGTGTACGACCTGCTGGCCGAGCGCAAGAAGGTCGAGCCGGACAAGATCAGTACGGCGATCCTGCGGGTCGAGCAGCTCTACCCGCTGCCGGCCGACGAGGTCGTGGCCGAGCTCGCGAAGTACCCGAACGCGACCGAGATCCGCTGGGTCCAGGACGAGCCCGCGAACCAGGGCCCCTGGCCGTTCATGGCGCTGAACCTGACCGAGCACCTCGGCGGCAAGCCGTTCTACCGGGTCTCCCGGCCGGCCATGGCCGCCCCGGCGGTCGGCTCGCACGGCGTCCACGGGACCGAGCAGGCAACGCTCCTGAAGCAGGCCTTCAGCTGACGTGTACTTCACCGACCGAGGGATCGAGGAACTCGAGGGCCGGCGTGGCGAGGACGACGTCACGCTGGCCTGGGTCGCCGAACGGCTCCGCGAGTTCGTCGACCTGAACCCCGAGTTCGAAACCCCGATCGAACGCTTCGCCACCTGGCTCGCCAGGCTGGACGACGAGGACGAGTAGAACTGATGCCCTTCGCCGATCACCCGGTACGACGGGTGGCCGCGGCGGAGGGCATCAGTCTGTCCGCTAGCTGGCCGCACAACATCCCGGCCGTTCGGCAGCTGCTGACGGACGGTCTGGAGCTGGAGCCCGGGGTCACGTTCCTGGTGGGTGAGAACGGCGCCGGGAAGTCCACGCTCGTCGAGGCGATCGCGGTTGCCTACGGGCTGTCGCCCGAGGGCGGGTCGACGGGTGCTCGGCTGACCACCCGAGCGACCGAGTCGTCGCTGGCCGACGACCTCCAACTGACGCGGGGCGTTGGTGGTAAGCGGGCCGGCTTCTTTCTCCGCGCCGAGACGATGCACGGGTTCTACACGTACCTGGAGAACAACCCCCCGCCGTTCGGGCCTGCAGACATTGCCTTCCATGAGATGAGCCACGGCGAGAGCTTCCTGACGCTCATCGACAACCGCTTCACCCGCCAGGGCTTCTACTGTCTCGACGAGCCCGAGTCGGCGCTGTCGTTCAGCAGCAGTCTCGCGGTGGTCGGCGTACTGGACCGCCTCGCCCAGTCGGGCTCCCAGGTGCTCTGCGCCACCCACTCCCCCGTGATCGCCGCTCTCCCGGACGCCACCATCCTGGAGGTCGGCGAGTGGGGTATCCGCAGAACCACCTGGAACGACCTGCTTCTGGTGCAGAACTGGCGCGCCTACCTCGACGCGCCAGAACGCTACCTCCGTCACGTCATTGAACGTGAGCCTCGCTGATCTTGATCGCCGAGAGGCTCACGTAGAACGCATAGGCATCGACGGTCTCGCAGTGCATGCTGACGGTTCCCGGTGCCTGCAGAGTCACCATGTCCTGAAGGCTGACGGGCGCTTCGTCGCCCTGGGATCCGAGTGGCGCCAGGCCGACGACCACCACATCGCCTGTACTCAGGTGACATTCGGCGGTGTAGTGGGCGTTGACCGTGTTCAGGAACTGCATCTTGCCGGACAGCATGTACGAACCGGCCGGCAGCGAGAGCTCCGCCAGCGTCACCGGGTGGTAGTCGAGCAAGGGGATGCCGTTGTCGTAGGCAGCAGTCTTCTGATAGCCATCGCTGAAGCCGGCCGGCCCCTGCGCCCCGGTCGCCCCGGTCGGTCCGGTTGCACCCGTAGCGCCGGTTGCCCCGGTCGGGCCGATGGGACCCGCCGGCCCCCGCTGGTTCCAGGTCATCGCGGTCTCCGTCGACCGACACTGCTCGCCTTCGTCGACCACCCGGACAGCGCCCTTGTCCTGCAACAACCCACCCTTGTTGTAGCACCCGTGGACCACCCCATCAGCCCCCGGAATCGCCGCATACGCAGCAGTCCCCGCCCCGATCAGCCCAACCGCCGCGACGATCCCAGCCACCCGCGTCTTGAACATGCGTGTCTCCCCCTGCACCTGGCGGCCGCCCGGGCGGCGGCCTGCACACATGCTGGCGGAGCAGCTTCAGCCAGGATTAAAGGCTGAGCCGTCTCGGAAATCGATCTATTCGGCGTGGGGCGGGCGCCTGCGCAGCGGTGGGTCGGGTGCCAGCGTGCCGTCGGGGGCGATGTGTTCGAAGATCTGGTCGACCAGGTTCAGGACGTGCGGGTCGTCGACGGTGTAGATGTGGCGGCGGCCCTCGCGGCGGGCGGTGATGATTCCGGCCAGGCGGAGTTTGCCGAGATGCTGGCTCGCGGTGGCGATGCTCACGCCGACACGCTCCGCCAGGGTGCCGACGTCGTACTCGCCTTGCGCGGCCAGCGACACCAGGTGCAGCCGGACGGGTGCGGAGAGCATGGCGAAGGTGCCCGCGGCGGAATCGAGCTGAGCCTTCGTCGGTTCAGGGTTGGTCATCGCGCAGTCATTGTGACCGGTCGACCGGTCTCCGGACAGGTCGCCGGGCCGTCGTGAGGACGGTCTCATACTTTCGCAATTGCGAAAGTATCAAAACGGTGGCAGGCTGGAACCATGTTCCGAGCTCTCCGCCCCGTGCTGCTGTTGTTGCTGGCGGCGATCCCCGCGGTCGCGCTGCGCCTCACCGGCACCCATCCCCCGGCACTGGCCTCGATCGTCGTGTTCGGGCTGGCCGTGGTCGCCGCGTCGTTCGTGCTGGCCTGGGCGGCCGAGGCCGCGGAGGTCGACATCTCCGGCGGCCTCGCGATCGCGTTGCTGGCCGTCATCGCCGTCCTCCCGGAGTACGCCGTTGACCTCTACTTCGCGCACACCGCGGGCTCGAATCCCGACTACGTGCAGTTCGCCGCCGCCAACATGACCGGGTCGAACCGGCTGCTCCTCGGCCTCGGCTGGTCCAGCGTCGTGCTGATCAGCCTGTACGTCGCTTCCCGGCGCAGCGGCCGTAGTGTCAAGGCGCTGGTGCTGGAGACCGGCTACCGCCGCGAGCTCGGCTTCCTCGCGATCGCCGGTGTGGTCGCGTTCGTGATCCCGGTCACCGGCGAGATCCACCTGGTGCTGGGGATCCTGCTGCTCGCGTTCTTCGCCTACTACCTGTACCGCGCGGCCCGGTCCGAGCACGACGACGAGCCGGACCTGATCGGGCCGGCCGCGACGATCGGCGGGTTGCCGACGCTGCAGCGGCGGATCACGGTCATCGGGATGTTCTTGGTGTCGGCAGGCGTGATCCTGCTGTCGGCCGAGCCGTTCGCGGACTCGCTCGTCCAAGGCGGTCAAGCGCTCGGGATCGACCAGTTCCTGCTGGTCCAGTGGCTTGCGCCGCTGGCCTCGGAGGCGCCCGAGTTCATCGTCGCGCTGCTGTTCGCCTGGCGGGGTAAGGGCGCTGCCGCGCTGGGCCTGCTCATCTCGGCCAAGGTCAACCAGTGGACCCTGCTGATCGGGAGCCTCCCGATCGCGTACGGCATCGGCGGCGGTGGGGCCGCGCTGCACCTGGACGGACGGCAGATCGAGGAGTTCCTCCTGACCGCCACGCAGACGCTGCTCGGGATCGCGATCCTCCTGAGCCTGCGCTTCCCGCGCTGGGCGGCGTGGACGCTGCTGGGCCTGTTCGCGGTCCAGTTCGCCGTGCCGGGCCAGACCGGGCGCTACGTGATCAGCGGGATCTATCTCGTCCTGGCCATCGGCGCAGCGATCCACCATCGCAAGCAACTCGTGACCACGCTCACCGCACCGTTCCGGCGTACAGAAAAGCCCGCCGACGCTTCGCACGCCGACGAGCTTCTCGAGGTCTAGGGCGGAGCTCCCCATCCCCTGCCGTCGCGAGCAGGTGCTCGGCGGAGTAGGCAGGGGGTGGGGAGCTCCGCCCTCAGCTGGCCTGCTGCTCCTCGACGGCGGGGCGGCGGCGTTCCTGCGGGCCGGGGCGGCCGCGGCGGCGGCCGGAGAGGAACTTCTCACCGGCGGCGGTGCCGGTGAACTTGGTCCGACGGGCCCACTCACGGCATTCCTCGAGCACCGGGCACGACGTCAGGCAGATCGCCTGCGCCTTGCGCTGCTCCCACTGGCTGGCGGTCTCGTCGTACGACGGGGCCTGGCCGACGCACGCGGCGCGGCTCATCCAGTTGTCAGCGGGGTCGACGATCACCGTCAAGATCGGCCTCATGGGCACTCCTGCTCCTCATCGATCGGGCGGATCGAATGTTCGTGCGGTAGGAACAGAGTGGTCCACGCGCGTTGCCCCGGTGCGACGGAAATGTTTCAGGGAGGAAACGTCACGCCCGGACCATCCGGATTTCCGGGACCCCGAAGAACGGTTCGGGGGCCACTGTGCCGTCCTCGGTGAAGCCTTTGCGGCGGTAGAACGCCTTGGCGCGCTCGTTGTTCGCCAGCACCCACAGGCGGGCCGGCCGGTTGCCCACGGCAACCTCGAGGAGCCGGGAGCCGAGCCCGGTCCCCCACCAGGCCTTCCGGGTGTAGATCGCCTCGAGCTCGACCGGAGCCGCGCCGCCCGCACCGATCGCGACCAGGCCGACCACCCGCTCAGGCGGCGGAGCCTCCGGATCCGGGTTCAGCGCGATCCAGCGCGGCATGCCCTCCTCGGCGGCCGTCCGCCACCGCTCGATCCGGCGATCCAGGTTCTTGGTCCGCTCGGCCAGCTTGACCGGGTCGACGAGGTCGCCGTACGCCTCCTGCCAGCACAGCAGGTGACACCACGCCCCCGCCTCCGCGTCGTCGACCCCGGCCGGCCTGATCACTGGCTGCATTCAGACAGTAAAGACGATCTTGCCGAACACGCCGCCGCCCCACAGCTTCTCGAATCCCTTGCGGGCGTCGGCCAGCGGAAGGATCGAGTCGATGTGCGGTGAGATCCCCGCGGTCGCCATGAACTGCATGAGCTCGGCCAACTCGGTCCGGGTCCCCATCGTCGAGCCCTGGACCCGCAATTGCAGGAAGAAGATCCGGTTCAGCTCGGCGGACTCCGGGGCCTGGCCGCTGGTCGCGCCGGAGATCACCAGCGTCCCGCCCGGCTTGAGCGCCTTGAGCGAGTGCGCCCAGGTCGCCTGGCCGACCGTATCCATCACCGCGTCGACCCGCTCCGGCATCCGCGCGCCGGACTCGAACGCGTCGTGGGCGCCGATCTCGACCGCCTTGGCCCGCTTCGCCTCGTCGCGGCTGGTCGCCCAGACCCGCATCCCACCGGCCCGCGCCAGGGTGATCAGTGCCGTCGAGACCCCACCGCCCGCGCCCTGCACGAGGACGGTGTCACCCGGCTTCAGGCCGGACTGGCTGAACAGCATCCGGTACGCCGTCAGCCACGCGGTCGGCAGGCACGCAGCCTGCTCGAAGCTCAACCCCGCCGGCTTCGGTACGACGTTCTGCGCAGGTACGGCGACCTTCTGCGCCAGAGTCCCCTGATACCGCTCGCTCAGCAGCGACCGCTTCGGGTCGAGCGTCTCGTCGCCCTTCCAGGCCGGATCCGAGATCACCGCGTGGACGACGACCTCGTTGCCGTCCGGGTCGATCCCGGCCGCATCGCAGCCAAGAATCATCGGCAGGTTCTTCTCGGCCAGCCCGACCCCCTGCAGCGACCACAGATCGTGATGATTGAGCGCCGTCGCCCGAACGTCGATCGTCACCCACCCCTCCGGCACCACCGGCTCCGGCCGCTCGCCAACCTCCAAAGCAGTCGTCGGGTAGTCCGCATCAAACTTCTGGACGTAGGCAGCAAGCATGCGAACCACCCTAAGCGCTGGTACGCCCCAGGTCAGTTACCCACTTCACCCCTTCCCCTTTCCCGGGCCACCTCCCGGGACAACCGACTCTTGGTACTAGAGCAGACAACCCACCACTCACGGGGTTATCCGCTCGCGTTGGGCCGCGGAATGCCTGGTGCTGGATGCCTGGTGCTGGGTGTCTGGTGCTGGGTGTATCGAGTCGTGGCGTTTGGTTCGGGCGGGATATTCGAGTCGTGGATTTCGGCGCTGGATTTCGCGTGTCGATGACCCGGATCCACGACTCGATGCCCGGGCCGGGGCGGATCTCGTGATGTGGCCGGGATTGTCCAGGTGGCGGGATTCCCGGCCTGGAGCGGGAGATGGGAACACCTTGTAGTGGGCTGAAACACGATATTTCCTGTGTCAGCCCACCAGTAGTTGTGTCACCATCCGGCCCCCGTCCCGCCGGCCGACCAGAACCTGCCAGTACACCGGCTGACGCCCCCAACCACACCGACCAGACCAGTCCGGGTCCACGCCGAACCAGACCAGCCCGGGTCCACGCCGACCGCCCGGGATCACACCACCCGGCTCATAGCCCCCCGCGGGATCCGCGTAGCTGCGTCCTTCCCTGGTCGCGGTGGTGTGGGTCAAGGGTCGAAGATCGCGCAGCGACGCCGAAGGCGCCCTTGAGGCACGCCGCCGTGACTAGCACGATCACGCAGCGGAGCCCGCGAACCACAGTCCTCCGGGAGGTCCGACACAACTGCAGTCCGTCCGCGAGGCCCAGCCGGCATCACAGTCCCCGGCGCAAACCAGTTGAGCGGCGGATCGGATCGTCGCGCCGTCGAGTCCAGGTGGGTCGCGCTACCCGCGGGCGACGCCGTCGGTGTGGGCTGCGGTGGCGACGGCGGTGGCTACTGCTGGAGCTACTCGCTCGTCGAAGGGGGACGGGATGATGTAGTCGGGGCGGAGGTCGGCCGGGGCGATCAGGCCGGCCAGGGCGTCGGCGGCGGCTAGTTTCATGCCTTCGGTGATGCGGCTGGCGTTGGCGTCGAAGGCTCCGCGGAAGATGCCGGGGAAGGCCAGGACGTTGTTGATCTGGTTCGGGAAGTCCGAGCGGCCCGTCGCGACCACGGCGGCGTGGCGGTGAGCGATGTCGGGGTGCACCTCGGGGTTCGGGTTGGCGAGCGCGAAGATCATCGCGTTGTCTGCCATCCGCGCGATCGCTTCCTCCGGCACGGTCCCGCCGGACACACCGAGGAACAGGTCCGCGCCTTCCAGCGCATCGACCAACCGGCCGGAAATCCCACCGGTGTTCGTATCCCGCGCCAGCGACAGCTTCACCGGGTTCAGGTCGGCACGATCCTCGTGCAACACACCCTTGCTGTCGACAACAGCCAGATCCCCAATCCCTGCCTGCAAAAGGATCCGGGCACACGCCACCCCGGCCGCACCCGCGCCAGAGATCACCACACGGATATCCGAGATCGACTTACCGGTGACCTTCAGTGCGTTCCGCAGAGCGGCGAGTACGACGACCGCCGTACCGTGCTGGTCGTCGTGGAAGACCGGGATGTCCAGCCGCTCCTTCAACCGCCGCTCGATCTCGAAGCAGCGCGGCGCGGAGATGTCCTCGAGGTTGATCCCGCCGAACGACGGAGCCATCCGCGCGACCGTCTCGACGAACTCGTCCACGTCGGTGCAGTCCAGCGCGATCGGCACGGAATCGACGCCGCCGAACTCCTTGAACAGCAGAGCCTTGCCCTCCATCACCGGCAGCGACGCGGCCGGCCCGATGTCACCGAGGCCGAGTACGGCGGTGCCGTCGGTGACGACCGCGACCACGTTGGACGTCCAGGTGTAGCGCCGTACCAGCGAGGGATCCGCGGCGATCGCGGTACACACGCGGGCGACACCGGGGGTGTAGGCCTTGGAGAGATCGTCCGCGTCGCGGACGTGGATCGAGGACGTCACCTCGATCTTGCCGCCGCGATGCAGGTCGAAGACCGCGTCGCCGGCGAAACGATCGGCCGCGGCGGGGTCGGAAAGCTCGGACGGCAGTGGCTGGGCGACCATCAGTGCCCCTTCAAAACTCGGGAGGAAGTTGTCGAAAAGCAGGGGATCGCCCGTGCGCACGAGTAAACCACATGCACCACTGGTCTGCTGTGAGGGGCCCCACAGGAACCCGGATGTGCCAGGATTCGGGGATTCACAACCCCTGTCGAGGAGAATTTGCGATGAAGATCGTCCCCACTCCCCGCACCAACCGCCTGCGGGTCCTGAGCAAGGTCACCGCGGCGGCGGCCGTCCTCGCGCTCGCCCTGGCGGCCTGCGGCAGCGATTCGGACAACAGCGGCGGCTCCGATGACAAGGCGAAGGCGGCCGGCATCACGCTGGTGAAGCCGGGCAAGCTGACCGTCTGCACCCACCTGCCGTACAAGCCCTTCCAGTACAAGGACGGCACCAAGGTGGTCGGGTTCGACGTCGACATGCTGGACCTGGTCGCCAAGGATCTCGGCCTCGAGCAGGACGTGATCAACATCGAGTGGTCACAGATCACCTCGGGCGCGGCCTTCGCGGCGAAGAAGTGCGACATGGGCATGGGCGCGATGACGATCCGCGCGGACCGGGAGAAGGCCCTCGCGATCACCGATCCGTACATGGACGCGACCCAGGTGCTGCTGGTCAAGAAGGACTCGCCGTACAAGACGCTGGCCGACCTGAAGGGCCAGAAGGTCGGGGTCCAGGCCGACACCACCGGCAAGGACTACGCGAACGCGCACAAGGCCGAGTTCGGGTACGACGTGATCACGTTCGACGACCTCACCCTGCAGACGAACAACGTGAAGTCGGGCCGGGTGGCCGCGGGCATCAACGACAACGGCGTGCTGTACCCGTTCGTCTCGGAGAACCCCGACACCGCTGTCGTCGCCGAGTTCGACACCGGCGAGAAGTACGGCTTCGCCGCGAAGAAGAACGACCCGAGCGGCACCAAGCTGGTCGAGAAGTTCAACGAGCTGCTGACCAAGGCGAAATCGGACGGCACCTACAACGACATCTACAAGAAGTGGTTCAAGACCGAGCCGAAGAAGTGAGCGCGCCCGAGCAGGTCGCCACCGCGGCCCGGTCCGGGCTCAGTCCCCGGCAGCGGGCCCAGCGGTGGCGCATCGTCCAGTACGGCGTTCTGATCGTTCTGATCCTGGTCGCGATCTTCGCGGCCGACTGGAAACAGATCGGAGACGTCTTCTTCCGGCCCGCGCTGATCAGGACGGCACTGACCGAAGGTCTCCCGCAGGCACTCCTGAAGACGCTCGAGTACACCGCGGGTGCGTTCGTCATCGGCCTGGTCGCCGGGACCGTGCTCGCGTTGATGCGTCTCAGCTCGGTCGGGCCGTACCGCTGGCTCGCGACGGCGTACATCGAGTTCTTCCGGGGACTGCCGGCGATCGTGGTTTTCATCGCGTTCAGCCTGCTGCCGTTGGCGTTCGAGGGCATGACGGTGCCGCTCGATCCGTACGGCGTCGTGTGGCTGGCACTCGGGATCGTCGCGGCCGCCTACATGGCCGAGGTGGTCAGGGCCGGGATCCAGGCAGTGCCGCGGGGCCAGATCGAGGCGGCCCGGTCGCTCGGCATGCCGGCCGGATTGGCGACCCGGAAGATCGTGCTGCCGCAGGCGTTCCGGATCGTCCTGCCACCGCTGGCGAACGACCTGATCCTGCTGGTCAAGGACTCCTCGCTGGTCTTCATCATCGGGGTCTCGACCAGCGGGAACGAGCTGACCGGGTTCGGCCGCGAACTGGCCAACAGCGAGTCGAACCTGACTCCGCTGATCACCGCAGGCTTCTGTTACCTGATCATCACCCTCCCGCTCGGCCTTCTGGTTCGCCGGCTCGAGGCCCGAGCAGCGAAGGCCCGCTGATGGCACTCGTCGAGATCAAGAACCTGCACAAGTCGTTCGGCAGCAACCACGTCCTGCGCGGTATCGACTTCACCGTCGAGCAGGGCGAGGTCGTCTGTGTGATCGGACCGTCCGGCTCGGGCAAGTCCACGCTGCTGCGCTGCGTCAACCTGCTCGAGCGGCCGCAAGAGGGGCAGGTGTTCGTCCGTGGTGAGGATCTGACCGATCCGGACTGTCACCTGGACGCGGCCCGGCAGCAGATCGGGATGGTGTTCCAGCAGTTCAACCTGTTCCCGCACCTGACCGCTCTGGCCAACTGCACCATCGCCCAGCGGACCGTCCTCAAGCGCGGTGCGGCCGACGCGGACCGGATCGCGCGATCCAACCTGGAACGCGTCGGCCTGAACGACAAGGTCGACGCCTACCCGGCCCAGCTCTCCGGGGGTCAGCAGCAACGAGTGGCGATCGCCCGTTCGTTGTCGATGGATCCGGCGCTGATGCTGTTCGACGAGCCGACCTCGGCGCTGGACCCGGAGCTCGTCGGCGACGTCCTCACGGTGATGCGCAAGCTGGCCCTGGACGGCATGACCATGCTCGTCGTCACCCACGAGATGGCCTTCGCCCGCGAGGTCGCGGACCGGGTCGTATTCATGGACGGCGGCGTCATCGTCGAGCAGGGCCCGCCCGCCGACGTCATCGGCCACCCCAAGGAGGAACGCACCCGCACCTTCCTCCGCCGCGTCCTCGACCCCACCCACGTCGAACCGACCTGAGCAGGTTGTCGTCACGCTGCGTGCCCGGATGGTCGACGGGCCGCAGTCGTGGCGCCACCCTCGGCTACGAATAGGTCTCCATTCGGCGGGAGTCCGTGCGCCGTACGCAGCGGCCTGTGCCAAGATGCGGACACACGGCGCCCGGATCGATCGGCGCCCAGGTTTGGAGGGCTAGATGTCTGTCCTGCGGAGGACGCTGGTGCTGTCCGGCGTTCTGGTTCTCGCCGCGGCGGGGTGTGGTTCGAACTCACTCGAAGGGAGCGGGTCGACCACCGCACCGGCGACGAGTGCACCCGCCAGTACGCCGGGAACCGGTGGACCGGATCTCAGCGGCGCACTGCCACCGAAGATCAAGTCGGCCGGCAAGATCGTCGTCGGTGTCGACTCGACGTACCGGCCGAACGAGTTCCTGCAGGGTGGCAAGACCGTGGTCGGCATGGACGTCGACCTGTTCAACGCGGTGGCGCAGAAGTTCGGCGTGACGGTCGAGTGGCAGCCGGCCACCTTCAGCACCATCATCACCGGTGTGCAAGGCGGCAAGTACGACGTCGGTGTCTCGTCGTTCACGATCAACGCCCAGCGCAAGGCGCAGGTCAACATGGTCAGCTACTTCAACGCCGGCACGCTGTGGGCGACCGCGAAGGGCAACCCCAAGGGTGTCAACGCCGACGACGCGTGCGGCAAGACCATCGGCGTCCAGACCGGTACGACGCAGCAGACCGACGACCTGCCGGTCCGGCAGAAGAAGTGCAAGGACGCCGGGAAGCCCGCGATCAAGGAGCTCCCGCGGGACAAGCAGGACCAGGCCACGGCGGACCTGGCGTCGGGCAAGACCGACGCCATGCTGGCCGACTCGCCGGTCGTGCTGGACGCGATCAAGCAGACGAACGGGCAGCTCCAGCAGCTCGGCGACATCTACGACGCGGCGCCCTACGGCTATGTGATCCCGAAGGCCCAGACCGAGTTCGCGCAGGCGATCGTCAAGGCCCTGCAGGAGCTGAACACCGACGGCCAGTACAAGACCATCCTGCAGAAGTGGAACAACGACTCGGGCGCGATCACCGACTTCGCCGTGAACCCGTGAGCTGAGTCATGAGCGAAGAGACTGAGACTCCCCCGGTCGCGTCCGCCGGTCGGCCGGGGGCGATTCACGCCGTACCGGTCCGGCATCCCTGGCGCTGGGTCGCGATCGCCGTGATCGCGATCCTGGCCGGGATGCTCGTCCACCTGCTCGTGACCAGCCCGGCGTTCGACTGGAGTTTCATCTTCCAGGCGATGAACCAGCAGCCGGTGATCAACGGCTTCCTCAAGGGCACCCTCCTGGTCACTGTGCTGTCGATGGTGGTCGGCGTCGGCGGGGGTGTGCTGCTGGCGGTGATGCGGTTGTCCGACAACCCTGTCCTGGCTGGGGTTTCGTGGGTGTTCACCTGGTTCTTCCGGAGCATCCCGCGGTACATCCTGCTGTTCTCGATGGGCACGCTCGGCGTCCTGTTCCCGCAAGGGATCTCGTTCGGGGTCCCGTTCGACTGGAAGCTGATCGACTGGTTCGGCCTGTCGGGTGACTGGCGCTTCCTGAACCTCGACGCCAACCAGGTCTTCACCGGACTGATCGCCGGTGTGATCGGGCTCGGGCTGTCGGAGGCGGCGTACATGGCCGAGATCGCGCGGGCCGGGATCATGAGCGTCGACAAGGGCCAGGCCGAGGCGGCCGAGGCGCTGGGGATGAGCAGGGGCAAAGCGATGCGCCGGGTGGTGCTGCCGCAGGCGATGCGAGTGATCGTGCCGCCGACCGGCAACGAGACGATCGCGATGCTCAAGGACACTTCGCTGCTGGTGGCCGTACCGGTCATCGGCGAGCTGTTCTATCAACTGCAGTCGATCGGGACCAACTTCTACAAGACGTTCCCGGTCGCGGTTGCGGCGACGTTGTACTACCTGGCGGCGACCAGCGTGCTCATGGTCGGTCAGTACTTCCTCGAACGGCGCTTCGGTCGCGGCTTCGGGACCCAGGCACCACGGGCGGCCCGTCCGGCCGGCGCGGGAGGTGCGTGATGGCGTCGTTGGTGCATGCGGTGAATGTGACCAAGTCCTTTCATCACAACGAGGTTCTGAAGGGCATCGACCTCGACGTCGACCGCGGCCAGGTGGTCTGCCTGCTCGGCCCGTCGGGGTCGGGCAAGACCACGTTCCTGCGCTGTATCAACCAGCTCGAGACGATCGACGGCGGCCGGATCTGGGTCGATGACGAGCTGATGGGCTACACCGAGCGCAACGGCAAGCTGTATCGCCTGAAGAACAAGGAGATCGCGGCCCAGCGCCGCGAGATCGGGATGGTCTTCCAGCGGTTCAACCTGTTCCCGCACATGACCGCGCTCGAGAACGTGGCCGAGGCGCCGGTCCAGGTCAAGGGCGAGTCGAAGGGCTCGGCACGGGCCCGCGCCCAGCAACTGCTCGACCGGGTCGGCCTCGGCGATCGGGGTACGGCGTACCCGGCCCAACTGTCCGGCGGTCAGCAGCAGCGGGTCGCGATCGCGCGAGCGCTGGCGATGCAGCCGAAGCTGATGCTCTTCGACGAGCCCACCTCGGCGCTCGACCCGGAGCTCGTCGGTGAGGTCCTCGCCGTGATGCGCGAACTCGCCGACGACGGCATGACGATGATCGTGGTCACCCACGAGATGTCGTTCGCCCGCGAGGTCGCCGACACCGTCGTCTTCATGGACGGCGGAGTCGTGGTCGAAGCCGGACCACCCCAGGAAGTGCTCGGCAACCCGCAGCACCAGCGCACCAAGACCTTCCTGACCCGGCTGCGCTCGGAGCACGAACACCTGTGATTTCGGGCGTTCTCCACCTCGCCGTGCATCAAAAGGCCTCAACAGTGGAAGATGTACGGCGTGGTGGGCCGATCGGCCGCCGGGTGACGAGGGAGGCAGCGTGAGCAGCATCGGACGATCCGCCGAGGTCCGCTTGAGCATCCCGGCGGACAGTGCCTACATCGCCGTACCGCGGTCAGTGGTCGGCAACCTGGCTGCTCGCAACGACTTCACCCTGGACGCGATCGACGACCTGCGGATCGCCGTCGACGAAGCCTGCGCCCTGCTGCTGCCGCAGGCGTCCGACGGCGTGCTGGACTGTGTCTTCCAGATCGACCCGCCGCAGCTGACCGTGCGCACGAGCGCCGCCGTCCCGAACGGGTGGCGTCCGGACACCACGTCGTTCGGCTGGACCGTGCTGACCGCGCTCGTCGAGTCCGTCGCCGCGGAGACGATCGAAGGCCGGCTCACCATCACCGTGACGGCCACCGCCACCGCCGCGGAGACCCTGTGACTCAGGGCGAACCCCAGGAGACGCCCGACCTCCGGACCAGAACGGCCACGCTCTTCGCGGCGATGGCGGCGGCCGGGTCGGGGACGCCGGAGCGCGCCGCGGCCCGCGACGGCCTGGTCTCGCTGCACATGCCGCTGGTCGAGCACCTGGCCCGCCGCTTCCGGAACCGGGGCGAGCCGTACGACGACCTGGTCCAGGTCGCGACCATTGGTTTGATCAAAGCGATCGACCGCTTCGATTCCGACCGCGGCGTGGAGTTCTCGACGTACGCGACGCCGACGATCCTGGGCGAGATCAAGCGGTACTTCCGGGACAAGGGCTGGGCGATCCGGGTGCCGCGACGCCTGCAGGAGCTGCGGCTCTCGCTGACCGCGGCGACGGCAGAGCTGACCCAGGAGCTCGGCCGGGCACCGACGGTGGCCGAGTTGTCCGAGCGGCTCGGGCTGTCGGCGGACCTGGTGATCGAGGGACTCGAGTCCGCGAATGCGTACAACACCTTGTCCTTGGACGCTCCCGATCAGAACGAGGCGGACGCGACGACGGTCCTGGACGGACTCGGCGGCGAGGACGAAGCGCTCGAGAGCGTCGAGTACCGGGAGTCGTTGAAACCGCTGCTGGCCCAGCTGGACACCCGCGAGAAGCGGATCCTGACCCTGCGCTTTTTCCGCGGCATGACGCAGTCGCAGATCGCCGAGGAGATCGGCATCTCGCAGATGCACGTGTCCCGCCTACTGGCCCGCACCCTCACCGAACTGAGAGCCGGACTCCTCAAGGAGTAGTCAGAGAACCGGGTGGTCTCGGGCCGGGTCGTCGGCCAGGGCCTCGGTGGAAGCCTTCTGGAACACGCAGATCAGTACGACGAGAGCCGTGCCGCCCAAGGCGATCGCGACGGGTTTGGTCGAGCCGTCCCAGAAGTTGTACGCGAGCAGGAGCTGAATCAACTGTGTGAACACGGCCGGCCCGCGGCTCCACGTCGAGGCCCGGAACAACCCACGGGCGACCAGCGCCGAGCCCACGCCGTACACGATGAAGAACGCCGACGTGGTCAGGCCGAGCACCAGCCGGGAGCCGTGAATGGTAAATGCTTCGGCAATTCCGAAGACGATGGCCGCTAGGCCTTCCGCAGCGACCACCGCCGCAGCTAATTTGAGCGGTCTCGGTACGGTGGTAGCTGGGGTGTCGGTCGGCACCTGGCCAGTCTAGGGGCCGGCTTGCGGGCCGGCTCGATCCGCCTGTACCGGGCACTTCGGGCGCTCGGACGGATCACCTGCTCTTACCGTGAGCCCGGTCGGCGCGCGGAACCCCAGCCCCACACAGGGTTTTGAGGTTGTGCGTAACCAAAACGTGGTTGGAACGGTTACCTGCAGTGAACGGGTGATTGCAGCGGAGTCGCTTTGTCCGGTAGTCGGACGAAGAGATCCGCTCTGTGCCGGTCCGAAGTGTTAAGGAAGTGTTGTGATCTGATCGACAACTCCAGAACCCTTGTTTCACTCAGCTGAGATTGGGAACATGGGGACGTTCGTGAAAACGTTCACAACACGCACCTCGGTGCAGCTGCACCGCACACCCCCCGTGCGAGACGAGTCACGAGCAACAGCGCATCACGAGTACAGCACCGCTGTTCGGGCACAGACCTAACCGACAGCGTACGACAACTACTGAGAGAGATGGGATCCGCCATGGATTGGCGCCACCGGGCCGTATGCCTCGACGAGGACCCGGAACTGTTCTTCCCCATCGGCAACACCGGCCCCGCGATCATGCAGATCGAGGAGGCGAAGCAGGTGTGCCGTCGCTGCGACGTGCGTGAGCAGTGCCTCGCGTGGGCGCTGGAAGCCGGCCAGGACCACGGTGTGTGGGGCGGCCTGAGTGAGGACGAGCGACGCGCTCTCAAGCGCCGGAACGCTCGCGCCCGCATCCGCACCGCCTGAGCATCATTCTTCGAGGCCCCGCGGAACATCCCGCGGGGCCTTTCGCTTTCTACGCCGGCAGCAGCTTCGGATCGAAGCCGGCCGTCTGTCCCTCAGTCCTTCACCGGGATGTCGAGGGTGACCTGGGTCCCGGCCTTCCCGTCGTGCCGGGCTCCGAACTCCAGCGTCCCGTCCAGCTCCCCGATCACCAGGGTCCGGACGATCGACAGCCCCAGGTTCCCGGACAGTTCCGAATCGAAGTCCGGCGGCAGTCCCTGACCGTCGTCGACAACCGTGGCCCGCAGCCGCCCGACCGAACGCTCGGCGGTCAGCTCGATGGTCCCGCTCGCCTCCTCGCGCTCGCGCGTACCGAACGCGTGCTCGACCGAGTTCTGCATCAGCTCCGTCAACACCATCGCCAGCGGCGTGGCGACCTCGGAGTCCAGGACGCCGAAATGACCCGAACGCCGGGTCTGCACCGTCGTCGCGACCGTCGACACGTCGGCCACCATCAGCGCCACCCGGTCCGCGACCTCGTCGAACTCCACGTGCTCGTCGAAGGATTCCGACAATGTCTCGTGCACGATCGCGATCGATCCGACCCGCCGGACGGCTTCGGCCAAGGCCGCTTGCCCCTCTGGCACAGTGATGCGGCGTCCCTGCATCCGCAGTAACGCGGCGACCGTCTGCAAGTTGTTCTTGACGCGATGATGAATCTCCCGGATGGTCGCCTCCTTGGTGACCAGCTCGCGTTCCCGGCTCCTCAGCTCCGTGACGTCACGGAGCAGGATCAGCGCCCCCACGTGCTGCCCGTCCGCACGCAGCGGGATCGCGCGCAGGAACAGCGTCGCCTCCGGGTTCTCGATCTCGATCTCCTTGGCGGCCCGCCCGGTCAGCACCGACGCGAGCACGTCGTCGACCTTGTGCCCGCTGTGCAGCAGCTCGGCGGTGATGTCCTTCAGCCGGCTCCCGACCAGGTCCATCACCAGGCCCATTCGCCGGTACGCCGACAACGCGTTCGGGCTCGCGAACGTCACCATCCCGTGCCGGTCGACGCGGATACACCCGTCACCGACGCGTGGCGTGGTGGACAGCAGCCGCTCCCCGCCGTACGGGAAGATGCCGTCGGTGATCATCCGGGCCAGGTCGGTCGCGCTCTGCAGGTAGGCGATCTCCAGGCGGGACGGGGTCCGGACGCCGAGCAGGTTGGTGTTGCGGGCGATCACCGCGATCACGCGCGTGCCTCGTCGTACCGGGATCGTCTCGACCCGCACCGGGACGTCGTCGCGCCACTCCGGGTCACCCTCGCGGCAGATCCGGCCGGCGTCGTACGCCTGGTCCAGCAGGTGCCGCCGGCCGCGCGGGATGAAGCTGCCGACGATGTCGTCCAGGTACGCCGTCGGTCCGGTCGTCGGCCGCATCTGCGCGCCGGCCCAGAAGCCGAGCCCCTCGGTGTCGGGCAGCCAGAGCACCAGGTCGGCGAACGACAGATCGGCCAGCATCTGCCAGTCGGAGACGAGCAGCTGCAGGCGATCCAGGTCGGCCTGGTCCAGGGTGGTGTGGTTCCGCGCCACATCCGCAAGAGACGGCACAGGTCGATGCTACCGAGCGTCAAGGGAAGGAAAGAAAAGAAGGTGGGGGAACTGGAGGCTTATACCAGCAGGGACACTGGGTCGCTCGACAAGTAGGTGCCAATAGGTGTTGATTGATCACGATCGAATGAAAGGATGCTCGGGTGGAGTCGACGTACTGGCAGGACGTGATGGCCGCGGATTACGCGGTACCGCGCGACCGTGCGCTGACCGACCTCACCGAGGAGCTCGTCCGCGGCCTCGCCAGCACGAATCCACAGGTCCGTGACGCTCTCGCGTACCCGACGCTCGCCACCTGGCTGGAGCGCGGGGTGTACGACGATCTCCTGCCAGGCTTCGGGGACGGGCTCTGTGCGGGGCTGTCGTACGGGCTGGGCGAGGACGGCACCGACACGGTCTTCCGCCGCTCGTTCACCGCGCTGACGCTGGCGGAGGTGATCCACCGCGACAACGCCGAGTTCCTGGTGCACGACGAGGTGGTGATGCGGTGGGGCGACCGGCTGGCCACCTGGCTGCTGCGGGAGCGCGACCTGCGCGGGTTCGTGCCGGACTGCGGCTGGGCGCATGCCGTTGCCCACGGCGCCGATGCGATCGGCGCGCTGGCGCGGTCCCGGCACTGTGACGCGGGCGTACTGCGGGCGCTGCTCGACGTACTCGCGGACCGGATCGTGAAGGACACGCCGTACCGGTGGGTGCACGAGGAGCACGACCGCGTCGCGCACGCGGTGATGACGATCCTGCACCGGAACATGCTGACCAGCGACGAGCTCGAGCGCTGGCTGAAGCCGATCGCGGCGACCGCGGCGCAACAGCCGTTGATGCACGAGACGTTGCCGGAGTGGCCTAGTCCCCCGGTGTTCAATGCCCGCGGCGTTCTGCATGTGTTGCTGAGCCAGCTCGCGATCGGGGTGAAGGGCTTCCCGATCCCCGGCGACGACGAGCTGTTCGGCCGGCCGATCGAGGCCCGCGCCGACCTGCTGCTGATGCTGACCGAGGCGGTCCAGGCGTCACAGCCCTACATCTACAGGCCCGCGGCCAACCCCCAGTCTTAACCCGTAGGCAGGAAGACCGTAGCGACGACGGCCCGGTGATCCGTCCCGGCGATCCCGTACGTCGAAAACGTGCCCGGCTCGAATCGCCGGTTGAACACCACGTGATCGATCTGCGTCCGTACCACCGCGGGCTGATCCGCCGGCCAGGTCCCCGCCAACCCACCACCCACCGACGGCCCCACGCTCCGGCAGTCGCCGCCCAGCGCATGCCTGAACTCAGCATGGTCGAGCGTCGCGTTGAAATCGCCGGCCACGATCGTCGGCGGGTCCTGCGCACACCAGCCCCGCACCATCTGCAGATCCTGCTTCCAGGTCGTCACCCCGTCCGGCAACGGCGGATAGCCGTGATACGCGATGACCCGGATGTCGCCCAGAGCGCCGCCCGTCACCACCAGGTGCCCGAACGTCGTGCCTTCACCGTGCTCGATCGACACCGCCCCGAGTGACGCCGAGACCAGCACACTTGTCGCACTCTCCACCGCCTTGCTCGACTGCGCCGTGAACCCGTTGTAGTCAAGGCCTTGCAGCAGCGCCCGGATCTCCTCCCGGACGTCGACCTGTGCTTCGGGCAACGAAACGACGTCCGGCTTCCGCTCCCGGATCACCTCGGCCACCTCGCCGGCGTCCGCCCCACCCCCGAGCACGTTCGCCACCATGATCGTCAGCACCCGAGACCCGGCCGGCGTCGCCCGGGCATCGGAGAACTGCCGCGGCGCGATCAACGCGCCCCCGGTCAACGCCAGCACGGCGACGAGTACGGCGGCCAGGCGCCAGCCTCGTCGTACCAGCATCAGGAGCGCCAGCAGCAGCACGACGACCAGCTCCTGCGGGCGGAACGCGACCAGCTGGGCGAACGGTGTCACCTCGTCCAGCCCGAACAGCTCCGGATACAGGGGCACGGCAACGACCACGAGAAACAACACGGACAGCACGACCCGCCGCACCATCCATGCCTTTTCGTTATCCATGCCCCACCCTTGGTGACACTTAGGTCTAGTCGGTCGTGCGGTCGAACGGTAGCGTGCTCGGTTGCGCCTGTGTCCCGAGGAGGTTTGCAGTGTCCCGATTGTCCGCGGTCAAACCCGCGTACTGGATCTCCGGTGTGTTACTCGCCCTGGCGATCGTCCTGCCGCTGCTGGTGCCGACGTACGCGAAGGCGGATCCCCATCTGTGGGGCTTCCCCTTCTTCTACTGGTACCAGCTGTTGTGGGTCTTCATCTCCGCGATCCTGGTCAGCATCAGCTACCGGCTGGTGCGCGGCGAGGAACGCAAACGGCGGGCTGCCCAGGGCCTTGGTGACCCTGACGCACCTGCCGCGGAGACCGCTGTGAAGGAGGACGGCCAGTGAACACCTCGGTCGATTGGGTGCAGCTGATCATCGTCATCGTGATCTTCGGTGCCGTCACCGTGATGGGCTTCTTCGCGGCGCGCTGGCGCAGCGGTGGGCACCTGAACAGCCTCGACGAGTGGGGGCTCGGCGGTCGTGGGTTCGGCACGTTCATCACCTGGTTCCTTCTGGGTGGCGACCTCTACACGGCGTACACCTTCATCGCGGTGCCCGCGTCGATGTTCGCCACCGGCGCGGTGACCGGCTTCTTCGCGGTGCCGTACACGATTGTGGTCTACCCGATCATCTTCATCTTCATGTCCCGGCTGTGGTCGGTCTCGCACCGCCACGGCTACGTGACCCAGGCGGACTTCGTCGGCGGCCGGTACGGCAGCAAGTCGTTGTCGCTGGCGATCGCGGTCACCGGCATCCTCGCGACGATGCCCTACATCGCGCTGCAGCTGGTCGGTATGCAGGCCGTCTTCGAGACGATGGGTCTCGGTGGCAGCAACGCCCTGGCCAAGGATCTGCCGCTGCTGATCGCCTTCGCCGTGCTCGCGGCGTACACCTACTCCTCCGGCCTGCGAGCGCCGGCGATGATCGCGTTCGTCAAGGACATCTTGATCTACCTGGTGATCCTGGTCGCGATCTTCTACCTGCCGCACGTGCTCGGCGGCTGGCACTCGATCTTCGGTGCGGCCCAGGAGAAGCTCGCCAAGCCTAACCCGGTCACAGGTAAGCCGACGGGTGCGTTCATCCCGGGCGAGGGCAACTATGCGGCGTACTGGACGCTCGCCCTCGGCTCCGCGATGGCACTATTCATGTACCCGCACTCGATCACCGCCGTCCTGTCCACGAAGAACCGCAACATCGTCCGGCGGAACGCCGCGATCCTGCCGGCCTACTCGCTGCTCCTGGGCCTGCTCGCGCTGCTCGGCTTCATGGCGATCAAGGCGAAGGTCAACGTGAACGGGCTGGACGGGCTGGCCAATCCCCAGTTGGCGATCCCGCGCCTGTTCGACCAGGAGTTCCCGTCCTGGTTCGCGGGTATCGCGTTCGCGGCGATCGCGGTCGGGGCGCTGGTCCCGGCGGCGATCATGTCGATCGCGGCCGCGAACCTGTTCACCCGCAACATCTACCGCGACTTCATCAAGCCGTCGGCGACCCCGGCCCAGGAGGCGAAGGTCTCCAAGCTCGCGTCGCTGCTGGTGAAGGTGGGCGCGCTGGTGTTCGTGCTCACCATGGACAAGACGGTCGCGCTGAACCTCCAGCTCCTCGGTGGAATCTGGATTCTGCAGACCATCCCGGCGATCGTGGTGGGGCTCTACACCCGCTGGTTCCACCGCTGGGCGTTGCTGACCGGTTGGGCGGTCGGCATGCTGTTCGGCACGATCACGGCGTACCGGGTGGTCAGTCCGACGACGCACAAGCACTTCGGTGGCAACCTGGCGAACATCCCGGGCACGCATACGCCGGTCTACATCGCGCTGACCGCGATCGTCATCAACCTGGTCATCGTGATCGTGCTGACGGCGATCCTGCGGGCGCTCAAGGTGTCCGAGGGCAAGGACACCACCCACCCGAGCGACTACACCGCCGACAAGGGCGACCCGGGTGTGGAGGAACTGCCGGAGCTTCTGGACGAGGACGGCGCGGCGACCGCCAAGTCCTAGTTTCGGTGTGGCGGCGGCCCGGTCTCCCCGGGCCGCCGTTACTTTTTGCGGTCGGCTCGACACGCTGCGGGGTCAGCTTGCCCGGATTCGGGCCGTCGGCGCGGCAGAATCGCGAGGGTGTTGCTGGTCCTCCTCGTCATGGTGCTCGCCGTCGCGGTGGCACTCGCGACCGGTGGACGGTTCGGGCAGCTGGCCGGCAACTCACTGGCCGGTGTGCACTGGCTGGCCGCGGCCGCGATCGGCCAGCTCCTCGGCGCCTTCTTCGGCGGTACGGCGTACCCGGTCGGGCTGATCGGTTCCGCGGTCTGCATCGCCGTCTTCCTCCGGCTCAACCTGCGCCACTCGGGCGTCGGTTTGCTTGCGCTCGGGTTCTTCAGCAACGCGATCGTCGTCGCTCTGAACGGCGCTATGCCGGTTTCCCTGAATGCCTTGGCCCGGGCGGGCATCGACGGGTCGGTCGTGAGCGATCCACGCCACGAGCTGTCCGATGCCGCAACCAGATTGCCGTGGCTGGGCGACGTCGTACCGGTGGCCCTGCCGGGACTCGGTCAGGCCGTCAGCCCGGGCGACGTCCTGATCGCGGCCGGCGCCGGTCTGCTCCTGTACGCCGGAATGGGCGCCTCCGGCCGAGTCCCAGCGGTCATCGCGCCGGTATGGGACGACCTAGAACCCTGCGCCGGCACGCCCGCCCTGCTGCGCTTGTCATCCGAAGGTGAAGCCGCGGCCCGTCACGCGTCGGAGTGACTCGACCACGACCGGGTCGTACTCAGCGCCGATCCCCAGCCCGATCGACTCCATCGCCTTCCCCGCCGACTGCCCGGTCCCCTCACCCACCAGCTGCTCATAGGCCAGCGCAACATTCACGATCCCGCTCTCCAACGGAATATCAGAGTTGTTGGCCCGCCCCTGCCGATAAGGATCATTGGAATGCCGAACAATCTCGGCGACATGATCCAGCACGCCGGATCGCTCGATCACCGAAGCCCCGATCTCCGCCGCCCGCTGGCGCTCTTCGCGCGTCCGCAACAACGAAGCCCCACCAGGACTGGGATCGGCCAAGGCCAACTGGCCGACGCCCGACAACAAAGCGGCGTACTCCAACGCCTCCATCCGCGCCGGCGTCAGCCCCAAGTCGTTGCCGATAGCCACCGCCAGTTGCGCGGTCCGCGCGTTCTGCCCCGGACTACTGAACCCAGCAATCTCCGTACTCCGAGCCATCGACCGCACCGTAGTCCGATAAGTCCGCTGAGCCGAAGCAAACCGCCGAAACGCAAACTGAGTCAACAACAACGGCACGACGACCACGGGCGGTGCCCACAGGCCGATCAAAGAGGTCCCGGTGGCCAGCAGGATGCCAGTGATCCCCATGGCCATGCCGATCCGGGTCATCACCGCGAGCTCGTCACGCAGGGCCGCCGGAAAAGGTTGGTTGTATTGCTCGGTCGCCTGGCCCGCACCGATCACCGCATCGCTCAAACCGGCGGTCAGGAGCGCGGCCATCATCGCACCGGCGATCCAGATTGCGTCAGACCAACGGCCTGTCCAGACCAGATCGCGCGGGGTCAGCACCTCGAACACGGCGGCGGCGCTGGCGACCGAGATCCCTCGTCTGCACGAAACGACGACGTCCCAGCGCAGGCCCGCGATCGCTCGCGGCAGGATGCCGGCAGCGGTCGCGACGGCCGTCACGGCTATCACCTGCGCGAGATCCGGCGGAATGCCGAGCGACGGCCCGCGCAGCATCGCGTAGCCAAGCGCCGCGCTGGTCGCGATCGGCGCCCGGTTCCGACTGCGATCGACGCGGAACTGCACGGTTTCGCCAATAGCGATCAAGGTCCCGAAGGTGAGCGCATACGGCCATTCGGTCACGCCGCGGCGAGCTGTCGTCACAATGGCAACGGAGGCCAGCACGACGCCGACCGCCAGGATGACAACGCCGCTTCCCATCCGGCGAAGCTCTAACCCCTCGCTGGTGATACCGGCCATCACTCGACCCCGGCCGCGTTGCCGGAAGCACCGCCTCCGTTGCCCAGACTCAGGTCGTCGTGGTCGATGGTGGCTTCGACCTCGGCGTTCGGCGCCGGCTGCTCGGCGGACGTCGGCTGCCAACCGTCGCGGGCGATCAACTCGACCCAGGCATCCACGAGCATCGGATCGAAGTGCGTGTAACGATCCTGCCGGAGGATCTGGGTGGTCTCCTCGACGCTGCGAGCGGGACGATACGACCGGGTCGTGGTCAGGCAGTCGAAGGCATCGACGATCGAGATGATCCGGGCGAAGTAGGGGATGTTCGCACCGCTCAGTCCAGCCGGATAGCCGCTGCCGTCGTATTTCTCGTGATGGTGCAGCACGGCGGACTTCACCTCCTCCAAGAACGGGATGTTCCCGATCAGCTCTACACCCCGGGCGGGGTGCAGCCGGATCGCATCCATCTCCGAGTCGTCGAGCCGGCCCGGCTTGCGGATGATGCTGGTCGGCACCCCCACCTTGCCGACATCGTGCAGCAGGCCCGCGTGCTCGAGCGCCTGCTGCCGGTCGGCTGGGAGGCGCAGATGTCGCCCGAGCATTCCGACGCCTTCGCTGACCCGCTCGGAGTGACCGCGCGTGTAGAGATCCTTCGTTTCGATCACCTGGATGAACGCCCGCAGGGTCGCCGCCTGCGCTCGGCGTTCGACCTCGTACTGCGACAGTGCCCACCTACTCACGTAGAGCGGCACAAAGATCAGCAGGATCGACAGGAAGTTCAGGCCGGACAGCCACGCCACCGCCAGCAACATCCCGAGGAGCCCGTAGCCCAGCAACGACGGCGAGGTCGGCAAGGCGACTTTGCGCAGGAAGGTCGTCGGCGACGGCTCTCCACCTTCCAGCGAGAGCACCACGCACAGCAAGAGCGCGTTGACCACCAACCAGGTCGCATTGGCCGCGGTCGTGGTCCAGATCGCATCCCACGGATGCGAAAGCACCTCAGACCCTCGCGGTCCACCGGTGAAGTGGAAGACGAGGCCGCCTGCTGCGGCACAGATCACCGATTGCGCGCCGTTGAAGACCTTCTTCACCAGCGGATGCCGGCGATCCTGAGACAGCGCACTGACCGCGCCCACCAGAATCGCGGAACCCACACCGGACAGCAGATACAGGGCGATGACAACCACGTAGTCCAGGGAGGTCCGGTAGACCTGCCCGACTCGGGGGCGAATCACGGTACCGGTCAGCATCAACAGACCGAGGCAAACGGTGGGCGCGTCAAACGACGCATGTATCGCGGCGAACCACAGAACGACAACAGCCAGGGCAGTCATGACGACCACCACCAACCGCAGCACCATCCGCCGGTTCACGCGCGCAACGCTACCTGGACAAACCCCGCTCGACTACCAGTCCCAACCGTCAGTTGACATGCAGCACCTCCATTCAGCGGTTGCGGCCTAACGCCCCGGGTGGGGGTTCCGGGGCGTGGGGGGCAGACAGCACATCGCTGACTGTTCAGTATTTTGCTCGTAAGGGCACGGCCGAAACACTGTAAGCCAGACTGTGACCCGCCGCACGACAGCGAAGATGCGGTCGTGGTATGAGAGACTGTGACTCTTTGCAGTTGTTTCAAGGAGGCTTAGGAATGGGCAAGACCGGCCGCAAGCGCCGCGCACGCAAGAAGAAGGGCGCAAACCACGGTAAGCGCCCGAACGCTTGAGTCAGGCGGCTACAGACAGCGAGGACCCCGGCCAAAAGCCGGGGTCTTTGCAATTTGGTTACGGGTCTTCACCAGACCACCTTTAACACAGGTCCCGTATTCGGAGAGTCTCCGAACGCATACTGAATGCTAGTTTCAAACGAGTGTTGGCCAATCCGGGCCGTCCGGGCCGGTCGTGTGGATAACTTCCACCGCGAACGCGAAGATCCTCCTAGAGTTGGCGACACAGTCACGATGCCGAGGCGAGGAGGTGAGTGGGCCGACCATGGACAGTCTCAGCGAACTACTGCGCGGGTTCCGGAACCGAGCCGGACTCACCCAAGCGGCCCTGGCCGAAAAAGCCGGTCTGAGCGAGCAGGCCATCAGCGTCCTCGAGCGCGGCACCCGAAGCCGGCCACGGATCGACACCATCCGCTCCCTGACCTCGGCCCTGGGCCTGACCCCCGCCGAAGCAGACCTGTTCCTGTCCGTTGCCCGCGGCAAGAGCACCAAGCCCCGGCCGAGGACTGCGCCACCCGCCCCCGAGCGCGAGACCGACGATGGCCTCCCGATGCCATGGCAGCTTCCGCCGACGGTCGCCGACTTCACCGGCCGGGTCGCCCAGATCGACGCGATCCTGGACGTCCTGCGGGTTCCGGCCGCGGACAGCGGCGACGCCGTACGCCTCGTCACCGTCACCGGAATGGGCGGAATCGGTAAAACCGCACTGGCCGTCCAAGCCGCACACAAATTGTCCGACAGTTACCCCGACGGCCACCTTTACCTCAACCTGCGCGGCTACGGCCCGGGGCGGGCGATGAGCACTATCGATGCCTTACGCCAATTGCTGCGGTCGCTCGGTTTCGACGCTCAGTTGATCCCCGAGAGCGTTGAGGAAGCAACCGCGCTGCTGCGGTCACATCTGGCCGGGCGCCGGGTGCTGATGGTGCTCGACAATGCCACCGACGTACAGGAAGTACTGCCACTGTTGCCCGGGAGTCCTGGGTCGGCGGCGGTCGTCACCAGCCGCGGTTCGCTGGCCACGCTGCCGGGCGCGCGCCAGATCCGGCTCGACGTGTTGTCGGAGTCGGAGTCGGTCGAACTCCTCACCACAGTCATCGGCGCGGACCGGGTGGCAGCGGAGCCGGGCGCAGCCGGGACCCTTGCCTCGTTCACGGGCCGATTGCCGCTGGCCGTCCGCCTCATCGGCGGGCGCCTCGCGGCGCGTCCCCGCTGGCCGATTCAGCATCTCGTCGACCTGCTCCGCGACGAGGAACGCCGCCTCGACAGTCTCGACGCCGACGAGACCGGTGTGCGCGCGAGTATCGCAAGCTCAGTGCGCTTCCTGGAGTCCAGCGACCGTGAGCTGGATCGCGAGGCCGCGCGAGCGCTGCCGCTGCTCAGCGTGCCGGACGGGACGGACCTCGTCACGATCATCGCCGCGCGCCTGCTCGACGTCCCCGATCGCCGCGCGGACGCGATCCTCGAGCGCCTGGTCGATCTCAATCTGCTCGAGTCCGTCGCCCCTGAGCGCTATCGGTTCCACGACTTGATTCGCGCGTATGCCCGGGAGGTCGCGGCGCGGACGCTGACAGTAGTCGAGCGCGACGCCGGCCTGGAGCGCATCATCGGCTTCTACATCGGGCTTGCCTGGGCCATCCAGGCCACGGCACACCCGTCCAGTCCGCGGCTCGGCCTCGCATCGATGCCCTTCGCGCTCCCGCCGTCGATCCCGGACCTGGAGTCGGCGCTGAGCTGGCTCGACGTCGAGCAGCGCAGTCTGATGGACCGCTACTACCAGGCGGCAGCGTCGACGTTGGGGGGATCCGCTCTGTTTCCTGAGCTCTCGCTGGCACTGTTCGGCTACTTCGAGGTGCGGTCGCGGTGGGTCGAGATGCGAGAACTGGCGTTCGGTGCGGTCGAGACCGCCGACAAACTCGACCTGCCCTCGATGGCCGCCTGGCTCGAACACGACCGGGCCATCCCCGAAGTCGAGAACGGCAGCCTCGAGGTTGCCCTGGGCCACCTTCTCGAGGCCTATCGCCGGTTCCGGGCCATCGGCGACCGGCGGGGTCAGGCCCGCGCGGCATCATCGGCCACCCACGTCCTCGGTCGGCTCGACCGGCTCTCGGAGGCGCTGGAGTTCGGCTCCGAAGCGCTCCGGCTGAGCCAGGAGCTCGGAGACCTGACCGTCGAAGGCGTCTCGCACGTCGCTCTCGGCGGCCTCTACGACCGCAACGGGGACTACACCCGCGCCGACGAATCCTTCCGGCGCGGTATCGCCCTGGCCGAGGAGTCGGGCGATCTACGCTCGACCAGCAAGCGCTACCTGAACACAGGCTTCTCGCATCTTCTCGTCGGCCGGACCGAGGACGCCATCGCACCACTGCTCAAAGCCATCGACACCGGAGCGCGTTTCCGCAGCAATAACCTGCAGGCGCAAGGGCTCGAATTGCTCGGTGCGGTCTACGCCAGTCGAGGTGAATACGCCCTCGCCCACGAATGCGTCGAGAAAAGTATTGCCCTCATCCGTGGGCTCGGAAACAGACTCCGCGAAGCCCTGCTCGTCGTCGAACAGGGCAAGATCAGTGCCGCAGCGGGCGATTCCGTCGCCGCCATTTCCTCGCTGCGGTCGGCGATTGCCGCCATGCGTGGCCTTTCACCGTATTCCGAGGGCGTGGCGAAGGAACTGCTCGACGCCGTCGAGCGGGGCGACCGGTACCACTACACCTTTCGCGACTCGCAGGTCCGCTGAGCGGTCCGCGATATTCAGTCGGTGGTGGTGATGGTGGTTTCTACCTGGATTTGGGTGAGGCGGAGGAGGATTCTCTGGCGGAGGGCGTCGGGGGCGTGGTCGGAGCCGCAGGAGCGGGCTACCAGTTTCTTGACGCAGCGTTCCAGGTCGTACTCGTCCAGGCAGGGCGCACACTCTTCGAGGTGCTGCCGGATCTCGTCGCTACTCGCGTCTTCGAGTTCGTTGTCGATGAACACGTAGACCCGTTGCAGGATCTCGCCGCAGTCGACGTCGTGGGGCTCGCCGCAGCTCACGACTCCTCCTTCTCAGCGCTCGCGACGGCTGCCGCCGCGGTCGCGTCCGTACTCTCGTCCGGCGTGGGGATCAGGCCGCGATCCCGGGCGTAGTCGCCGAGCAGCTCACGCAGCTGGCGCCGCCCCCGGTGCAACCGCGACATCACGGTGCCTACCGGCGTACCCATGATGTCGGCGATCTCCTTGTAGGCAAAGCCCTCGACGTCGGCCAGATAGACGGCCAGGCGGAAATCCTCCGGGATCGACTGGAGGGCTTCCTTGACGTCGGAGTCGGGCAGGTGCTCGAGGGCGACCGCCTCGGCCGACTTCAGGCCGCCGGGAGTGTGGGACTCGGCGGCGGTGAGCTGCCAGTCCTCGATCTCCTCGGTCGGCGACTGCGTCGGCTGGCGCTGCCGCTTGCGGTATCCGTTGATGAACGTGTTGGTCAGGATCCGGTACAGCCACGCCTTGAGGTTGGTGCCCGGCGTGAACTGGTGGAACGAGCTGTACGCCTTCGCGAAGGTGTCCTGCACCAGGTCCTCGGCGTCCGACGGATTACGGGTCATCCGCATCGCCGCGGCGTACATCTGGTCCAGGAACGGCAGCGCCTCGCGCTCGAAGCGCGCAGTCCGCTGCTCGGGTGTCTCGGTGGTGGTAGGAGTCGGCATCGTGATCGAGAATACCGGGGTCTTCCCAGGCATTCGGTCCGGAGCCACCCTCGTTGCCATCATGTTCGTCACAACACGCCTGATCGCGGGGGCATTCCCCCGCCTGCGCCCGCTATCCGGACACTTCGCGCGTGACCCACTCGAACACGGCCTCGACGAGCAGGTCGTACGTCTCCTGCTGGTCCAGCTCGGCCCGTTTCGGCACCTTGAGCGCGTGATCGGCGTCCGGTACGACGGTCATCTCGGTCAGCGGCGGGAACTCGTCCGGAGTCCCGAACGGATCCCGCTCCCCCTGTACGACCAGCGTCGGCAGCCCGGCGCCCTGCAACTCGTCGACCCGGGACTTCTCCGGCTTCCCGGGCGCATGCAACGGAAACGACAACGCCAGTACGCCGGAAGCACCCAAACTGCTCGCGGTCCGGCAGGCCACCCGCGCCCCCGCACTGCGGCCGCCGATCACCAGCGGCGTACGCACGCGCAGCTGGCCGATGATCGCGATCCAGGCCTCGTCGAGCGCCTTCGGCGCCGGCGCGAGCTTCTTGCCGGCCCGGCGCCAGGGCTGCTCGATCAGGAACACGTTCATGTCCTGCTTCGGCAGCCGTGCAGCCAGGGCGGCCAGGTCACCGGACTCGATCCCGGCCCCGGCTCCATGACCGAGGGCCAGCGTCGCCACCGGCCGGCGGGCGCGGTACGCCACGATCCGGGCTTCCCCCTGCGGCGTACGCACCACCCGTTCATCGGTCACCCACCCATCCTGTCACCCCCAACCGCCCTCCCCCCAACCCCCCAACCGCGCGTCCCCACCCCCACCGTGCCGATTTGGCTGGTCCACCCATCAAGTCGGGGGTTTGGGACCCTGAACGCGGCTAACGAACCCCCAACTTGCCGGGTCTGCCAGGCAATTTGCTGGGTGTGCCAGGGAAATTGGGGTGCGCCGAGCAGAGGGAGGGGGAGGGGGAGAGGGAGAGGGAGAGGGAGAGGGAGAGCGTCAGAAGAGGGTGGTCTCTTCGGGCTCGGCCGGCTTGTCGAGCGGGTCGACGCCGTCCGGTGGCAGTGGGTCGACGAGGTGTGGACCGTTGTTCTTCACCGAGCTGACCGCCTTGGAAACGGCGTACGCCTCCAACCGGCCGGGCGCGGCCGGGACCAGCAGCTCCAGCAGCTCGTCCGGGTCGGACGAGAGTGGATCGAGCCAGGCGTCGTACCGCTCGCGCTCGACGAGCAGCGGCATCCGGTCGTGGATCCGGCCGAGGTCGTCGGTGGCTGAGGTGGTCAGGACTGTGCAGGTCCAGAGCCACGCGTCGTCCGAGTCGGCGTCGGCTACTGATTTGTCGCGCCAGATCTCGTACAGGCCGGCCATCGCGAGGACGCTGCCGTCCGGCGGATGGATGAAGTACGGCTGCTTGACCGCCTTGCCGTTGATCTTCTCCTCGGCCGTGTACCACTCGTAGTAGCCGTCGGCGGGCAGGATGCAGCGCCGGGTCTGGAATGCCTTCTTGAACGCCGGCTTCTCCGCCACGGTCTCCATCCGCGCGTTGATCAGCCGCGACCCGATCGAGGTGTCCTTCGCCCACGACGGCACCAGCCCCCACTTGACCGTGGTCAGCTTGCGGACCGTCTCGTCGGGCACCTCGCGGTTCTTCCGCTCGACGACCGCGATCACCTGGTCGGTCGGCGCGACGTTGAAGTTGTCCGGCAGCTCCTGCACGGACTCGCGCACGTTTCCCGCGTCGATCTCGAACTCGACGACGAGATCGGAAGGGTCCCGGCTGGACGCGTATCTCCCACACATGTCCACCAGCGTAATGACCACCACCGACACATCAGGGTCGGACAAGCGGCGACGGGTCGCCTACCCCGTGATAGGCGATCCGCCGCCGGCCTATGCGTCCGGGCGCCCCCCTGTGGCGTCCGGACGCAGGTCCTAAGGTCTGGCCTAAGGTCTGGTGAGTTCGTCGAGCAGTCGCTCGGCCATGGCGTCGGTCGGTGGCAGGCCCTCGATCCAGATCCGGGCGAGCTGGGGTACGTCGGTGTCCAGCCGCCACTGGGTGATCAGGGCTCGTACCGTCGCGACCTGCTCCGGCAGGTTCGGCTCGCGGCCGACGAGCGCCGCCGCGCGGTGTGAGCCGACGCGGCCCAGTACGTCACCGCCCGCGAAGACGATCCGCAGGCACTCCGCCACGTCGACCAGCCGGAGCTCGCGGTCGAACGGCGACGTCCCCGCGGGATTGAGCGGCTCGACAACCACCAGTGCGTGGGTTCGCGATACGGAAGTGCCACGGTATTCAGCCTCTCGATAGAGCTCGCCGAGCCGGGACCGCAGATGCGCCAGGCTGGACAGCCCGGTCAGCGGGTCCTCGCAGGACAGCGCGTGCAGATAGACCAGAGATGCCTCGGCCCAGCTGGAACTGAGTGCGCGTACCGCGACGAAAGCCGGCTCGCCCCCGGCGATCGAGCGGTACAACGCACTCAGCCCATCAAGTGCCTCCACCAGCGAGACTCCGTCGGCCGCCAAGCGGCGGCCGACCTCGTCGGATGCAGGCACAACATCGGCACCTTCCTGCAGCGCTTCCGCGATCGCGAGATAAGCGCTGGAGTCGGTGCCAGCCGTGCCGTACGGCTCCCTCCGTCCGTACGGACCCACCCCCGAGTCCTCAGCCGACGGCGCCTCCAGCCGGTTCCGGGCGGGCGATCCCGCCAGGTTCAGGGACTTGTTGGGACGCAGGTCGAACCGTCGGCGGATGTCCGCGAACAGTGACATGGCCCTCCTCGAGACGTCCCCATCAATCTCCCGACCGGTCGGCCGGAGGCGTCGTACGCAGGAGAGACAGGCGGGGCCGAGGTTCATGACGCGGATTCCCAGAACTTTTTTCGGCGTAACTTCACCGCTGGTCCCGTCGTAAGGAAAGGAGCACAGTTCTCGCGTCAGGAAAGATGCGCACAGTCGTCTCACGTGGGAGCCTTGTCCTCGGCAACGATGTGACTGACTGTGATGAGACACCCACGGGGGAGACGGATGGAGACGCCGGAAGGACTGCCGGAGGCTGTCAGCGACGCCGAGCTGATCGCGGCCGTCCGCAACGGCGACCTCGACGCGTACGGCGAGCTCTTCGGCCGGCATCACCACGCCGCCGAGCGGATGGCCCGCCAGCTGGTCCCGCCGAACGACGCCGACGACCTGGCCAGTGACGCGTTCGCCAAGGTGCTGGACGCGCTCCGCGCCGGCGGCGGTCCCGACATCTCTTTCCGCGCCTACCTGCTCACGACCGTACGCCGGGTGCACGTCGACCGGATCCGGTCCGGCCGGAAGGTGACCGCGACCGACGACATCGCGTCGTACGAGCGGGAGCCGGAGACCTTCGACGACCCGACCGTGACCGGCTTCGAGAGCGGCGCCGCGGCCAAGGCGTTCGCGAGCCTGCCCGAGCGGTGGCAGGCCGTCCTCTGGCACACCGAGGTGGAGGGCGAGAAGCCGGCCGCGATCGCGCCCCTGCTCGGCCTGACCGCGAACGGCGTCTCCGCGCTGGCCTATCGGGCCCGTGAGGGCCTGCGGCAGGCGTACCTGCAGCAGCACCTCGCCGATGTGGCCGGCGACCGCCACCGCTGGACGATCGAGCGTCTCGGCGCGTACGTCCGCGGCGGTCTCACCAAGCGCGAGAACCGCAACGTCCGCGAGCACCTGGACGACTGCGCGAAGTGCACCGCGGTCTACCTCGAGCTCGTCGAGGTCAACAGCGCGCTGCCGGCCCTGCTCGCCCCGGCCCTACTGGGCACCGCGGGCCTGGGCTACCTGGCTGCCGCGGGCGGTGCGAAGGTCGGCGTGGTCGGCCTCGTCGTCACCGGCTGGCGGAAGGTCACCGAGAACAGCACGCGGACAGCGGTCGGCGCTGGTGCGGTGGTGGTCGTCGCGGTCGCCGCCGTGCTGGCCGCCATGGCGCTCACCGGCAACGACACTCCCCCGGCGGCGATCAACAAGCCGCCAGGCCAGAGCCCGACGCAGCCTCCCGCGAAGCCGCCGACCGTGCCGCCAGTCAAACCGACGAGCGCGCCGCCACCACCGTCCACCAAGCCGTCCACGCAGCCGACGACGGTTCCCACGACGGCACCGACCACTGCGCCCACGACCGCGCCGACCCCCACCACCAGTACGTCGACCTCGGTCCCGACTGCTCCGACGCCGACCCCGCCGCTGCCGACGACTCCGATCCTGGACGAGGGCCTGCTGACGATCAGCATCCCCAGCGGCGGTGGCGGTCCGAGCACCGAGTCGGTGAGCTCGGCGAGTTCGACCGGCGTGCAGGTCGTGATCACGATCAAGGCGCCGGCGAAGAACACCGACCCGGTCGTCATCGGGTTCACGTACGGTTCCGCGCTGGACTGGCCGATGACCGGGAGCCCGGCCGGCTGGACCTGCACCGAGGCGGCCGGGACCTGTACGGCGACCAACCCGGCGGCGCCCGCGACCCTGCCGGTCTCGTTCACGGCCCCGCTCGGCGGATCGGTTGCCGACCGCACCTTCACCGTCTCGGCCAAGAGCGGCCGGCTGTACGACGACGACTCCGCGACCCTGATCGCGCCACCGCGGACCGACGAGAATCTGCTCAAGATCCTCGACGGCAAGGCCGACCCCGATGTCCACCACCGCATCCTGACCGTTGCCCCTGGCACCGATCGGACCGCGGTCACGCTGAAGCTGAGCTACGGATCGGCGCTGGAATGGCCGATCACCGGGAGCCCGGCCGGCTGGAAGTGCTCGGCGACGACCAAGACGTGTACGGCGCTGAACCCGGCGAAACCGGCTCCGCTGCCGGCGGACTTCGACGTACCGGCCGATGGGTCGTCTGCTGCTCGGACGTTCACCGTTGCCGCGACCGCCGGGATCGTGAGCGACACGGACTCCGAGGTGATGGCGGGCATCCAGCCGGACGAGTCGCTCCTGCAGATCGTCACGCCGACCCCGCAGACCGACCCGAATCCCTTTGTCTACAACCGATTCCTGAAGGTCAACGGGGTCGGCGCGCAGCGGGTGACGCTGGACATCTCATGGGGCCGGAACCTGTTGTTCGTGTCGGGGCGGGACAGCGGATGGACGTGCTCGCGCTCGACCGACGTCCGGCGGGCGACCTGCTGGACCGACGACTACCGCAAGCCCTTCAACTCCGAGTGGAGCGCCTGGCTCCCCGGCAACGGCAGCAACAACCAGATCACGGTCCATGCCCAGACCGGCGGCCGGGAAGACACCGACACCGCCCAGATCCCACCCACCGCGACCCGCCGCTGATATCCGGTTGCCGTCCTGCCCTATCCTGGAACTGTTCGCGCTGACGGAACCGAGTAGCGCCGTACGCCATGTTCGAGAGAGTCGCCGGTTGCTGTGAGGCGATACATGGAGCGGTCGTGAAGACACTCCCGAGCGAATGCTGTGCAAGAGGCCGGGTCGTCCGATCCGGTGAAGGTGTGGTGGCACCGCGAGATCCCCTTCGCCCACACCTCCGGGGTACGAGAAACGACCTGGAGGTGAAACAGCGATGCGCATTCTCAACCATGAGATCCCCTCAGCAGTAGGCCAATCCGTCACGGTGGCCGGCTGGGTGCACCGAAGACGACGGCTCGCAGCCGTCAGTTTCCTGATCCTGCGAGACCGGTCCGGTCTGGCGCAGATCGTCGTCAAGGCGCCGCAAACCCAAGCACAGCTGGACGAACTGGGTGAAGAGACCGTCGTCCAGGTGACCGGTACGGTCGCCGCCAACCCGCAGGCGCCGGGCGGCGCGGAGCTCGTCGACCCGGTGATCACGCCGTTGACCGAGCCGGCCGCGACCCCGCCGATCGAGCTGTGGCGTCCGACGGTTGGCGCCGGGCTTCCCGTCGTACTGGACAACGCACCGGTGGCCCTGCGGCATCCGGCCGTGCGGGCCGGCTGGGAGATTGCGGCGGCGGCTCTGCACGGATACCGCTCGACGCTGGACGGACTTGGCTTCACGGAGATCCAGACGCCGAAGATCGTTGGTACGGCGACGGAGTCCGGCGCGAACGTGTTTGCGTTGGACTACTTCGGCGGACCGGCGTACCTGGCGCAGTCACCGCAGTTCTACAAGCAGACGATGGTTGGGGTGTTCGAGCGGGTCTTCGAGGTTGGTCCGGTGTTCCGGGCCGAGCCTCATGACACGGTCCGGCACTTGGCCGAGTACGTCTCGCTGGACGCTGAGTTCGGCTTCATCCAGGACCATCGCGACGTTCTCGCCGTACTGCGGACGACGATCGCCGGGATGCTGGCGACCGTCGGCGAGCGGGCCGGTGGTGCGTTGGAGCGGCTCGGAGTGGAGTTGCCGGAGATCCCGGTCGACGTACCGGTCGTGCACTTCAGCGAGGCGTTGAAGCTCGCCGGCGCGGACCCGGACGAGCCCGACCTCGCGCCGGCCGACGAGCGTGCGATCGGTGAGTGGGCCTTGCGCGAACACGGCAGCGCGTTCGTGGCGGTCGAGGGGTATCCGATGGCCAAGCGGCCGTTCTATACCCATCCGCAGCCGTCGGACCCACGGTGGTCCAACTCGTTCGACTTGCTCTTCCGAGGCGTCGAGCTGGTCACGGGCGGCCAGCGTCTACACCGCTACTCCGACTACGCAGCAGCCCTACAGGCACGAGGCGAGTCGCCGGACAGTCCGGCGTACAGCTCGTACCTCCAGGCCTTCAAACACGGCATGCCACCCCACGGCGGCTTCGCCATCGGCCTCGAACGCTTCGTAGCCCGCCTGACCGGAGCAGAAAACGTCCGCGAGGTAACCCTCTTCCCCCGCGACCTCCACCGCCTAACCCCCTAACGGCCCCCAGGCCCCCGCCCACCAGGCCCCCGCCCACCAGGCCGACTTTGTGCACCGCATCCGCATCATCCGGCTCCCGCCGTACGGATCTGGTGCACAAAGTCGAGCGCGGTGGCCGGGGCGGTGGTCGCGCCGGCCGCGATGGTCTGGTTGGCGGCGACCGGCGGGACGGTGAACCACGAGGCGTCACAGGTGCCCGAGGCTGTGACGACGGTGGTGATGGTGTTGATCCGCAGGTTGGTCGTGCCGGGGTTGTCGGCCTTGCAACGAGCGAATGTGCTGTTGCCGGGCGCCAGACCGTCCGCGAACGACGCGTGCAGGACGAGGGTCCCGTTCGAGCTTCCGACGGTGCCTGAGCCAGTGCCGGATCCGGTGGTGGTCCAGTAGCCGTAGGCAGTCCCGGCGCCGATCGTGACGACGGCGAGCGCCGCGAGGACGATCTTCCTCTTGACGTGCATGATGTTCTCCTCCCCTGACGACCCGGTCGGGCCGTCAGGACGAGGCTGGCAGCGCTTCGGCGGCCGCACTATCGGTCGAGGGATGATGTGGGCATGGTGAGTGCGGTGGAGCGGGCGGTCCTGGCGGGGGTTGATGAGGCGCGGGTGGTTGAAGACCTGCGGGAGTTGGTGCGGATTCCCAGTGTTGACGGGTCCGTGGCGGAGGGCGTCGTACAGGAGTGGTGTGCGGAGCGCCTTGGGTCGCTCGGGCTGCAGGTCGACAAGTGGTTGATTGATGTTCCTGCGTTGAGTGCCGAGCCTGGGTTTCCGGGGATGGAGGTGGCTCGGGACTCGGCGTGGGGAGTTGTGGGGGTTCTTGGCGGGGAGGGCGTACCGGGGCTGATTCTCAACGGGCACGTGGACGTGGTGCCGGGTGATGCCTTCGACGCATCCGTCGAGGACGGGGTGATGTGGGGTCGCGGGACGTGTGACATGAAGGGCGGTGTGGCCGCGATCATCGGTGCGGTGGCGGCGATTGTTGCTGCCGGCATCGAGTTGCGCAGGCCGCTGGCGGTGCACACGGTGATCGGTGAGGAGGACGGCGGCGTCGGCACGTTCGCGACATTGCGGCGAGGGCACAGCGGTGCGGCTTGCCTGATTGCGGAGCCGACGGCGGGCACGGTGATCCCGGCCAACGCAGGGTCGCTGACGTTCCGGCTGGAGGTGCCGGGCCTCGCGACGCACGGGTCGACGCGGAGTCGTGGGGTGAGCGCGATCGACAAGTTCATGCGGCTCCAGGAAGCGCTGCACTCACTCGAGGCGGACCGCAATCGCGATCCCCATCCGCTGCTGGCACACCTCGACCTGGCCAACCCGCTCTCGGTCGGCACCGTTCGGTCCGGCGACTGGGCCAGCACCGTGCCGGACTCATTGGTCGCCGAGGGCAGGTACGGCGTACGCCTCGGCGAGCCACTCGACGAAGCCCGCGCGGCCTTCGAGGACGCGGTCGCCAGAGCCTGCGCCAAGGACGACTGGCTCTGCGACCACCCGGTCGCCGTCACCTGGCCCGGCGGTGAGTTCGCCTCCGGTCTCCTCCCCGACGGCGATCCCCTGCTCGCTCAGACCTTGCAGGCAGCTGCCGACGCGGGCGCCGCCACACCTGAGGTGAAGGGCGCACCCTACGGCTCAGACCTCAGGCAGTACGCCGCAGCCGGCATCCCCACGCTGCAGTACGGCCCGGGCGACGTCCGCTACGCCCACGCCGCCGACGAACACGTGGTCCTCGCGGACGTCCTCCACGCCGCCCGCACCTACACCCTCCTGGCCCTCCGGCGCTGCACCTGACGAACCGAGCTCCCCGTCTGATGCAGGCGGGGAGCTCGGGTGTTTCAGTCCGCCAGGGCTTGGTACACCGTGGTCCAGAAGTCGTGCATGAGCTGGGTCGAGTCCGGGCTGGACGCCCCGACCTGGGTGAGCAGGATCCCGACCAGCTGGTTCTCCGGGTCGGCGTACGTCGACGTACCGCTGCCGCCGTCCCAGCCGAACTGTCCGATCGGCGCATAGTCACCGCGATAGGTCCGAACGGCCATCCCGAAGCCCCACCCGCCGTGCTGTCCCTGACCGAACGAGATGTGCACGTTGTCGCGGGCCAGGGTGTCGCGGGCGGCGAGTTGCTCCGGCGTCAGCCGGTTGGTGGTCATCAGCTCCACAGCCGGCCGGGACAGGATGCGCTGACCTTGGTGCGTCCCGTGGTTCAACAGCATCCGGAAGTAGGCGTGGTAGTCGTCGACGGTCGAGTTCAGCCCGCCGCCCCCGCCCTGGAACGCCGGCGGGCTGCTGTGCCGGCCGCCCACAGCCTCGTCCCACACGTGGAACTCCCCGGTCGCCGGGTCCGGCGCGTACAGCGGAGGTAGGCGATCGATCTGGTCGGCGGGTACCGAGAAACCGGTGTCCTTCAGGCCCAGCGGCTCGAAGATGCGCTCGCGCAGGAACGCGTCGTACGACTGGCCGGAGACCCTGGAGACGAGGACGCCGAGCAGGTCGCTACTGATCTGGTACTGCCAGCGTTCGCCGGGCTGGTACATCAACGGCAGCGTGCCGAGGCGTCGCATCCACTCGTCCTGCTCGGGCATCGGCACCGGCAGGTTGGGCGTGATGCCCTGCTCGAACAGCGCGGCCATGATCGGCGTACCGATCATCGTCATGTCCATGCCGAGCCCGAACGTCGAGGTCAGCACGTCCCGGACCGTGATCGGCCGCCGGGCCGGGACGGTGTCGTCCACCGGGCTGTCGATCCGCTTGAGCACCTGCCGGTCCGCGAGCTCCGGCAGCCACGGCTCGACCACGTCGTCGAGCCGCAGCCGGCACTCGTCGAGCAGCACCATCGCCGCGGACACCGCGACCGGCTTGGACGTCGACGCCATCCGGAAGATGGTGTCCCGTTGCATCGGCGCGCCACCCTCGTGGCGCATCGTCCCGATCGTCTCGACGTGCGGCTCCGCGTCGCCCCGGCTGACCAGGGCGACCAGTCCGGGGATCCTCCCGGAGTCGACGTGCCGGGCGAGTACGTCGTGCAGCCGGCGCAACCCGGCTTCGGTGAAGCCGGTCGGAGTGATGGGCATGGCGGTGCTCCTCAGCGTGGTGGTGAAGGTGATCAGAGGCTGCGGGCGACGATGTCGCCGACGATCGTGGTCACGTGGATCTTGAGTTCGGCGTCGGCACCCACGGAGTTCTTGAGCTCGTTGGTGATCCGCCCGGTGCTGGTGCCGGCGTCGAGGGAGGCCGAGACGCCGCTGGCGGTGCCGATCTCCACCTCGCCGACCTCGGTGCGCAGTACGACGGCACCGCGCACGGCCTCGGCGATCCGGATGTCACCCTGGCTGGTGCGAACCTCGGCAGGCCCGTTCAGGCGGCCGACCGAGACGTTACCGGCGGTCAGACCGAGGCGGGCGCTCGCGACGTCCTCGAGGTCGATCGAGCCGTGCGCGCTGTCGATCGCGACGTCGCCGAGGCGACCGGCGGCCCGGAGTTCGACGCTGGCGGTCTTCACTTCGAGCTGGGAACCGGCGGGCAGCTGGACGCTGACCGCGACGGATCCGGACGGCCCGAAGTACTGACGCTTCGTCGGGATCTCGATCCGCAGGACGCCATCGCCGTACCCGACCTGCGCCTCCTCCGCCGCCTTGACGTCGCGCGCCTTGGAGGGATCGGCAGGCAGGACCTCGACGACGGTGTCGGTCCGGTCGGTGGCAACGAACTGGACCCGTCCGACCGGGACGTCCAGAACGGCGGAGATCGGCTCGGGAGTGGTGAAAGTCGACATTGTGGTGCCTTCCTAGTGGTTGCGAACTTGTTGTTGCCACCACTCTGGAAGACCCCTCTGACACCACGCAGCCGCCGCCCTGACACGACCCCTGACACCGTGCTCAGGCGAGGAGGCGGTCCAGGGCTGCTTGGCCGAGGGGACCCCAGTGCGTCTTTCCGCCCGGGACGCCCCGCTCGCCGTTGATTCCCATCGCGATCAGGAACAGCGCTCGTGTCACGGCCCACCCGCGAGCTCGTCGTACCGTCGCGTCGTCCACGGGGTAGCGCTCGAAGAAGCGGTCGGCCGCGCCGGCCGGCAGCAGGATCCAGGCGGCCGCAAGGTCGCCGGCCGGATCGCCCGCGCAGATCTCACCGAAGTCGACAACCCCGGCAAGCATGCCGTCGGCAACGACCACGTTCGCCGGATGCAGGTCCCCGTGCAACCACAGTCGCGGCCCGCTCCAGGCCGGCGCCGCCACCGCGTCCTCCCACACCGCCCGGACCTCGTCCATGCGGCCGACGTACTCGTGGATCTTCTCGAAGCCCAGGCCCGGCGGCAGCTCGGTCCGGTCGTTCACCGGAGCATCGGCCGGCGCCTCGGTGTGCAGCGCGAGCAGGAACTCGGCCAGTACGTCGGCCGCCGCCGGATCCGTGATCGGCGCATGGTCGGCGGGTTCGCCGTGGACCCAGCTGGTGATCATCCAGGTCTTCGGGAAGGCGTCCGACGGTTCGCAGAGGCGCTGCGGGACCGGGACGGGCAGCGGGAGACCGGGGAGCTCGGGGATCCAGCGGTGCTCCTTGAGCAGGTCCGCCGGGGCTCCATCGGTGCGCGGCATCCGGACCGCCAGGTCGTCGCCCAGGCGCCACATCTGGTTGCCCCAGCCGCCGACGACCTCCGTCAGCTCCAGGTCCGCAAGGTCCGGGTGCTGCTCTTCCAGCAGGGTCCGTACGAGTTCGTCGTCCACGGAGCGTCAGACGCGTCACAACCGGAGCTGGTTGGGAATAGGACCTCCCCGTCCCAAGTTGGCGCGGATATGCGTATTGATGTGTGGTCCGACGTCGTCTGCCCGTGGTGCTACATCGGGAAGCGGCGGTTGGAGCAGGCGCTCGAACAGAGCGGTGAGAAGGCCGAAATCATCTGGCACAGCTTCCAGCTGGACCCGTCGTCCACGAACGACGATCCGCGCGACCTGGCCACCCGGTTGGGTGAGAAGTACGGGCGCGGCCGCGAGTGGGGCCTGCAGGCCAACGCCCAGGTGACCGAGATCGCCGCGGAGCTCGGCCTCGAGTACAACTTCGACCGGGCCAAGTCGGCCAACACCGTCGACGCTCACCGTGTGCTGCACCTCGCCCGTGAGCTCGTCGAAGCCGGGGAGGTCCCCGTCGACACCCAGGACCGTCTCAAGGAGCGCCTCCTCAAGGCGTATTTCACCGACGGTCTCCCGGTCGGCGACCACACCACCTTGACGGAGCTGGCGACCGAGGTCGGCCTCCCGGCGGACCGTGTCCGCGAGGTGCTCGCGAGTACGGCGTACGCCCAGGACGTCGCCGCGGATCAGGCCCAGGCGCTGGCGTACGGCGCCAACGGCGTGCCGTTCTTCGTGATCGACGAGAAGTACGGCGTGAGCGGCGCCCAGCCCGTCGAGGTCTTCCAGGAAGCGCTCCGGCGGGCGAACGCGGACCGCAAGCCGATCACTCTGGTCACCAGCCCGAGCACCGATGACGACGCGGCGTGCGGGCCCGACGGGTGCGCCATCTGAGTAGTGGGTACCGGGGGATCCACACCACGTGGTGTATGAAGGAGGCATGACTGTCGTGCGCGCACTGGCCAGGCCGCTGCTGTCCGTCATTTTCGTCGTGCAAGGCGCGAACTCGATCCGCAATCCCGAGCCGCTGGTGCCCAAGGCGCAGCCGGTGACGGATCGGCTCGTGCCGATGGTGCGAAGGGTCGCGCCGGCGCAAGTCGGTGATCGCATCCCCAACACCACTGCCAACCTGGTCCGGCTGAACGGCGCCATCCACGTCGTCGGCGGTCTCGCGCTGGCGACCGGCAAGGGTCGTCGGCTCGCGGCCGGGGTGCTGGCGGCGACGCTGGTGCCGACGACGATCGCAGGGCACCCCTTCTGGCTGGAGAAGGACAAGACGGTCCGGAACACCCAGCGGATCCAGTTCATGAAGAACCTGGGTCTGCTCGGCGGCCTGCTGCTCGCCGCGGTCGACACCGAGGGCAAGCCGGGTGTCGCCTGGCGCGCGTCCCACGGCGCCAAGGCGGCCAAGCGCGAGACCAAGCGCGGCGCGAAGGCCGCCAAGCGCGAGACGACGCGCGGCGCGAAGGCGGCCAGGCGCGAGGCCAAGCAGCTGGCGCGGGAAGCCCGCCACGCGGCCAAGCTCGCCAAGGCCGAGCTCCCGTTCGGCTGATCCCCTGCGCAAGGCTGGAAGATCCGGCCGCGGGGATGGCCTAGGCTCAGGGTTGGACACAGGACCTGGGCCGAAGGAGTGGGATGAGCGACGAGCAGGGCTGGCCGGCACCGCGGGCCGAGGGACCGGTCACCGGCCGGATCACCGTTCCCGGATCGAAGTCGATCAGTAACCGCGCACTCATCCTCGCCGCGATCTCCGACGGTCCGTCACACCTGACCGGCCTGCTCGCCGCCCGCGACACCTCCCTGATGCGTTCGGCGCTCACCGCGCTCGGCGTAGGCATCAGTGCGAGCGGGACGACGGTCACGGTCACCCCTGGATCTCTCAAGGGCCCGGCGAGCGTCGACTGCGGTCTGGCCGGCACGGTGATGCGGTTCGTCCCACCGGTCGCCGCGCTGGCCGACGGCGTTGTCTCGTTCGACGGCGACCCGTACGCGCGAGAGCGGCCGATGGGTGTCATCCTCGACGCCCTGCGGACCCTCGGCGTACAGATCGACGACGGTGGCACCGGCCGGATGCCGTACGACGTCTCCGGCACGGGCTCGGTGCGTGGCGGCACGGTGACGCTGGACGCGTCCGGGTCGAGCCAGTTCGTCTCCGCTCTCCTGCTCGCCGGCGCCCGGTACGACGAGGGCGTGGACCTTCGCCACGACGGGAAGCCGGTGCCGTCCCAGCCGCACCTCGACATGTCGGTGGCGATGCTGCGCGAGCGCGGCGTCCAGGTCGACGACAGCGAGCCGAACCGGTGGATCGTTGCCCCTGGCCCCATTCGCGCGATGGACACCGCGATCGAGCCGGATCTGTCCAACGCCGCGCCGTTCCTGGCCGCCGCCGTCATCACCGGCGGCGAGGTCACCGTGACCGGCTGGCCGGCCGAGACCACGCAGCCCGGCGACCAGCTCCGCGACATCTTCACCCGTTTCGGCGCCGAGGTGGCTCGTACCGACGCCGGCCTGACGGTCCGCGGGACCGGTCGGGTGCACGGGGTAGATCTTGATCTCAGCGAGGTCGGCGAGCTGTCGCCGGTCCTGCTGTCGGTGGCTGCCTTCGCGGACGGCCCGTCGTACCTGCGCGGGATCGCGCATCTGCGCAACCATGAGACCGACCGGCTGGCCGCGCTCGAGCGTGAGTTCGATGCGCTCGGTGGCGACGTGACCCAGACGGCCGACGGGTTGGAGATTCGCCCGAAGCCCTTGCACGGTGGGCTTTTCGCCACGTACAACGACCACCGGATGGCCCATGCGGCCGCCGTACTCGGCCTTCTCGTCGACGGCCTCCTGATCGAGAACATCGGCACCACCGCCAAGACCCTCCCCGAGTTCCCCGAGCTGTGGTCGGGGCTCGCGGGCTGATGTCGCGGTACGACGAGGAAGCCAAGTACGACCGTCCGAAGCGCCGGACCCGGCCGCGGACCAAGGACCGCCCCTCGTACGACGACGCCGTCATCGGTTCGGTGATCACCCGGGACCGCGGCCGCTACACGCTGTGGGTCGGGGACATGGCCACCGGTCGTCAGGTCACCGCGATGAAGGCCAGGCAACTGGGTCGCAAGGGCGTGATCGTCGGCGATCGCGTCAAGCTCGACGGCAACGCGACCGGCGACGAGGGCAGCCTCGCCCGGATCGTCGAGGTCCTCCCCCGGACCACGCTGCTGCGCCGTTCGGCCGACGACGACGATCCGGTCGAGCGACCGCTCGTCGCGAACGCCGACCAGCTCGTGATCGTGGTCGCAGTCGCCAACCCGGAGCCGCGGACCGGCCTGATCGACCGCTTCCTCGTCGCCGCGTACGACGCCGGCATGCGGCCCCTGCTCTGCCTTACCAAGACCGACCTGGCCCAGCCGGATGATCTGCTCGCGATCTACCGCCCACTCGGCGTCGAGTCCGTCGCGACCCGGCAGGACGGCGATCTCAGCGAGCTGCGCGAGCAACTCGTCGACCGTACGAGCGTCTTCGTCGGTCACTCGGGTGTCGGCAAGTCCACACTGGTCAACGCCCTCATCCCCGGCGCCGATCGCGCGATCGGGGTCGTCAACGAGGTCACCGGCCGCGGCCGCCACACCTCCACGACCGCACTGGTCCTGCGCCTGCCCGAGGGCGGCTGGCTGATCGATACGCCCGGCATCCGCTCGTTCGGCCTGGCTCACGTCGAGCCGGACCAGCTGATCAACGCGTTCCCGGACCTGGCCGAGATCGCGGAGACCTGCCCGCGCGGCTGCACCCACGCGGCCAACGCTCCCGACTGCGCGCTGGACGAGGCGGTCCGCGAGGGCAAGGCCGACCCGGACCGGGTCGCGTCGTTCCGTCGGTTGCTCGCCAGCCGTGAAGGCCGGGAGCCGGAGACTACTTAGGCGGGAGCTGGCCGGTCCACACGGCCTTCGCCCCGGCGTCGCCGGTACGAACCGTCTGCCAGATGACGAGTACGGCGATCACCACGACGGCCACCTGCGTGACGACCTCGAGCGGGCGAATCTTCGTTGCCTGATCCCCCTTCACGCCCGCCAGCAGCAGGAAGGCCACGACTGCGACGACCGTGAAGATCAGGCAGTACCAAAACAGCAGGTTGCCGCGCTTCTCGTGCAGCTCGACCGCCTTCTGCAGCGTCGGAACCGCGTTGACGAACGCTTCGCCGCTCTCCTTCGCCACGAACGCACAGACCACCGTCCCGACGCCCAGGACCAGCGCAGGCCACCGCAGCACCCGCCGCCAGCGCGGCACGACGGCGAAGGCGATCAACGTCAGCGCGGCCGCCGGCAACAACACCACGGTCAGATGGATCACGAGCACGTGCAGTGGGAGATCCCCGAAGCGCTCGAACATGGACAGCCTCCTGGCGAACGAAGAACGGAAGGGGACAGGTCGTAAGGCGTGGTCAGACACTAATGGCACGTTCAACGAACGCATTCGGTTCAATCCGGGCCGCAACCGATCCGCAACGTTTCGGTCCGCAACTGGCACGGCCGAGCCGGTGAGCGGCCGGTCAGGCTAGCCTTCCGGCATGCCTTCGCACACGGATGACCTGCGGCTCGCCCACATCCTGGCCGACGACGCGGACTCGACCACGATGGACCGCTACAAGGCGCTCGACCTGCACGTGGCCACCAAACCGGACCTGACCCCGGTGAGCGAGTCGGACTCGAAGGTCGAAGACGTGATGCGTAAGACGCTGTCCCGGGCCCGTCCGCGCGACGCGTTCGTGGGCGAGGAGGAAGGCACCACCGGCTGGGGCGTACGGCGCTGGGTCGTCGACCCGATCGACGGCACCAAGAACTACATCCGCGGCGTCCCGGTCTGGGCCACGCTGATCAGTCTGATGATCGAGGACCAGGTGGTCGTCGGTGTGGTGTCCGCCCCGGCCCTGGGGAAGCGCTGGTGGGCGTCGTACGGCGATGGCGCCTGGACGGGCCGCGCGCTGCACTCGTCCCAGCCGTGCCGGGTCAGCGACGTGAACAAGCTCGAGGACGCCTCGCTGTCGTACGCGTCGCTCAAGGGCTGGGAGAAGATCGGCAAGAAGAACCAGTGGGCCGAGCTGATGGACTCGGTCTGGCGGACCCGCGCGTACGGCGACTTCTGGTCCTACATGCTGGTCGCCGAGGGCGCGGTCGACATCGCCGCCGAGCCCGAGCTCAACCTCTACGACATGGCCGCGCTCGCGATCATCGTCGACGAGGCCGGCGGCAAGTTCACCTCCGTCGACGGCGTCCCCGGCCCGAACGGCCCGAACGCCGTTGCCACCAACGGCCGCCTGCACGACGAAGTACTCAAGCGCCTCGAATAGAACGACCACGTAAGGTGGCCGGTATGCCCTTGACGTACCCCATCGCGGAGCAGACGCTCGACAACGGCCTGCGGGTCGTCGTCAGCTCCGATCGTGCCGTTCCGATCGTCGCCGTCAATCTCTGGTACGACGTCGGCTCCCGCCATGAACCGGCCGGTCTGACCGGCTTCGCGCACCTGTTCGAGCACTTGATGTTCCAGGGATCGCGCAACGTCGCCTCCGGCCAGCACTTCAGCCTGCTGGAAACAGCCGGCGCGAGCCTGAACGCGAGCACCTTCTTCGACCGGACCAACTACTTCGAGTCGCTGCCCAGCGGCGGTCTCGACCTCGCGCTCTGGCTCGAGGCGGACCGGATGGGCTACCTGCTCGACGCGGTCAACCAGGAGAACCTGGACAACCAGCGCGACGTGGTCAAGGAGGAGAAGCGGCAGAGCTACGACAACCGCCCGTACGGGGATTCGTACGAGCGGCTCGTGAAGCTCGCGTTCCCGGCGGGGCACCCCTACGCGCACATGACGATCGGCTCGATGGCCGACCTGGACGCGGCCTCGGTCGAGGACGTGCACGCGTTCTTCCGCAAGTACTACGGCCCGAACAACGCCGTCCTGACCATCGTCGGTGACGTCGCGGTCGACGACGCGTTCGACGCGGCCAAGCGGTACTTCGGTCACCTGCCGGCGATCCCGCAGCCGCCGCCCGCTCCGGACGGCACGATCGGCCCGATGACTGACGTCCAGCGCGACGACGTTGTCTCCGACGTACCGTCCGATCTGATCACGATGATGTTCCGGCTGCCGGTGGACGGCACTCCGGAGCTCGACGCGGCCGGTCTCGCGCTCGACGTTCTCGCCGCCGGGCAGAGCGGGCGGCTGAACCGCCGGCTCGTCCGCGACGAGCAGATCGCGCAGTCGGTCTCCGGCGGTGCGCTGCCGCTGATCGGCGGCGTCTCGTTCGGCACGCTGACGGGGATCGCCTCCGACGGCATCGACCTGCAGAAGGTCGAGGACGCGCTGCTCGAGGAGATCGAGAAGCTGGCGACCGAAGGTGTGACCGAGGACGAGCTCGCGACGGTCCAGGCGCAGGCCGAGCGGGACTGGCTCGAGCAGCTGGCGACGTGCGCCGGCCGGGCCGACGAGATCTCGCATCACGCCCTGCTGTTCGGCGACGCGAACCGGATCAACACCCGGATCGACCAGGTCCGTGCGATCACTGTCGAGCAGGTGCAGGCGGCCGCGGCCCACTGGGTACGTGCCGACGGACGCGTGCAGGTGACCTACCGCCGGACGGAATCTGATTCTGAGGGAGAGCAGGAATGAGCCAGATTCTGACCACCCCGCCCGCGGTCGGCGCGCCCGGTCCGTGGAAGTTCCCGGCCGCGACCACGACGGTCACCAGCGGCGGCAGCCCGGTGCACGTCTTCGACCGCCCGGGCCAGTACGTCGCCACCGTCCGCGTCACGATCGCGATGCCGCTGGTCGCCGAGCCGCGTGAGCTCGAGGGCGTCGCGACGATCATGTCGCGCACGCTCGACGAGGGCACCGAGCTGCACTCGGCCAACGAATTCGCCGCGGCGCTGGAGCGGCACGGCGCGGCGTACGGCGTCGATGTCAGCTCGGACGCGTTGCACGTCGAGATCTCCGTGCCGGTGTCGCAGCTCGCACCGGCGGTCGAGCTGCTCGCCGAGGCGATCACCAAGCCGGCGTTCAACCAGGCCGATGTCGGGCGGCACGTGACGATCCGCCTCGGCGAGATCAACCAGGAGAGGGCGAATGCCGGGTACCGGGCGCGGGAGGCATTCGCCGCGCACCTGTTCGACCCGTCGATGCGACGGTCCCGGCCGACCGCGGGGACCCCGGACACGATCCGGCCGCTGACCAACGTGCAGGTGGCCGAGTTCTACCGCAACAACATCGGGCCGGAGCGCGCCGAGATCCTGTTCGCCGGCGACGCGACCGGCGTCGATGCCGCGGCGATCATCGATGCGGCCTTCAGCGGCTGGACCTCGTCCGCCACGCCGGCACTCGAGACGCCGGAGCCCCTGTATCTCGTCGGCAACCGGGTCGTGCTCGTCGATCGACCGGGCTCGGTGCAGAGCCAGCTCCTGATCGGCTGCGCCGGTCCGGATCGCCGTGACCCCGCCTGGGGTGCGGCCGCGGTCGCGAACCACGTGGTCGGCGGCACGATCACCTCGCGGGTGGACACCGTTCTGCGTGAGGAGAAGGGGTACACGTACGGGACGCGGACGAGCTTCGCGGCTCCGCGCAAGGGCGGGACGTTCAGCCTCGGAGGCGCCGTACGGACCGAGGTCACCAGCGCCGCGATCGGCGACGCGCTGCGGATCCTGCGGGAGGCCCGCGACGGGCTGACCGAGCAGGAGGTGCAGGAGGCGAAGGACAGCCTGATCCGGACCGCGCCACTGCGGTACGAGCAGGCCGATTCGGTGGCTCAACAGGTCGGCAGCAACATCGCGAACGGCGTACCGATCGACTTCGCGGACACCTACCTGGACCAGATCGCCGCAACCACCGCCGCCCAGGCAACCGAGGCCTACCAAAAATACGTGGGAACCGATGGGCTCCTTGTCGTGATCGTAGGAGAGGCCAAGGACGTCCGCCCCCAGCTGGAAGGCCTCGACCTCGGCGACGTCATCGACCTGGGCTGACAGCCATCAGTTCGGGGTGAGCAGGCAGGTCGTGCCGCGGTCGCCGAGGCTCCAGCCGCTCTCGGTCGGGTGCACATAGATGATGCTCGACGGCTCGTCGGCCTGCTGCTTCGAGGCCTTCCACCGGTCGGTGCAGCCCTTCTCCGCGGCCGTCTGCACGGCCGTGAGCCCCGGCCATTCCCCGGCCGGCAGCTCGAACACGGCGAACACCCTGCCGCCGTTCGGCTGATCGCACGGCTGCACCTTGATGTCCCGGACGTCGCCTTCTTTGATCTCGCTGACGCAGTCCCCCACCCGCAACTGGCTCGGCCGGGTGGTCTGCGTCGCCGTCACCTGGCCGGCGGCGTTGCGGTCCGGCGAGCCATCGCCGCCCAACGCGACCACCAGTCCGATCAGGACCAGCCACAAGCAGGAGATCACGATCCCGGCGATCGCGAAGCCCTTACCCTTCTGGTTCCGGGACGGGATCCGGTTGAGCGCCACGATCCCCAGGACGAGGCTGATCACCGTGGTGCCGAGGATGCTGAGCACGAACGACAGGATCGCCGGCGCGCTGGTCTGCCGCGGCTGCCACGGACCCGGCCTGGACGGCATCCCCTGCACCGGCGGCATGCCCTGCATCGGCGGCATCCCACCGTACGGCGGTTGCCCCGGCGGACCCTGGTACGGCTGGCCTGATCCCGGCTGGCCTGATCCCGGCTGGCCTGATCCCGGCTGGCCTTGCCCCGGCTGACCCTGGTACGGCTGGCCCGGGTACGGCGGTTGCCCCGGCGGGGCCGGGATCACGGGCGGTGGCGTGCCGGTGCCGCCGTCCGTGGGTGGTGTCTGATCCATGGACGGACTGTAGACCCTGGAGAGCGGTCGTGTCCGGAATTCAGCTGGTGATGTAGTTGGAGAGTTGTTCGCGTTCGAACTCGAGTTCGCCGATGCGGGACTTGACCACGTCGCCGATGCTGACCAGGCCGGCCAGAGCGCCGTCGACCACGACCGGCACGTGCCGGATCCGGTGCTCGGTCATCAGCCGCATCAGGTTGTCGATCAGGTCGTCCGGCGTCGCGGTCCGCACCTCGGCGGTCATGATCGCGCGGACGCGGACGTCGGCGGCATCCGGCGTACGGTTCCACAACCGGACGACGTCGCGCTCGGAGACGATGCCATCCACCGCCGACCCGTCCTGGCTGACCACGACCGCACCGATGTTGTGTTCGGCCAGCAGTGCGAGCAGTTCGGTGACAGTGGCTTCTGGAGAGATGGTGACGACCTGGTTGCCCTTGCCGCGCAGTACGTCGTTGATCTTCACGGAGCCTCCTGCAGTCGAGGACCAATACCCCAAGGTAGCGAAAACCCGCCGCTTAGGGCAGCCCTCGTCCATCACCGCGCGTGACAACGAAAGACAGTCAGCAACCGTTGCCCACGGCACCGAGCACCCGCGAAAAGGCACCACAGCCGGGGCCCGACGAGATCTGCTCTCCGGAAAAGCCCGGGCGGGCCGACCCGCGCGCCCGTAGGATCACCGGGGTTTCCGACGAGGAGGTTGCGGGTGAGCTGGCGGGAGGATCTGGCCGTACTGCGGCATCGGGACGTACGGATCTTCGTGTCGGCCCGCTTCGTGTCGCTGCTCGGATCGGCGATCGCGCCCATCGCGCTGGTGTTCGCCGTACTGGACGTGTCCGACACGGCCGGCGCCGTCGGCATCGTGCTGGCGGCGCGGAGCATTCCGAATATCGTCTTCCTGCTCGTCGGCGGAGTGATCTCGGACCGCCTCCCCCGGCATCTGGTGCTGGTCGTCGCCAACATCGTCAGTGGACTCACTCAGGCCCTCGCCGCCGGGCTGGTCCTGTCCGGTCACGCGACGACCGTGCAGCTGGCTGTGATCGAAGCGGTGAACGGCGTCGCGGCCGCGTTCGTGATGCCCGCGCTGACCGGAATTCTGCCGTCGATCGTCGACCGCGCCGAACTTCCCCAGGCGAACGCGGTCTCCGGTTTCGCCCGGTCGGTCGCGATGATCGGCGGCGGCGCGGTCGCCGGCGTGATCGTCGGTTTCACCGGACCAGGGATCGGGCTGGCGGTCGACGCGCTCACGTTCCTGGTCGGCGCGTTCCTGCTCGCCCGGTTGAGGCTGCCGAGGATCGAACGCTCGGCGAGCTCCGTCCTGACCGACCTGCGGGTGGGATGGACCGAGTTCGTCTCCCGGCAGTGGGTCTGGGTGGTCGTGCTCGGCTTCTGCGTGCTGAACGTGATCTTCACGGCCTGCTACCGCACGCTCGGCCCGGTCATCGCCGACGACACCTTCGGCCGCACCGGCTGGGGGATCGCGAGTGCTTGTTTCGGCGTCGGGCTCATCGCCGGCGGCATCCTGATGATTCGGGTCAAACCGCAGTACCCGTTGCGGATCGGGATGTTCGGCATCCTGCTCGGCGCCCCGATCATGGTCGTCCTGGCCCTCGCGCCGAACACGGTGATGGTCGCCGCAATGTCGTTCCTGGTCGGCATCAGCTACGAGATCTTCGGGATCGGCTGGGAGACCGCGCTCGGCCAGCACATCCCGCTCGACAAGCTGTCCCGGGTCTCGTCGTACGACATGCTCGGCTCGATCGTCGCCGTACCGATCGGCCAACTGTCGGTCGGAGCCGTCGCGGCCGCCGCCGGGATCAACGCGGTCGAGTTGTACGGCGCTGCGCTGTACGTCGCCATCACCCTCGCGACCCTGATCGTCCCGTCCGTCTGGCACCTACGCCGCACGTAAGGTGGATGTGTGAGTTTCATCGTGCCTGGGCAGGGACAGAAGAAGGAAGAAGCCGTCGGTACGCAGACCGGCGCCAAGCCGCTGGTTCCGGACGTGATCGACGTCCCGTCGGTCGAGGAACCACCGACCGTCGAGTTCGACAGCTGGCCCGAGGAGCTGGAGACGGTCGTCGCGGACGACTTCCGCCGTACGACCGCACTCGCGGCCTACCGCTGGAAGGGTGCCGACGACGCGCTGTCGGACGTCGTCCGCGGCCTGGACGACCTGCTCGACCTGGCAATCGAGGAGATCGAGGCAACTTCGCCGAAGCCCACCCCTGCCGCCGACGGCCTGCCCTTCGACGAACTCGCGGACCTGCTGGGCATCCCCGCCGACGACCTGGACAAGGTCCTCAAGAACGGGATCCCGGTACGCCGTTCCCGCGCCGATCGCCGCACCGCAGCCCGGGCCGTCAAACAGCTCCGCGCCCAGCTGGAGCAGATCGAAACCACGATGGACCACCAGCGCCTCACCCCGCTGCTCGGCTTCATCCTCCGCATCACCCTGGCCCTGGACCTGATCACAACCGACGAAGACCCAGACCCCGCGATAGACCCCGCAGTGGTCGCCCTGGTCACCTTCGCCCTGGAACGCAAAACCGCCGCCCTCCCAGACACCTGGCAGAACCACAACCCCACCGCGGTCCACCAGGCCCTCCTCGAGGTGTTGACCGACGACACCGACGAGTTCACCATCCTCGTCCACTCAGCCCGAGCCTGGTCCGCCACCTTCCACCAGCCCTGGCCGCCCACCCAAAAACTCGCCTACTGGCAACTCCTGGATGACCTCCCCGAGGCCATCGAAACGTCATCCCTCCAACCCCTCCGCGACCGCCTGGAAGCACTCAAGGTCTAACCGCTCCACGAAGTGCCTTGCGGATAGCTGCCTGCGGCGTACCCCCCTCGCCAGCTAGTTGCCGCTAGCAACTGTGTGGAAAACTTGGCAACCTGTGGACAAGGTTCGTTAAGCCTGTGGACAGTCAATTCCCTTGAAAACAAGGCGAAACGGGTTTGGAAAGTGTCCGTGGCCGGGTCTATCGTTGCCGGTATGGAACAGCTAGGTGAACGGCCGATCTGGTCGCTGAGCGACAGCGAACTGCTGTCCACCAGCGACCAGATCGCGGCCGCCATCACCCGGCTACTCACCTACGACCTCCACATCACCGCCGCCATCGACGACCGCGGCCTGGCCAAAGAACTCGGCGCCGCCAACACCGCCGAACTCCTCGCCACACGGCACCGCCTCGACCGCCGCGAAGCCCACAGCACCGTCAAACTCGCCCGCGCACTGGCCAAACACGACATCGTCGCCGAAGCACTCACCGACCCCGACCAGCCCATCCGCCCCGCCCAGGCCGCCGCCATCACCAACGCCCTCGACCGCGTCGCCGACCGAGTCCCCGTCGAAGACCTCGACATCGCCGAAGAACAACTCGTCAAACTCGCCGCCCGCCTCGCCCCCACCGACCTGGCCAAAACCGCCAAAGACATCTGCAACCTCCTCGACACCGACGGCCCCGAACCCGACGAAAACACCGCCTACGCCCGCGAATCCCTCACCCTCAAACCCGCCGAGAACGGCATCAAATTCAGCGGCTACCTCGCCAACGACAACGCCGAACTCCTCCAATCCTGCATCCACACCGGCGCCCGCCCCCACAAGACCGCAGACGGCGAGCTCGACCCGAGGTCCCGCGAAAAGCGCCAAGCGGACGCCCTCTCCGACACCCTCGCCATCGCTGCCGCAGCCATCGACGCCGCGACACCCACAGCAAACCAGGCACCCGCACCAGACCAGGCCCCTGCACCAGACCAGGCCCCCGCACCCGCGGGCACGTCCACCGCAGCGACCGAGTCCAACCCCGCCGGGCACGCCGACAGGCACGCCGACGGCGACAGGGCCGGCGTGGGTGGCAATGTTCCTGGGTACGGCGCCAAGGCAACCATCGCCGTCACCATCGACTTCGAGGACCTGAAAGCCGCTGCCGCGAACGCCACCGGCGACCTCGTGTACGGCGATGCCCTGTCCGCGGCCGCGATCAGACGGCTTGCCTGCGACGCAAGAATCATCCCGCTAGTGCTCGGCACCAACTCCGAACCCTTGGACGTCGGCCGCACTCAACGCCTCGTCACCCGGGCAATGCGCCGCGCCCTGAACGCCCGCGACAGAGGCTGCGTCGTCTGCGGAGCGCCACCCGTCCAGTGCGACGCCCATCACCTGCAGTCGTGGATCGACGGAGGCGACACCGCCCTCCACAACCTCGCCCTCCTCTGCCGTCGGCACCACACGGCCCTCCACCAAGGCCACTGGACCATCACCATCACCGACGGAGCCGTCCACGTCACCCGACCCACCTGGGCGGACCCACCACCCCAACCGCCCCCACCGCTAGCAAGTCTGCTCAAACCACTCAACCCCCACCACACACCCCGCTCCGACCAGGCGGGCCCCACAAACACGCCCACCGACGCCCCGGGCTCCACAAACACGCCCACCCAACGCCCCAGCCGCTGGAAAGCCGACGAACCCATGCTCCAAGAAGCCGCCCGCTTCGCCATCTGGCCCAACTCACCAACAGAACCAGCCTTACCCCAAACAGCAGCCCCGCACGCCCCTCCACCCCAACCCCGCATCCACGCAACCTAGCCACCACCACGAGACCCGTTGACCGCCGTTCGCCCGGCAGCCAACGGGCACTCGTACGTGCGGCACACCGGCGGCTCCACGTAGCTGACCTCCAGGCCGGTCAGCGCCCCGCAGGTGTACGCCCGGACCACGTCGGCGCGTTCCCACCCGACGCTCCGGACGCCAAACACCTCGAGCCAGCCGAACGGTACGACGCACGCCGGCCCGCCGAGGCCAGCCAACAGCACACTCCCAGCAAAGCGGCGTCTTCTCTCAACACCCACTAATGCACCTCAGGCTTCCAGCCCGCACGCAACGTTTCCCGCCTCACCGGCCGCCGTCCGCCCCGAGCAGTCGTACGACGCACACCACGCCTGCCGGTGCGTCTCCACCACACACACCGCAGACACAGCCACCCGAGCGGCTCAAACCGCTTCCGGTTCCCAACCCCGCGTGCAAACGTCACCGCTTCTGTCGCCTGCACGAGCAGGCACACGACGCGAGCCGCCCTCGGCGTGCGTCCACCTCACGCACCCCGCCGAAGGTGGCAACGAGGATGCCGGCTCTGGGCGGTGTGGAGGTGTCAGCCTTTGATGGCTCCGCCCAGGGCGAAGGCGCCGCCTAGTTTCTTGCTGAGGAGGAGGTAGAGGAGGAGGACCGGCATGGTGTAGATGAGGGAGTATGCGGCCAGCTGCCCGTAGTTCGGTTCGCCGTACTGGCCGAAGAAGGTGAAGATGCTGACCGAGGCCGGTAGGCGTTCGGGTGAGAGCAGCAGCATGAACGGGACGAAGAAGTTCCCCCACATGCCGATGAAGGTGAAGATCAGCACCACCGCGATCCCCGGCCACATCAGCGGCAGCACGATCCGCCGCAGCGCCTGCATGTTCCCGGCGCCGTCCACCCACGCAGCTTCCTCGAGCGACAGCGGCACCCCGTCCATGAACGTCTTCGTCAGCCAGATCGCGAACGGCAACGACGACGTCGCCATGAACATGATTGTCCCACCGATCGTGTCGATGAGATTCAACTGCACGAACAACCCGTAGACCGGCACCATCACCGCAGTGATCGGCAACCCCGTGCAGAACAGCACAGTCAGCAAGAACGGCCGGTTGAACTTCGACTTGAACCGGGACAGCGGGTACGCCGCCAGCACCGCACACACCATGGTCAGCAAGGCCGACCCGCCGCACAGCACGATCCCGTTCAGGACCGGCCGGTACGTGGTGTCGGTGTTCAGCACCGCCTTGAAGTTCCCCAGCGTCGGATGCGTCGGGAACTCGACCCGCAGGCCGGCCGTCCGGTTGATCGAGGCGAAGAGCACCCACAGCAGCGGCAGCACGAACAAGATGCCGAGGGCAAGCAACACCAGGTTCGACACGACCTTGTTCAGCCGGTCCCGGGCGATCATGCGGCCTCCGTGTTGAGTCCACGCAAGTAGATCAGCGAGAAGACCGCGCCGATCGCGAGCATCACGAGGGCGATCGCCGTACCGTAGCCGATCTGGGAGAAGCTGAACGCCTGCTCGTACATGTACAGCGGCAACGTCTGGCTCTTGGTCCCCGGGCCGCCTCGGGTCATCGCGTAGATCAGGCCGAAGACGCTCAGCGTCTGCAGCGTGATCAGCATCAGGTTGGTCATGATCGCGCGGCTGATCATCGGCAGCGTGACGAACCACAGCCGCCGGAAGCCGGCCGCGCCGTCCATCTCGGCCGACTCCTCGATCTCCTTCGGCACTTCGCTCAGGGCCGCGGAGTAGACCAGCATCGAGAACGCCGTACCGCGCCAGATGTTGGCCAGTGACACCGCGATGATCGGTGCCGCGTACAACCAGTCCTGGCCGGGCAGGCCGACCCAGTTCAGGATCACGTTCAGCGTGCCGTCGTCGTTGAAGAACGCGCTCAGCAGGTACGCCGCAACCACTTCCGGCAGCACCCACGCACCGATGACCGCCGTACCCACGAAGTTGCGTACCACCTTCGTGGACTTGCGCATCAGCAGCGAGAGCCCGAGGCCGAGCGTGTTCTGCCCGACGATCGCGGACAGGAACGTGAAGACCAGCGTCAGCCAGATCGAGTTCGTGAAAGCCCCACTGCTGAAGGCTTTGCGGAAGTTGTCCAGGCCAATGAACTTCACGTTCGCCGCACCGGTGCCGGTGAGCGCCATGTTCGTGAACGCGGCGTACACGCAGTACAGGATCGGGCCGGCCAGGAAGACCAGCATGAGCCCGATCGCAGGCGTCAGCGGCAACATCCGGAGGAGCTTCGCGGCCTTCGGCTTCCCGCTCGGTCCGGAGGACTTGCCGGACCGAGCGGGCTTGGCCGAGGTGGGAGCGACTGTCGTCGTCACAGGGGAACGTCCTTCACCAGGCCGGGACTACTGGCCCTGAGTCGTCTTGTCCTTACCGACAATGCCTTCGACCGCTTGGTCGTAATTCTTCGCCGCCTTGTCCGGGTCCGACTGTCCGGTCATCACCGACTCCATCGCGGTGATGATCTCGTTGGAGACCTTCGGGTACTCCGGCAGCGCCGGCCGGTACACGGTCACCGAGACCAGGTCGGTGAAGAACTGCGTGCTCGCCGAGGAGGACTTGTACGACGCATCCGACGCGACGTCCTTGCGTACGGCGATCTGCGCGCCGTCGGTGGCGTACTTGGCCGCGTTCTTCTGCGTCTGCAGGGTCTTGATGAAGTCCCAGGCCGCGTCGGCGTTCTTCGACTTCGCCGGGATCGCCCAGGTCCAGCCACCGGAGAGGCTGACCTTGCCCTTGCCGCTGCCGTCCTGGGTCGGCATCGCGGTCTGGCCGAGCACCGTGCTCCACTGCGGCCACGGCTTGGCACCGGACTTCAGCCAGTTGCCGTAGATCCAGGAACCGTCGAGGTCGATCGCCAGCTTGCTCTGTGGCAACAGCTCGGTGCCGACCTTGCTGCCCATGTTCGGGTTGAGCGCGTCCTTCGGGGCCGGCGCGAGGCCCTCACCGAAGACGGTCTTGACGAAGTTCAGCGAGTCCTTGAAGCCCTGGCTGCCGACGACCCACTTCTGCTGGTCGTAGTTGTAGAGGGTGTCCTTGGTGCCGTAGAGCAGCATCTCGAAGCCCTGCATGGCCGAGGCCTCACCCATCGGCTTGCCCGAGTACATGTTGAACGGGATGACACCGGGCACCTTCTGCTTGATGGTGCGTGCGGCGCTCAGTACGTCGTCCCACGTCTTCGGCTGCCAGTCCTCCGGAAGCCCTGCCTGCTTGAAGATCTGCTTGTTGTACCAGAGGGCTCGCGTGTCGGTGCCGTCCGGGATGCCGTAGGTCTTGCCGTCGGCACCCTTCGCCGCGCCCTTGGCGGTGTCCTCGAACTGACTCCACTGGTCCCACTTGCCGATGTAGTCGTCCAACGGCTTCAGGTACCCCGCGGTGATGTCGGAGTTGATCAGGAAGGTGTCCTCGTAGACGATGTCCGGCGCCGTGTTGGGCGAGCGCATCATCAGCTGGATCTTGGTGTAGTAGTCGTTCTCACTGGCAACGACCGGGACGATCTCCACCTGCGAGCCGGGGTGGGCGGCCTCGTACTCGCTCTTGACGCCGGTCAGGAAGTTCTTCATCACGACGCCCGGACCCCATTGCTGGTAGGCGATCTTGATGTGCGCGGGACCGGAGCTCTGCGAGCCGCCCGCCTCCGGCGTCTTGGTCGTCGAGCCCTGGCTGCAGGCCGTGACCGCCAGCAGCAGCGCGCTCACCACAGCGGCTGCCTTGAAACGTTTCCTTGTCACCATCAGGTCCACCTTGGCAATCGTTGTCATCCCGGTACCACGGCCCAACCCCAGCGGGCTTTTCCGCGACCGTAGGAGCCTGTGGGCGGTCAAGTCAATGCTTGACAGACAACGTTGTCCGGGCAACTACCGAGTCACGCGGTGACCGGCAGGTAACAATCCGATCACCGCGTTGTCATGACATGGCCGGGAAGCGACCCGACTAGACCGTAACGGCTTGGGCCTCGTGCCGAGGATGGACGTCGCGTTGCGATCGCATCGCACCGAGACCACAAAGGACTAGACCGAAGAGCAGCCAGCAACTCAGTACGACGAACGGCCGCCCGGACCCAGCACCGTCGAAAAAGCTCACCGACCGTAGCGCCGTACCCGCGGCCCCCGGCGGCAGCAACTGCCCCAGCGCACCCCAACCGGTCGGCAGCATCTCCGGCGCACTCGTCAGACCCGACAGCGGATTACCGAGCAACATCATCACTGCGGAGCCCAGCGCGAGACCCACTCGGCCGAACAGCCACTCCAGACCGAGCAGCGTCAGACTGATGGCCGAGATCGACATCGCGATCACCCCGGAGTTCCCGAGATAGCTGCCTTCGAAAGAACCCAGCCAGAACTGCAGTACGGCGCCCAGCGCCAGCCCACCCGTGATCGCGAACGTAATGGCACCGATCACCCGCTTCGCACCGGACCGCACCAACGTGGTCAGCGCGGCAGCCGCGATGATCCCGCCGAGCACGAGCGGAAGCGCGCCAGCAGCCAAGCCCGTCCCGCGCGGATCGTCCGACGGCAGCGGTACGACGTCGGTCACCTTCGGCGGATTCTCCGGCGACAACCGCGTCGACAACTGGGTCAGCAACTGCGCGACCATCGGACTGCCCGCGGATGCGGTCAGCACCTCAGGCTTCGCCGGGTCAAGCACGATTGCGCCGTACGCGTCCCGATCCTCGATCTTCTGTACGGCGGCCGCCCGGTCGGAGACGGCGGTGATCTCGAAACCACCCGGCATCGCCTGATCCAGACCGGTCTTGACCTGCTCGACAGCGGCCGGCGGACCGGCCACGACCAGCGGCAGATCCCGCGGCGCGGACCGCGCGGCCGGCCAGGCGAACGCGATCAGCAGGACGGTGAGCAATGCGGTGAGCAGAAGGATCACGGCGACCAGCGGCGGCCGACGACCGGAGTCGGTCGCCGCAGGCTCGGCGGAGTGGGCAGCGGCGTGTTCGGGTGCGTGCCCGACGTCAGCGGACATGATGGGGACCCCTTCGTGAAAACCGAATGACCGTTCTTTATTGATCGAGCCTTGCGTACCGCTCTCGACTTGTCAAGAACGGACATTCGTTTTATGTTCCGGACATGCCCAAAGTCACCGAGGAACATCGCCTGGCCCGCCGCGAGCAGATCGTCACGGCCGCTCGCCGGTGCGTGATCGAGGAGGGGTTCCACAAGACGACGATGGCCGACGTGATCCGGGAGTCCGGCCTGTCCGCGGGGGCTGTCTACGGCTACTTCAAGAGCAAGGAGGAGCTGGTCGCGGCGATCGCCGAGGACGCGCTGGCCTCGGTCGACGAGCTGTTCCAGAAGATCCTCACCACCGAGCAGGTGGTGACTCCGCTGATGGCGCTGGAGCTGGCGCTGGACCATGTGATCGCGGTCGCCGAGCGGCCCGGCGGTGACGTCACCCGGGTTGCCATCCAGGCCTGGGCCGAGGCGCTGCGCAACCCCGCGATCATGGCGGTCGCGAAGGGCAAGTACACCCTGCTCCGGGACAACTTCGAGGCGGTCGCCCGCCGCGCCCAGGCCGACGGCACGGTCGACCCGGACGTCGACCCCCGCGACGTCGCCGAGGTCATGTTCGGCTTCCTGCCCGGCTTCGTCCTGCAGCGTCTCCTCCTGGGCGACGTCACCGCCGAGAGCTACACCGCCGGCCTCAGGGCCCTGCTGCGCGCCTGAACTCGAGCCCGGTCGTGGTGGTGTTTCGTCCACCCTGCGCGGCGGTCCAGCACCCTGGGGAGGCGGCTCGGCGCTCCGTAGCGTCGTGGGCATGAGAAAGAAGACGCAGACCGTCGATGCCGCAGTGGACCCGGACAGGTACTCGGTCGTCCTGCACGACGTACGCCGGGTCTACGGCCGTGGCTCCAACGCCGTCACCGCCCTCAACGGGATCTCGATCAACTTCGCCCCCGGCACCTTCACCGCGGTGATGGGTCCGTCCGGGTCGGGCAAGAGCACGTTCCTGCACTGCGCGGCGGGCCTCGACCGGCCGACGTCCGGCAGCGTCTTCATCGACGGGCAGGCCCTGGCCGGCCTCGGCGAGCGCAAGCTCACCGAGCTGCGCCGCGAGCGGATCGGGTTCGTGTTCCAGTCCTTCAACCTGCTGCCCGCACTGACCGTCTGGCAGAACGTCTGCCTGCCCCAGGAGCTCGACGGCCGACGGGTCAACCGCACCGCGGTTCGCCAGGTCCTCGATCGCGTTGGGCTGGGCGACAAGTACAAGAGCCGTCCGGGTGAGCTCTCCGGCGGTCAGCAGCAGCGCGTGGCGATCGCTCGCGCGCTGGTCGCCCGGCCGGCCGTGATCTTCGCCGACGAGCCCACCGGCGCGCTCGACACCCAGACCGCCGCGGATGTCCTCGAACTGCTCCGCGCGCCGGTCCGCACGCAAGGCCAGACGGTTGTCATGGTCACCCACGACCCGGTCGCGGCGTCGTACGCGGACCAGGTCGTCTTCCTCGCGGACGGCGTACTGGCCGGCCACCTCGCCGCGCCGACGGCCGAAGAGGTCGCCGACCGGATGACCCACCTCGGCGCGCGTTCGCGGCTTGCGGTGGTGGCCCGATGATGCGCCTGGCTGTTCGCACCCTGCGCTTCCGCAAGGGTGGGTTCATCGCCACCTTCGTCGCGGTGGTCTTCGGTACGGCGATTGTGATGGCCTGCGGCGGTCTGATGGAGACCGGCATCCGCTCCAACGTCGAGCCGACTCGTCTCGCCGGGGCCTCGCTCGTTGTCGCGGGCAACCAATCGCATCTGCGCCCCGGCGCCGAGGACGCGACCCCGCTGCCCGAGCGCGTCGGCGTCCCGGCCGACCTCGTGGCCAAGATCCGTTCGGTCGAAGGCGTTTCGACGGCGATCGGCGATGTGACCTTCCCGGCCTCGATCGTCGGCACACACGGACTGGCGGTTGCCGAAGGCCACAACTGGTCAGCGGCCGTGCTGGCGCCGTACACACTGTCGGTCGGTCATGCCCCACGGGCCGGCCAGGTAGTGATGGCGGGCGCGAAGGTCGGATCGCGCGTCACCTTCCTGATCGACGGAACACCGCAGACCTTCACCGTCAGCGGATCGTCGGTCGGACCGGCCGGTCACGTCTTCTTCGCCGACCGGGACGCGGCTCGCCTCACCGGGAGTACGCGGTTCGCGGACATCGGCGTACTGGTTGCTCCCGGCACCAAGATCGACGACGTGAAGGATCGGATCGAGGCACTCGGCGCCGGGGTCGCGGTCAAGGCCGGGATCGAACGAGGCGAGGCCGAGCACCCGGATGTGGCGTCGCACCGGACCGCGCTGATCGCGATCGCCGGCTCGTTCGGCGGGATCGCGACGATGACGATGATGTTCGTGGTGGCGTCCACGCTGGCGCTGTCCGCTCAGCACCGCGAACGCGAGTTCGCCCTGCTGCGCGGGATCGGTACGACGCCCGGGCAGGTCCGGCGGATGATCCTCGGCGAAGCGATGCTGGTGGCGATCCCGGCCGTACTGGTCGGGGCTGTGCCCGGGATCTTCCTCGGCCGCTTCCTGTTCGACCAGCTCGGTTCCCACGGGGTCGCGTCGCCGGTCGTCGAGTTCTCCCAAGGCCTGATCCCGTTCGCGGCGGGCGCGGGTGCCGCCGTCCTCGCGGCCATCGGTGCCGCCCTGATCGCGGCCCGCAAGTCCGCGAAGATCCGACCGGTCGAGGCGTTGACGGAGGCGTCGCTGCAGCGGAAGTGGTTCGGTTGGGTGCGGCTCTTCTTCGGTCTGGCCTTCCTCGGTGGTGGGCTCGCCCTGTTGATCGTCACCGCCACGGTGATGACCGGCCCGCTCGCCGGAGCCACTGCCGGCCCGTCGATCCTGTGCTGGACGATCGGGGTCGCCCTGCTCGGGCCGTTCTGGACCAAAGTGGTCCTCGCCGTGTGGCGCTGGCCCGTGCAGGCGCTGACCCGCGTGAACGGCCGGCTCGCGATCCGCAATGTGACAGCTCGCTCGGTGGCGATGTCGACCGCGGTCATGCCGGTGATGCTGGCCGTCGGCATCTCGACGGCCAACCTGTACATGCAGACCACGCAGGTGCACGCTGCCTCCGAGGCATTCACGCGGGACCTGCGGGCGGACGCCGTACTGGTCTCCGATGCCGGTCTGTCCAACGCGGTGCTCGAGCAGGTACGCGCGGTGCCGGGGGTGGCGAGTGCTTCGTCGTACGTGAACAGCATCGGGACGATCGACGAGCCACGGAACGCACCCTTCGACGAGGACGGCGCCCCGCTGGTCGGGGTGGACGCCCAGGACGCGAACGGTACGGCGCCGGTCCGGCTGACGAGCGGATCACTGGCCGGTCTGTCGGGCTCGACCGTGGCCCTGCCGGAGTATGTGGCCGGCAAGATCGATCGTCCGGTGGGCTCGACCATCGACATGACGCTGGGCGACGGCACACCGGTGAAGCTGCGGGTCGTTGCGACGTTCGCGACCGAACGCGGGTACGAGACGATCATCCTGCCCGCCGCACTGGTCGCCGCGCACACCACGGACAAGCTGACCAAGCAGATCCTGATCCGGTCCGCACCGGGAGCCGACGTACAGCCTGGGCTTGCCAAGCTCGCCGCCGCGCACCCTGGCGTGCAGGTCGCCGACCGCGACTCGCTCGTGGCCGCCAACGCGGACGACCAGAAGACCCAGGCGTGGGTCAACTACATGCTCGTCGGCATGCTGATCGCCTACACCGCGGTCTCGGTCATCAACACTCTGGTCTCGACGACACTGCGTCGGCGCCGCGAGTTCGCTCTCCAGCGCCTCACCGGCTCTACCCGAGGTCAGGTCCTGCGGATGTTGTGGACGGAGAGCACGCTGATCACGCTGTCCGGCATCACCCTGGGCACCCTGGTGGCCCTGGCCTGTCTGATCCCCTTCTCCGCAACGGTTTCGACGAGTGCGATCCCCGTCGGTCCGCTCTGGATCTACCTCGTCATCATCGGAGCCGCCGCCGTCCTCACCTTCGCCTCAACCCTCATCCCCGCCACCACCACCCTGCGCCACTCCCCCACCCAGCCCAGCCACGCGGACTAACGGGCCGGGGTGGGTTCGGCTACTGGTTGGAGGGCGATCGTGGTGGCCTGGATGATGCCGGCGTTGTCGCGGATCCACCCTGACAACACGACCTGCAGGTCCTCAAGATCGCGCTCCTCCAGGATGACCCCGGGAACCGGGACGCTTGCACCGAGCTCGGCCAGCACCGGACGAAGGTGCTGGTCGGCAAGGAGCTTGTGGCTCGGTGCCGCTGAGACGGTCACGGGAACCACCACTGTGCCGGCCAGCGCCTGTGGTCGCAGGATGTCGAAGAAGCTCTTCAGCAGACCGGTGTAGCTGCCCTTGTAGACCGGCGTCCCGACCACGATCACCGAAGCCGACGACACCAGATCCACCGCACTCTCCAGCGCGGCCCGCTCCTCGTCCACGGCCCGGTCACCCTGGAAGATCGCCGGGGCGAACGTGACCAGGTCGACCAGCTCGTCGATCCGGTACGGCGTCCCGAGCTCGGAGGCGAGCAACTCCGCCACCGACGCGGCCGCCGCGGCGGTCCGGGAGCCCGCTCGCGGGTTGCCGACCACGGTCACGACGGACTGCGGCCAGACCGGCGGCTCGCTCGAGTCCTGGGGCCCGACCTGCGGTTCGAACGCGACTGACGCCATCTGACCCAACTCCTGAACTCGGCAAGTGATGCTTCGAGAGTAGTCAAAGTCGATCGCGCGACTTGACTTTCTCAGAATCTGAACGCCGTGCGCGAAGCTTGGCCACCACGAACCACACCACCGCCAGCACCGCACCCGCGATCACGAGCTTCTGAAAGATCCCGACCGACGACTCCACCACGTGCCACCGTTCGCCGAGTTGATAGCCGGCGACGATCAGCACCGAGTTCCACACCAGGCTCCCGACCGCGGTCAGCGGCAGGAACAACAGCACCGACATCCGCTCCACCCCGGCCGGTACCGAGATCAGACTCCGGACGACGGGCACCAACCGCCCGATCAGCACCGCCTTCGGACCGTGCCGAGCGAACCACTGCTCCGCCTTGTCGATGTCGCGGACCTTCACCAGGGGCAGCTTCCCGGCGACCGCCCTGGTCCGATCACGACCCAGGGCCGCACCCACGCCGTACAGAGCCAATGCCCCGACGATCGATCCGAGCGTGGTGAAGAGGATCGCGCTGACCAATCCCAGATCACCCCGGCTGGCCGCGAATCCGGCCAGCGGCAGGATCACCTCACTGGGCAGCGGTGGAAAGAGATTCTCCAGCGCGACCGCGAGTCCCGCGCCCGGCGCACCCAGGCGCTCCATCAGCTCGATCGCCCACCCGGCCACCCCGGACGGCTCCTGCGTCGCCTGCAAAGTGGTCATCATCACCTGACTCGTCGTGGACATGACAACGACGCTAGGCCCGCAATCCAGCACCCACACTGGGGCCAACCACCGTCTCCAGCTCGGGCCACCCACCGTACCGACCGGGGGAAAACCCGCATTCAGCTCCGGTCCGCGTCTCGCTGCTGGCTCCGGCACAGGTGTATGCGAGGGTGAGCTGTATGGCATCCGATCATGCGCCGCGGATCAGTAGGCAGCCCGACCGCGTTGGGGTTGGGCGGGCGGCCGCGGGGTTGGCCGCTGGCCGGGTTCGGCGGGCGATCGAGGTGAGCGGGCGGGCGCGGATCATGTTGGCGGCTGCGCCGAGTCAGACCGAGACGCTGATCGCGCTTGCCGGTGCGGCCGGGATCGACTGGAGTCGGGTCGAGTGCTTTCACCTGGACGAGTACGTCGGTCTCGCGGCGGACGCATCACAAGGGTTCGCGAACTGGCTGCACCGCACGTTCCTGGAAAAGGTGCCGCAGGCAACGTTCCACCCGCTGGTGCCTGGCGACGATCCCGAGGCGAGCGCTCACGACTACGAGCTCCTGATGGGCGCCGAGCCGTTCGACCTGGTCCTGCTGGGGCTCGGCGTCAACGGGCACCTCGCGTTCAACGACCCGCCGGCCGATTTCGACGACAAGCGCTCGGCGAAGGTCGTGGCGCTCGACGACACCAGCCGCCGCCAGCAGGTCGACGAGGGGAACTTCCCCGCGATGAGCGAGGTCCCGACGCACGCCGTCACCGTCACCATCCCGCGACTGCTCAATGCCCACGAGCTGATCGGCTCGGTGCCAGGATCCGCCAAGCGCCAGGCCGTCCTGGACACCCTGACCCAACCGATCGGTCCAGACTTCCCCGGCACCGCCCTCCGCACCCATCCCCAGGTCACCCTCTTCCTCGACCCCGACTCCGACCCCCGCTCCTAAATGCCGCCCCCCGACTGTGTTCTGGTGGGTGCGACGCTGGGCGACGACCGGCGGGTGGTGGACGGGATGGCGCTTGTCGTGCGGGACGGACGGATCGACGCGATCGTGCCGGCCGGCGACGTACCGGCGTCGGCAGATGTGGTCGACCTCGCGGGTTGCGTCTTACTGCCCGGTCTGATCGACCTGCATGTGCATGGTGGCGGCGGCCAGTCCTTCGACGACCCGGACCCGGCCGCACACCAGGAAGTCCTCAACTTCCACGCCAGACACGGTGTCACGACCATGCAGGCATCGCTGGTCTCAGCCGCACCGGCCGACCTCGAACGACGGCTGGACGCGCTCGCGATCTCTAAAGACACACCATCGACCGGCGCGAAGCTCTTCGGCGTGCACTTGGAAGGCCCGTACCTCGCCGTTGACCAGTGCGGTGCCCACGCCCCGTCCGCCCTTCGGCCACCCGCCGACGACGAGGCCGATCGCCTCCTCGCCCGCCCAGGACTCGTCACGATGGTGACGCTCGCCCCCGAGCTCCCCGGCGTACCCGACTTTGTCCGTCGACTCACCGCCGCAGACATCGTCGTATCCGCCGGCCACAGCTCGGCCAGCGCCGACGAACTCGCCACCGCCGTGGGGAACGGTCTGAGTCACCTGACCCACCTCTGGAGCTGCCAGTCCACGCTCGTACGACGAGGGCCGTGGCGAATCCCTGGTCTGCTGGAAGAATCTCTGGCCTCGGACCATCTCACCGCCGAGATCATTGCCGATGGCCACCATCTGCCGGCGACCCTGATCGAGATCGCCCGCCGGTGTCTCCCGGACCGGCTCGTCGCCGTCTCCGACGCGACCGCGGGCGCTGGAATGCCGGCCGGGTACCGCTACCGGCTCGGGGTCGTGGAGTGCGAGGTCGCCGAAGGTGTCGGCATGGTGGTCGGCGCGGACGCGTTCGGTGGCAGCGTCACCCCGCTCGACGGCATGCTCGCCCACCTCCATCGCGACCTGGGCTGGCCGTTGCCCGAGGCAATCGCTGCCACCAGCACGCGCCCCGCGAAGGTCCTCGACCTCGAAGACCGCAAGGGTCGCCTCGAACCCGGCTACGACGCAGACCTGACCATCCTCAATCCCGACCTGACAGTGCACGCCACCCTGCGCGAAGGCCGCTGGATCTACCAGACCTAAGTCCGGTGTGCGCGGACGATCAAGTCGGCCGCGGGGCTCAGGGGCGGTGGGCTCGGACGATCAGATCAGCTGCCTCGTGGGCGATGCGGTGCCGGACGTCCTTCGTCAGCGGGAGCGTGCCTTGCAGGGTTGCGACTCGGGCCTCGGTGATGGACAGGTAGTTCAGTTGCCGCGTGGCCAACCCCGGGTCGGGGACGCGCAGGATGCCCTTCTCGTCGCAGGCACGGAGATAGTCGATGACCAGATCGTCGCGACTTGGTTTCTCGGTCTCGTCGCGCCACATCCGTTGCAGCTCAGGGTGGTGTGGCAGCTCCGCGATCGTCAGCCGATGCAGCGCGGCCAACGGCGGCGAGAGCACGCCCTCGAGGAGCCACTCGACGGCGGCGGTCAGATCGGCCAGCGGATCGCCGGTGTCCTGCAGCGGACGATCGAGCTCGGCGGCCAACGTCCGCTGGGTCTCCTCGATCACCGCCAGGAACAACTTCTCCTTGTCCCCGAAGTGACCGTACACAGTCTGCTTCCCGACCCCGGCCGAGGCAGCGATCGCATCGACGCTGGTCCGCTCGTACCCGTGCTCGAGAAACATCGCCGTCGCCGCCGCAAGAATCGCCGACCGCTTCGCCGGCGACCTTCGCCGCACCGGCGGCCGCCCCGGCCCTACCGCTTCACCAGCAACCGTGCTCATGAAACCACCTTACTTGACTAGACCGTCCAGTCTCATCTAGCGTCAAACAAGACTGAACCGTCAAGTCTAATTTGGAGCCGGCATGACCACCACCCAGACCGCCACCCGCCTGGATCCACGCCTGATCCGCCTGGCGCTGGTGCTGTCCCTCGGCTCGGCCGCCACCCTGCTCGACACGACGATCGTCAGCGTCGCGATCAACCGGCTGAGCCACGAGTTCGGTTCGCCGCTGGCCACGATCCAGTGGGTCACGACGGCGTACCTGCTGGCCTTGACCGCCGTGCTTCCGCTGACCAGCTGGGCCGTCGCGCGCTACGGCGTACGACGGATGTGGTTCGTCTGCTTGATCGGGTTCGGGGCGGGGTCGGTGCTCTGCGCGTTCGCCTGGTCCGCCGGCGCGTTGATCGTGTTCCGCGTGCTCCAGGGTCTCGGCGGCGGCATGCTGCTCCCGCTGATCCGGATCGCGTTCACCGAGCAGGTCGATCACCAGCAGCTGGGCCGGTTGATGAGCTTCGTCATCGTGCCGACCCAACTGGCTCCCGTCGCGGGACCCGTGCTCGGTGGCCTGATCATCGGCGCCCTGAACTGGCGCTGGGCCTTCCTCGTCAACGTACCGATCATCGCCGCGGCGATCATCCTGTCCCGTCGCCTCGTCACCGGCGAGCCGTCGAGCACCCGCCTGTCCCTCGACGTCCGCGGACTCCTGCTCCTCTCCCCCGGACTTGCGATCCTCATCTACGGACTCACGTCGTACGGCGAATCCGGACGGCTCGCGGCACCGGCGCTGGTCGGACTGGCTGCCGGCATCGTCCTACTCCTCGGGTACGGCGTTCACGCGCTGCGGACCGCGACTCCGATCTTCGACCTCCGACTGTTCCGCGATCGGTCCTTCAGCGCTTGTGCGGCGCTGGTGTTCAGCTTCGGCGGATCGCTGTTCGGCGCGATGTTCCTGTTGCCGCTGTACTACCAGCGTCTGCGCGGTGCCGGCCCGCTCGAAGCCGGACTACTGCTCGCACCACAAGGCGTCGGCGCCATCGCCGGGACGCTCTTCGTCGGCCGGATCCTCGACCGTACGGGCGCCGCCCGCACGATCATGCTCCTCGGCCTCGCCGGTGCGGTCGTCGGCACACTCCCGTTCGCCCTCGCCGACGGCAGTACTCCGGTCGCACTCCTGGCCGGAGCTCTCGTGATCCGAGGCATCGGGCTGACGATGGCCCTGGTCCCGTCGATCACGGCGACGTACGCGACCCTGCCGAAGTCGGACTACGCCGCCGCAAGCATGGGGACCCGGATGCTGCAACAAGTTGGCGGCTCGCTCGGTACCGCCGTACTGGCTGTGGTTCTGCAGCGCGGGTCGTTCCCGGCGGCCTTCTGGACCACCATCGCGGGCACCGCGGTTGCCGCCGGCGCTGCGCTGGCTCTCCCAGCCCGGCGACAACCGTCGTGATCGTCGTATATTCCTGATATGGCAAATGCGTTCGAGGTGCTGGCGGAGCCGCGGCGGCGGGAGATCCTGGATCTGCTCCGCGGTGGCGAACGCCCGGTCGGCGAGCTCGTCGACCACCTCGAGCTGAGCCAGCCCGCCGTCTCAAAACACCTCAAGGTGCTCCGCGACGCGGGCCTGGTCGAGGTGCGCCAGGACGCCCAACGCCGCTGGTACCGGCTCCGGCCGGCGCCGCTCGCCGAGATCGACGCCTGGCTGGAGCCGTACCGCGACCTGTGGCACCACCGCCTCGACGCCCTCGAGGCTCACCTCGACACGATGGATTAAGCCCGGATCTCGGCCAGGTCGAAGACGTTGTCCTCGGGGTCGGCGAGAGTGATCCAGTGGGTGCCGTACTCGTCGTGCTCGTCGAGGCGCTTGGCGCCGAGGCCGATCAGGCGGTCGAGCTCGGCGGACCAGTCGGCGGAGGCGAGGTCGACGTGCAGGCGGTTCTTGCCGGTGCGGGGCTCCGGGACCTGGATGAAGAACAGCGCGGGTCCGTCGCCGGAGCGGTTCACCGAGGTGAAGAATTCGTTGCCGTCAGCATCGATCTCTTGGCCGAGGGCTTCGGCCCAGAAGGCCGCCAGCGTCGTGGCGTTGGTGCAGTCGAAAACGACGTTCTCGAGGGTGATGGACATGACTCAACCTTTCAGGGCAGGGATTCTTGCGATGGGCCAACAGACTTCGGTTCGGTAGTCGGCGGGGTCTGGGGTGTCGCCGGGACCGACGACGTACAACTCGCGGATCGGGCCGGGCGCGACCTCACAGTGCTCGGCGACGTGTGAGCCGAGGGCGCCATAGGTCCGGTCGTAGTCGGTGAACGCACCCGAGTGGACGGCGATCGCGAAGAACCCACCGGGTAGGTCGACCAGCTCGACCCCCTCGGCCGGCGGCTGATCCGGCGTGACCGGGATGAACGCGACGACCTCACCAATGTCCTCAGTGAAGAACTCGTCGCCGTACGTCGCTCCGGAGGTCCCGACGATCCCCGCAGCGCCCGCCACCGCGCCGAGCCGGCCGAAGACGTCGTCGCACCACGGGCCGATGTCGTCGCGGCTGACCCGATCGGTGATCCCGTACGCGCGGAACGCCGGAATGAACCGGTAGTCCACCGAGAGTCCCACCGGCTCCAACGTGAGCATCTCCCGCAGCGACGCGACCACTTCGCGGGTGTGCGTGAGCTCTCGCTCCATCCGATCCAGGTGCACCCGCAACGTCTCTTCACGGGCGGCTCCGTCGGACGCCGACACCACGGCCCGGACGTCCGGCAGCGGCATCCGCAACTCCCGCAGCCGCCGGATCAGCAGAGCCGTCTCCACCTGCCCGGTCCCGTACCGCCGATACCCCGAGGCGGGGTCCACCGAGACCGGCGCCAACAAGCCGATCTCGTGGTAGTGATGCAGCGTCTTCACACTCAAATGAGTCAGCCGCGAAAACTCCCCCACCGTCACCGTCGCCGTCATGGGACAACCATCCACCCTCCGGTAACCGGAGAGTCAAACCCCCGACACCCAGGCCATCACAATCGTCGGCCCGCGACGAGTGCACGCGTACGCGCACCCACCGCGGGCCGATTGTGATGGCCTGCAGTACTGCCTCTACTACCCGCGGTACCGCCCGATCACCTTGGTGTAGTCCCAGTTGGCTTGGGAGACGCCGCTGCAGGAGTCGGCGGGGCCGCCGGTGCAGGGGCGGTCCCGGTTGACCGACCAGAAGGTGAAGCGGGCCAGGTGGTGCTCCGTGGCGTACGAGAGCATCGACTCGAAGTCGGACAGGTTGACGCGCTCACCGGCGACGTCGGTGATCCCGTTCATCGAGGAGATCCCGATCTTGCGGTACGCGGCGTCGTCGGTCAGACCGTACGCCGACTTGACCTGGTTCTTCAGGCCGTCAGCAGCCTGCCGGGTCAGCGTGCCCATGTTCGTCGAGCCACCACCGAAGTCGAACGGCATGATCACCCAACCGTCGAGGTTCAGCCCGGAGGCCGCGCCGCGGCGGATCAGGTCCTGGCCGTTCCCGTCCGGCCCGGAGGTCGTCGTACCGAAGGTGATGTACGTCGTGATCCCCGGGTTGTTCTGCTCGACGATCTTCAGCGCGTCGATGACCTTCTGCCGCGGACCGGCCTGGGCGACCTCCTGGTCCTCGATGTCGATGTCGATCGCCTTCAGCGACAACGCGTTGATGACCTTCTGGTACGCCGCCGCCAACTCACTCGCGGTCCCACAGCTCTGACCCAGCTTGTTCCCGGACCAGCCACCGAACGAGACCACGACGTCACCACCGTTGGACCGGATCGTGTTGATCGCCGCCTGGTCGGCCCCACCGGTGAGCGCACGACCGCCGTCCCACTGCGGGTTGCAGTACCCGTTGGACAGGATGAACGCCATCGTGAACCACTTCACGCCGGACGCACTCATCACCGTCGCCGGGTTGGGCGGGCTCCCCCACCCTTCATACAGGTACGGCGCTGCCGCCATCGGCGCACCACCGGTCGGCGGCGGCCCGTCGTCGGAGGCCGGCGCGTTCCACTTCTGGTTCGCCGCGCCCGTGCAGGTCCAGAGCTGCAACGGCGTCGAGTTGGCCGAGTTGTTGCCGGTGACATCGAGGCACTTGTTCGCCTGCGGGTTCACCAGGTCCTTGGCGGCCGAGTACGTCCACTGCTGCGCAGCCGAACCATTGCAGGTGTAGAGCTGGATCTTGGCGCCGTTGGCAACCGATCCCGCGCTGACATCCAGACACTTGCCCAGGGCCCGGACCGTACCGTCACTCGACCGGGACCACTGCTGAGCAGCAGACCCGTTGCAGTCGTAGATCTGCACCTGCGTGCCGTCCGCGGAGTTCGCCGCGGCGACGTCCACGCACTTCCCGGCCAGGCCGGTGATCGCGCCGGTCGCTGCCTGCGCGGGAGACGCCGCCATCAGCAGGCCGGCACCGAGCACCAGCGCCGCGGCAGCTGCCGCCAGCCGGCGCATCAGGCGTTCCACTTCTGGTTCGCCGCGCCCGTGCAGGTCCAGATCTGCAACGGGGTCGCGTTCGCGGAGTTGTTGCCGGTGACGTCAAGACACTTGTTCGCCTGCGGATTCACCAGATCTCTCCCACTCGTATAAGTCCACTGTTGAGCCGCGCTCCCGTTGCAGGAGTACAGCTGGACGCGAGCACCGTCGGCCACCGAGCCGGCGTTCACGTCGAGGCACTTGCCCAGGGCCCGGACCGTTCCGTCGCCCGGCCGGCTCCACTGCTGCGCGGTCGAACCGTTGCAGTCGTACAGCTGCACCGCGGTCCCGTCCGCGCTGTTGCCTGCGGCAACATCGATGCACTTTCCGGCCAGCCCGGTGATCGCGCCAGTGGTACCTCCACCGCCACCACCTTGCGTACCGGCCCAGGTGAAGGTCGCGGAGGTCTTGGTGGGCAGCGTGTAGACGAACGACTGCGAACCCCAGTTCACCCGCACCGACTGCGAGCTGCCGGTGGTGTTGTAGGCGATCAGCGCCTTCGAACCGTCCGGGTTCTTCCAGGCCACGTTCTTCACCGAGCTGTTCGCGGTCGAGTCGATCCGCAGCGCGCCCGGCTTCACGAACTTGGTCAGGTGACCCATCGTGTAGTACTCGATCGTCTTGTCCACCTGGCCCGCACGGCTACCGCCGCGCTGCACCGTCACCAGTCCGGTGCACACGTTGCACCCGGCCCCGACGTACGGCAGGTGGTTCTGGTCCAGCGCGAGACCCCACTTGACCCACGACTTGTCCCAGTTGCGGGTGTAGTCGACGAGGTTGTTCATGTCCTCGGTCTGCTGGTTCGCGATCCACGTACCGCCGGAGTGCTCGGTCATGTAGGCGTTCACGTTCGGGTACTGGTTGTGGATCTGCGTCTGCAGGTTCACGTCGCCGCCGTACCCATGCCAGGCGATGCCGCCGAAGTTCGGGTCGTTGCGCAGGGTCGCGTCCGCGATCGGGACCGAGCCAAGGTCGTTGTAGTTGCCCCAGTTGTAGTCGAGGATCAGCACCTTGGTGCTGAGTCCCGCGGCATGCAGCGCCGGGAACAGGTTGTTCTTGGTGAACTCGAGCAGGCCCGAGCCGTTCCAGTTCATCGACGCGTAGCCGGTGTCGTCGGTGCCACAACAGGTCGGCTCGTTCTGCACCGAGACGTAGTCGATGTGGTTGCCCTGGGCCTCGTTCTGCTGGATGTACTTGACGAAGTACTGCGCGTACATCGGGTAGTACTCGGCCTTCAGCCAGCCGCGGTGGGTGAAGTTGTTGTTGTCCTTCATCCAGGCCGGCGCGCTCCACGGCGAGCCCATCACCTTGACCGCCGGGTTGAGCTGCTTGGCCTGTTTGGTCAGCGGTACGACGTCGGCGAGGTCGTGGTTGATGCTGAAGTCGTTGAGGTCGCAGCACGTGTCGTCGAACGAGTAGTTGAACCGGGCCAGGTCCGAGGCACCCATCGGGTTGCGGATGAAGGCCAGCCCGATCCCGTTGACCGGGTCGAACAGATCCTTCATCACCTGGTTGCGCGTCGCCGCGGAGATGGTGTTGCTGCTGTTCAGCAGCCAGGCGGAACTGTCGGCGAACGACGCACCGCCGCCCTCGAAGGACTGGTACGTCGTGTTCTCGTTGACGGTGATCGTCTGATTGGCCGAACCGCCGGCCGGGCCGAAGGCGACCGGCGTCTGCTGCTGCAGGCCGCGGGTGACGTTCTGACCGGCCGCGTCGTTGGTGGTGGTCAGCCAGATGTTGACCTGCTCACCGGCGGCCTGGGCGGGCGGCGCGGTGCCGAAACCAAGTCCCGCGGCGGCCACGCACAAGGCGGCGGTGGCGACCGTGAGGAGGCGTCGTCGCCAGGATGGGGGGCGGGCGCGACGAAGTCCGGGCATGGGCGGATCTCCCTTGTTCTAAAGGGTTTTGGGGACAGCGAGAGGTGTTGTCGGCGTCTGCCCGCGCCGCAACCGGTGGTCACCATGAGGTAACCATCGGTGAATCCCGCGTGTCAACGCCGTACGCCGACTTTTTTCAGGTCTTTTATTTAGTCCCGGAACCAGCATGGGCTTGACGTGGGAGCGTTCTCACCGCAGGCTCCCCCTCGAGCCCTGTCTCCCGTCCGCCCCCGCGAGAAATGAGGCATTATGAGGCGTTCCCGCGTCGCGACCGTGATCGCGATCGGTGCCGCAATGATCGGCACCTCCCTTCTGCAAGCACCCGCCCAGGCCCAGCAGGAAGCCGCCAACGCGGCGACGGCGACGGTCTGGGAGGACACCTTCGACGGCCCGGCCGGCCAGGCCCCCAATCCCGCCAAGTGGCGCTACGACATCGGCGGCTCCGGCTGGGGCAACGACGAGCGCGAGTACTACACCAACAGCACGCGCAACTCCGCGCTCGACGGCCAGGGCAACCTGGTGATCACCGCCCGCCAGGAGAACGCGGGCTACCAGTGTCACTACGGCCCGTGCCAGTACACCTCGGCCCGGCTGCTCACCGCCCAGACCTTCACCCAGACCTACGGCAGCTTCGAGGCCAGGATCAAAATCCCTGGTACCCAAGGGGTTTGGCCGGCGTTCTGGATGCTGGGTGGCGGCAACTGGCCGAACGACGGCGAGATCGACATCATGGAGAACATCGGCCGCGAGCCGAACACCGTGCACGGCACGATCCACGGCCCGGGCTACTCCGGCGCCAACGGCATCGGCGCGGCGTACAACTCTCCGAACGGTCAGCCGTTCCGCAACGACTTCCACACCTACCGCGTCGACTGGGCGCCGGACTCGATCACCTGGTTCGTCGACGGCGTCCAGTACCAGCGCCGTACGCCGGCGGACCTGAACGGCAACACCTGGGTCTACAACCACCCGTTCTTCATGATCCTGAACGTCGCGGTCGGCGGCTACTGGCCCGGTTACCCCGACGGCTCGACGGTGATGCCGCAGACGATGACGGTCGACTACGTCCGCGTCTCGACGCTCGGCAGTAGCGGCGGGAACGGTCAGATCACCGGTCTGGCCGGCAAGTGCCTGGACGTCGCCGGCGCCAACTCCGCCGACGGCACGAGCGTCCAGCTCTACGACTGCAACGGCACCGGTGCCCAGCAGTGGACCCGTCCCGGTGACGGGACGATCCGTGCCCTCGGCAAGTGCCTCGACGTCGCGAACGCCGGGACCGCCGACGGGACACGGGTTCAGATAGCGAGCTGCAACGGCAACGCGGCCCAGCAATGGACCTACAGCGCAGCGAAAGACCTGGTGAATCCACAGGCGAACAAGTGCCTCGATGTCACCGGCAACAACTCCGCCAACGCAACCCCGACGCAGATCTGGACCTGCAGCGGCGGCGCCAACCAGAAGTGGACCGTGTCCTAGAAACTCAACGCACGCTGGGCGACGGCGGTGGTACGACGCCGCCGTCGCTCAGCAACCGCAACACCGGCAGGGTCGCCGCACCAAGCGCGACGGCGTCCCGACCGAGCTCACACAGCTCGATGGACACCTGCGAGTACGGCAACCGGAGCGCGTGCCGACCGACCGCCTCCCGCAGCTCGGGCAGATACCGCTCGCCCAGCATCAGGCCGGCCCAACCCCCGAGCACGATCCGCTCCGGGTTCACCAGGTTGACCAGGTTCGCGAAGCCGGCGGCGAGATACCCGATCGTCTCGTCCACGATCGTTGCCGCGAGCCCCGACGTACCGACCGACTCCAGCAGCTCGACGTACGCCGCTTCCTCGTCGACGGCGGCCAACGATCCACCAGCCTGCCGGTAGCGGTCGAGCACGGCTTCCGCGCCCACATACGCCTCCAGGCACCCCTCGGCTCCACACCGGCACCGGCGTCCGCCGTACGCGATCGTCATGTGGCCCCACTCGCCCGCACTGCTGCGGGTCCCGCGGTAGCCGGTCCCGCCGGCGATCAGGGCCGATCCGACGCCGGATCCGACCAGCGCGATGACCGCGTCCGTCGCACCGCGACCGGCGCCGAACCACATCTCGGCCTGGCCGAGCATGTTCGCGCCGTTGTCCACATGGATCCGAATATCGGTGCCCTCGGCAAGCATCTGTCCGAGCGGTACGGCGTCCCACCCGAGCGACTGAGCATCGACGACGGCGTTTCCCTCGACCACGCCGGAGACCGCGACGCCGAGTCCGAGGATCGCCTCGGACCGCACGCCGGCCGCGGCGATCACGGTCGAAAGCCCTTCCAGGACGTGCTTGACGACCACCGACGGCTGCGGTTCGACGATCGGATAGTCGACGGTCGCGAGCACGATCATGGACAGATCGAAGAGCTCGACGCGGATGCGTGTCTCACCGACTTCGGCGCCGACGACGTACCGGAACGTCGGTGACACCCGCAACAGCACGCGCGGCCGTCCGCCTTCGGACTCGACCGAGCCGGCCTCCTCGACAACACCTTCGGCGATCAGCTCACCGACCAGATTGCTCACACTCGCGGCACTCAGCGACGTGCGAACACTCAACTCCTGGCGACTCAGCGGGCCGTCGCGGTAGATGCCGGACAGGATCACCGACCGATTGGACCGCCGCATGTCGCGCACGGTGGTGCGCACAGGGGTCCGCCGAAGATCCATGCTTCTCCCCCTGCTCCAGCCCTCGGCCAGGGCACTCGTCCAGAGTTCATCATGACGCACCGCGGGCCGGAAGGGGGACCTTCGTCCAGATCATGAATTAAGTCGCGATTCGTTACCACCCTGTGATTGACGACACATCCCTGCCTCGGCTTCACTACACGGAACCGCTTCCGAAACCGGTTCCGGCGCCATTCACCCCCTTTCCCGCCCGAGAGGAGTACACAGCGTGTCGATCACCATCGCCGATGTCGCGGCGCGTGCCGGCGTCAGCAAAACGACCGTGTCACGCGTTCTCAACGGCAAGGGCGAGCTCGACCTGCGCACCGCCGAGCGGGTCCGCCAGGTGATCGCCGAGCTCGGGTACGTGCCGAGTGCCCGCGCGGTCGGCCTGGCCCGCGGCCGGACCCGGGTCGTCGGGATGCTTGTCCCGTCGCTCACCTGGCCCTGGATGGGCGAGGTGCTGCAGGGCGCCGTCGACGTGGTCGAGAGCGAGGGATACGGACTGCTGCTCTTCACCTTCAACCGGGGTGAGGAGTCGATGCACCAGTTCGCGTCCCAGGTCTCGGCCCAGTCGTTCGACGGCCTGCTGGTGATCGAGCCGGAAGGCACCCTCACCTACATCGAGCAACTCCATGCGCGGGGGCTGCCGGTCGTGCTGATCGACGACCGCGACCACCGTCCGCAGTTCCCGTCCGTCGCCACCACCAACTACGCCGGCGGCGAGTCCGCCGCCCGGCACCTGCTGGAGCTCGGTCGTCGCCGGCCACTGGTGATCACCGGCGTCGAACGCTTCGGCTGCACCCACGAACGCCTCGACGGCTTCCGCGACACCTACGCGAAGGCCGGCGCCGAGCTCGACCCGAGACTCGTGTTCGAAGGCGACTTCACCCACGAGTCCGGACGCGGCGGCGTCCAGTACGCGCTCGACCAGCGACTCGGGTTCGACGCGATCTTCGCCCACAACGACCTCTCCGCGGGCGGCGCCATCCAGGCCGTCCGGGAGACCGGGCGGAACGTGCCGAACGACGTGTCGGTGGTCGGGTTCGACGACATCCCGTACGCCGAACACACCGAGCCTCCCCTGACCACGGTGCATCAGCCGATGCGCCAGATGGGTCAGGCGGCGGCCCGGATGCTGATGGGCTACTTCGGCGGTACCCCGCTGCCGAACGCTCCCCAAGTGCTGCCGACGACGCTCGTCGTCCGCAGTTCAACCGCTCCGATCGTCACCACCAGGACTCACCCCGCCCCCAGGTCCCGGTCCTACTGATAGCTCCGGCGGCGGGGCAGCTGCCCCTGCTCCGCCGCCGGCGTACCCCTCACGATTTCGTTTCGCCAAGGCGTTCGCTCTTCCCATGAGAGCGTTCTCACGCCACCATGCACTGGCTCACAAGGCTCAGGTGTGAGCCATCCGCCAACAGATACACAGGAGGAACCGATGCGAGCACGACGCACTGTCGCGCTGGCCCTAGCGGGCCTGCTCGCGGCAGCCACCCTGGCTGCCTGTAGTAACGGGGACGGGAACAACAACGCCAACAGCGGGACCGGCAACGCCGCGACCGTCCTGAACATCGGCATGCCGAACGGGCCGCAGACCGAGAACCACAACCCGTTCCTCGGCTCCTCCGCGGGCGCCTCGCTGGGCTACCGCTGGATGATCTTCGAGCCGCTGGTGATGATCAACGGCATCAAGCCCACCGAGGCCGGCAAGCCGTGGCTGGCCACGGAGTGGAAGTGGGACGCGAACTTCACCAAGCTCTCGTTCACGATCCGTGACGGGGTGAAGTGGTCCGACGGCCAGCCGATGACCGCCGAGGACGTCGCCTACACGTTCCAGCTGCGCAAGGACCACGACGCGCTGAACACCGACGCGATCCCGTACGACACCATCGCCACCACCGGCAACAAGGTCGACCTGACCTTCAAGCGGTCCCAGTTCACCAACCAGAACAAGATCCTGACGGTCTTCGTCGTACCGAAGCACCAGTGGTCGACGCTGAAGGACCCGACCCTGGACCCGCTGAAGAGCCCGATCGGCACCGGTCCGTACACGGTGAAGTCGTTCACCCCGCAGACGACCACGCTGACGCTGCGCGACTCGTACTGGCAGGACCTGCCGAAGGTGAAGGAGCTGCGGTACACGTCGTACAACGACAACAACGCGCAGACCACCGCCCTGGCCAACGGCTCGTCGGAGTGGAGCTTCGTCTTCGTCCCGAACGTGAAGGCCGTGTACCAGGACAAGGACCCGAAGAACCACAAGCTGTGGTTCCCGGCGAACCTCGGCATCCACGGCCTGTGGATCAACACCACCCGCAAGCCGTTCGACGACCCGGCGCTGCGCCGGGCGATGGACAAGGTCATCAACCGCGACGACATCTTCCAGCAGGGTGAGGCCGGGTACTTCTACCCGAAGGTCGAGTCCATCACGGGCATCCCGACCCCGGCCGGTGAGTCGTTCATCGCGCCGGAGTTCAAGGACAAGAACCACACGGTCGACGTCGACGGTGCCAAGTCGGACCTGGCCGCGGCCGGTTACAAGCTCGAGGGCGACGTCCTGAAGGACAAGACCGGCAAGCCGGTCACGATCACGCTGACCGACCCGGCCGGCTGGTCGGACTACCAGACCGACCTGGAGATCATCAAGGACAACCTGTCCACGATCGGCATCAAGGCGACCGTCGACAAGGCCAACCAGGACGCGTGGTTCAAGAACATCGACACCGGCAACTTCGACGCCGCGATGCACTGGACCAACGGCGGCGCGACGCCGTTCGACATCTACCAGAACATCATGGACGGCAAGATCCTCAAGCCGGTCGGCAAGGGTGGCGTGAGCGGCAACTACGGCCGGTTCAACAGCCCGGAGGCGACCAAGGCGCTGGACGAGTACGCCAATGCGGCCGACGACTCCGCCCGTACCACCGCGCTGAACACGCTGCAGAAGATCATGGTCGACCAGATGCCGGTCATCCCCACCTCGGCGTCCAACGTCGGCGGTCTGTACAGCGTGAAGAACTGGATCGGCTGGCCGGACGAGCAGAACCAGTACGCGCCGGCGCAGCCGACGCAGCAGAACGCTCTGCAGATCATCCTGAACCTGAAGCCCGCCGGCTCCCAGTGAGGCCGGACCGCGGGGGGGGGGGGGGGAGGGGCCCGGCCCCCCCGGCCCCGGACCCGAAGCCCCAAACCCACAACGGGTAACCCAACCCCCGGGGGCGCCCGGG